>QHZW01000068.1 GCA_003224815.1 Acidobacteriota bacterium | reverse complement strand
GCTGCTTAACCCAGTCCCGCCCCTCCTGCCTTGTTTCATCAAATCCCCTTTAAATACTTATAACTACCCGCCTTGATTCCTATCTCCTCGCAGGTGAGCTAATGACCATTGCAGAACTCAAAGAAAAGAACATAACCGAATTGACCAAGATTGCCCGGTCGCTCGACCTCCCCGGCGCCAGCGGCATGCGCAAGCAAGACCTGATTTTCAAAATCCTCCAGGCGCAAAGCGAAAAAGAAGGCCACATCTTCGCCGAAGGCGTGCTCGAAATTCTGCCTGACGGCTACGGATTTCTGCGTTCGCCGGACTACAACTATCTCCCTGGCCCCGACGACATTTACGTTTCGCCCTCACAGATTCGCAAGTTTGACCTGAAAACCGGCGACACCATCAGTGGCCAGGTACGGCCGCCGCACGAAGGCGAGAAATACTTCGCGCTGGTGAAGATCGAAGCCGTTAACTTCGAGTCTCCTGAGGAAGCGCGCAATAAGATTCTCTTTGATAACCTGACGCCGCTTTATCCGCAGGAGCGCATCAAGCTCGAGACCGTGCGCGAGAACATCAGTGCGCGTGTGATGGATCTCCTGACGCCACTCGGCAAAGGCCAGCGTGGACTGATCGTTTCTCCGCCGCGCGCCGGTAAAACAATGCTGCTGCAGAATGTTGCGAACTCGATCACAACCAATCATCCAGAAGTCGTGCTGATGGTTCTGCTCATCGACGAGCGCCCGGAAGAAGTCACTGACATGCAGCGTTCGGTCAAAGGCGAAGTCATTTCTTCGACTTTTGATGAGCCCGTCGCCCGTCACGTGCAGGTCGCCGAAATGGTGATCGAAAAAGCCAAGCGTCTGGTCGAGCACAAACGCGACGTCGTCATTCTTCTTGACTCGATCACTCGTCTCGCTCGTGCCTACAACACTATCGTTCCCCCCAGTGGTAAAGTTCTCTCCGGCGGCGTTGACTCGAACGCCCTTCAGCGCCCAAAACGTTTCTTCGGATCGGCTCGCAACATTGAAGAAGGTGGTTCGCTGACTATCATTGCCACCGCGCTGATTGACACCGGTTCCCGCATGGACGACGTGATCTTTGAAGAATTCAAAGGTACCGGCAACTCGGAAATCATTCTCGACCGAAAGCTGGTGGATAAGCGCACCTTCCCGGCCATCGATATTCAGCGCTCCGGCACGCGAAAAGAAGAGCTGTTGATCCCGAAAGACGATCTGGCCCGCATCTGGGTACTGCGCAAGGTGCTGAACCCACTATCTCCCGTGGAAGCGATGGAACTGCTTATCGAGCGTCTAGCCAAGACGCAGGCGAACTCCGAATTCCTCGCAAAGATGAGCCAGTTGTAAACGGCTGTAGTTTTCAATTCTGAGACAGAGGCTACTCTGGATACTGTGCGCCCTTTTTCACCACGCGTATCCAGTGGTCGGTGAATGTAGCATATGTTCCCGGCACGTCGATCTTTTCCATGTGACAGCTGACGCAATTCTTCGTTCCGACTCGGCACGCCGGCGCAGAATGTGCAACATTGGCCTTGGTGTTCGACTTCGATGAGTGGCACGCCAGGCACTTCGCATCATAGAGCCCCGCATCACTCACTACTTGGATCGTGGCAGGCCATGCACGTAATCCGCGCGTCTCCAGTGTCCCAGCACTTACTCTTTTGCAACCTATAAGGCTGCAATCGCACATTATTGACTCCGCCCTTTACTAGTTCTTGCAACTGGGCGTCGGCTGTTGTGCGATGGCAAGCGTCGCAAAAATCAACCGAATCTGCGGGGCTGAGTTTTGCTGGATTCATAACAAGCTGATCGCCGCCTGGAGCCTCGTCTCTCTGTGTGGTATTCAGGACAACATGTTGCAATCCCGGTCCATGGCACGCTTCGCAGCCCAGGCCCGGTATCGCGTCATCAGGACGAAACTGGTCTTCGGTGGTCGACGCTGTGAAGTGACAGCCAAAGCATTGCCGGATCATCACCGAGGTGGTCAGTCCACCCGCTGCCGCTCCCAGCGTTCGCGGATCCATGTGTCCAGTCGTAGTGGCCAGCCCATTTTCGCGTGTGTAAAAGCTCAACTGGCTTTCATAGAAGCCCGAATGATCGCGGTAAAGATAAGTCTGCCCGAATCGCCCGTCGCCAACTGCCCAGAGCAGGTCCTTAGTGGTCGTATGCGACCCATCGCTCACGGAAAGCGCTGCTTTGCCGTTTGCAGTCAAAAGCTCGTAACCGTACGCGCCGAAGTTCGCGGCGAGCTTCGGATGCGACTTCAGTTGCTCAGATTCAGCCGCACGTGTCGCCGCTCGTGCCATAGACGTCCTGATCTGCGATGCGAACTTTTCTGCATGGCACGGCGCGCATGCCTGGCTTCCCGTGCGGATATTTGCGCCGAGAGGACAATACAAAGCACACATATGACGACAATGAAGCCGAAAAGTAATACGCCGTTCCGGTCATGTTTGGGGGCAGTTCCGCGCTTCTCGGACACCAGGCACTAAGCCTATGTTCAAGTGCAGGTGCCTTTCGTCAAGATTTGTAACCGTAGTGTAAACATTTTGTGCGCGAAAAATTAAGGTTTCAACGGTCCTCGCGATGCGTTGCAGACAAATTGCTCAGTGCATGAAGGAGCAACCGATTTTGCTCCGGCGTTCCAATGCTCACCCGGATCGCATTCGGCGCGCCCCACAGTCCCAGTGGCTGAACGATCGCACCGCGTTCTCGGAGTCGCTCCGCAAAATCCGCCGCATCCTGCCCTACATCGCAATAAAGAAAATTCGTCCAGGTTTGTGCGACAGGAAAGGCAACCTCCTGCAACCCCGCAGAAAGTGCCTCCGCCTGTTCAGTGTTGTTCTCGACCGCCCGTCGAATGTGCTCCGCATCTCGCAATGCCGCCAATGCCGCCGCCTGGCCCACCGAAGAAACAGAAAAAATCACGCGCAGGGGCGCAAACAGCGAGACCAATCGCGCCGGTCCTATGCCATAGCCAATCCTCAAACCGGCGAGTCCGTGCGCCTTCGAAAATGTCTTTAGCAGGATGACATTCTTGTCCGCACGAATGTAATCGAAAGCATGCGAATACGCGGCTCGGCGCTTCCGTGCAAACGCCTCCGCAAAATCACCGTACGCCTCATCCAGCACGACCAACACATGGTCAGGCAAGCCGTCAACGAAATCATCAACCTCATCCGCCGCAAGCATCGTCCCTGTCGGATTGTTCGGGTTGGCGATGAAGACGATACGCGTGTTCGCATCAATCGCACGCGCAATCGCTTCGGGATCATAGCCGTTTTCGCGAGTCGGGACTTCGATCAGCTTTCCTTCCGTAACCTGCGTCGCCAGCTTGTAAACGATGAATGATTTGGCGCTGGTGACCGCATTCAACCCCGGCCCAAGCAAAGCCCTTGCAATCATGCATAAAAGTTCCGTGGCTCCCGCTGTGACCAGAACCTGCTCGCGCCGCACTCCGTGGAACGCAGCGAGCTCCTCGTGCAAGTCGGTCGCTTGAATTTCCGGATAACGATGCGTCTGGCCGATAGCCGCATGTAGAACCTCGAGCGCACGCGGCGAAGGTCCAAAGGGATTTTCGTTGAGATTGAGCGCGACTGGGTCTTCGCTGCTGCCGCCCTTGCTGACTATTTTTCCGCCTTGATTCAGGGGCTTGGAATTTCCGGCTTCCGCCAGCTTGCGAATATGTTCTGGTACGAACTGTTCGAAATCGGTCATTGCTCGTGTGGGTCGGAGATTCCTGTCCGACGATATATTGTCTGGAGGCGCGGGCGTCTGCCCTGAGTGAAGTCCAAAGGGTCCTCGCCCGTGCGCTCACGATATTCGCTAAACGTGCTCACAGAAACTCCGGTAGAACGACTAACTCCCCAGGCTTCTATCGGGATCAAAGTAGCTCAGCGGTTTTCTTTGCGCGCTGTGCGTCCTTTGCGGTTAAAACCCTTACTCGTCAAAGTACGTGGTTCGCGCTCCGACCCTGCGGCGGCTTTCAGTTTCTCAACTTCGCCCATGCTCAACCGACGGAATTCTCCCGGGGGTATATCCAGGCTCAACGGTCCGTAGCGCACCCGTTTTATCTTTTCTACGTGATGGCCGATCTCCTCAAACATGCGTCGGATCTGTCGGTTCTTGCCTTCCATGAGCGTCAGTTCATACCAGGGATTCTCAGCCTCGCGCACAATCCGCACCTTCGCAGGCGCAGTCTTCACCCGCCGCTCGATTTTGCGGCCTCGATCTTTTGAGGCACGAGCGACCTCGCCTGTGCGACCTTGCGCGACCTGATTCCGAGGGCCTTTAGGTGCAAGAAAGCTGCTTTCCGCCGAAATCATCAACCCCCGACGCAACTTCTCAATTCCGGCCGCATCGGGCTTTCCTGCAACTTTCACTACATACACTTTCGGAACGTGCGAAGCCGCCTTCATCAGCCGATACGCCAGATCGCCATCATTGGTCAGCAATAACAGCCCTTCGCTCGCGTAATCGAGGCGTCCCACGGGATATACGCGAGCGCGAATTCCGCGTAACAAATCCATTACTGTCGGCCGGCCCTCGGGATCGCGTGCCGTCGTGACATATCCCTTGGGTTTATTCATCAGAAGATAAATGTGCCGCTCGGCTTCATGCAGCAGTTTGCCATTAACCCGAATGTGATCTTGTTCAGGATCGGCTTTCGTACCGAGTTCAGTCACGATCTGCCCATTGACCGACACCAGCCCGGAAGTAATCATTTGTTCGGCTTTGCGCCGCGAGGCGATCCCAGCAGCGGCAATAATCTTTTGTAGACGTTCAGAGGGCATCCGTGAAAAGCTTATCAGAGGATTGGGGGTGTTCCTCTGTGGTTTCCGCCTTCGTTTACCACAGAGAGGAGAAAGGAACACGGAGGAATTTACCAGAGTAATCTTGCATTCTACGGCACAACCGCGTCTTATCAAGCTGTTTAAGGAGACCGCGCGGAAATGCCGGGTGCGGCCAGACGATTCGAGTTTAAAGAGCAAACGCCGCGAGTAGTGATCGTGGCAACTCTGCTTCTATTCGCAAATTTATTATCGTGTTTTGTCGTTGATCTATGGGTCCATCACTTTGCCCCTCAGCAACCGACGCGATATTGCGATTTTCCGATTCAACTAAAAGCTGGAGTTGCGGCGTTTGTGCCGTAGTGGTTGGGGCACTATGAGCATTCAAGCCTCTGGCTGCATTTCCTGATCCTTGGCTTTCTCTTTCTAGTCTGTTGCTGGTACGCCCTAAAGGGGCAATTGGTTAGGGTAAGATGAACGGATCTAAAATCTGCGCTTATGCAGTCTTCTCAGCCTCGACTTGCTCCGGCTCTGACTCGTTGCCGGTTGTTTCGGCTGGCGCATTCGGTTGCGCCTCTTCCGCCGGCAGCAGATCGCTCTGGAACGACTCCGCCACTAACTTCTCAAACTCCTCCATGCTGGGCAGTTCGTTGACGTCTTTTAATCCAAAGCGCAGCAGAAATTCTTTGGTTGTCTTGTATAGAATCGGCCGGCCGACTACGTCTTTCCGGCCTGAGGTCGTAATCAGTTTACGGTCGAGCAGCGTAGCAATTACTCCGTTCGAATCTACGCCGCGGATTTCGCTGATCTCCGGCACCGTAACCGGCTGTTTGTAAGCGATCACCGCCAAAGTTTCAAGGGCGGGAAGGGATAGACGGATTGGCGGCTTCAGGCTCTTGGCGAACGCGCGCACCACGTCGTGCTGTTCAGGCTTGGTGGACATTCGATATCCGCCCGCAATCTGCCGCAACTCGATGCCGTGGCTTTCAGCCGAATAATCGGCAGTAAGTTCCTCGATTGCTGCCCGCACCTGCGAGCGCAATTCGGCATCGTTCTCCGTGCCCACGGAATCCTTGACCAGTTCAATAATCTGGTCGAGGGTGATCGGCGACTCCGCCGCGTAAATGATGGCTTCAATTTTTGCCTTGAGACTCATGTGTGAGGTGTCGTCCCTCCGGAACTCAGTTGTTCCAGGCGATGTACCCAGGGCTTACGCCCTGGGCTAAGATGTCCCGGTCCTCCGGGCCTGCTTCTAGATGCTGCAATGGAACTGCAATCGAACCCAATCGACGAACTAACAACCTCTGTGTTGCACCGAACTCGTCAGCTACCGCGTACGCAGGCCCGGCGGGCCGGCATACGTGAGCCCAGGACGGCAGTCCTGGGTAAGCAAGACAAACGACCGAGTCCCGGAGGGACGGCACACAGCCGCTACTTCCAATCATCTCTCACCGCGGCCTGCTCCTTCATCACTTCATCAAACTGCTCGTGCTTGCGCACCAGAATCTCGCCGAACAGTTTGTCTTGGCGTAATTGGATGGCCTGGAGCCGCACCAACTCTAGCATCGCGAGAAACAAGCACACCAGCGCCTGCCGGGATTGCACCGTCGAAAGCATTTGCTTCAGACGAATAGGGCGGTCTTCGAGCGACAACCGCCGCCGCAGATACCCAACCATCTGGCTCACCGAAACTGTCTCTTCATCCACCTGGATGATTGGCCGCGAACGCACCCTCTCAAGCACCTGCTGGAAGGTCTTTACCAGGTCGATAACATCAGCGGCGAACTCTGGCTCGGTCCCTTCCGCTTCCATGAATTCGCGAATCGCCGGATTGGACCTGACCGCGTCTTCAATCTGCTGCTTCTGTAAAAGCATCTGCGCCGCGGATTTAAACTTTTCGTGCTCGATCAGCCGATTGACGAGTTCGGCACGCGGATCATCCTGCTCTTCCGAACTCGCTGCCGGGTTACGTGGCAAGAGCATCTTCGACTTGATGTGAATGAGGACGGCAGCCATGTAGATGAAATCGGCCGCAACATTCACGTCCAGCTCGCGTAACTTCTCGACATACGCGAGATACTGCGCTGTGATCTTTGCAATCGGAATGTCGTAGATATCAATGTCCTGCTTGCGGATGAGGTCAAGCAGGAGATCGAGTGGACCTTCATAGACGTCAGACACGCTGACCGCAAAAGGGAAGTCGCTTTCCTTCCTTGATGAAGGCGCGGGCGTCCCTGGCCGTGCGGCGGAACCCGAACTTGGTTGCGCGGCGCGGCTCGCGTCTGTTGCGACAGGCTCCGGCGTTTGATCTTCCTCAACCCGAATTCGCGCTTCCTGTGCCATCCCCTACTTCGCTCCCTGTGCGCTTCCCGGTGCCTCAAATTCCAGCGACATCTTCATCGCGTCGCGCACTTCATTCATGGTCGCAGACGCGACTTTCCGCGCCCGCTCTGAACCAGCCTCAAGGATATCCCAAGCCAGTCGCGGGTTCTGCTCATATTTTTTCCGCCGCTCCTGCATGGGACTCAAGATGCGCACCAGCGAATCCGCCGCCCAGCTTTTACACTCAATGCAGCCGATCCCGGCCGAGCGACAACCCACATCCACCTTGGCATTGGTCTCGGTGTCGCTGAAGATCTTGTGCAAATCACCCACCGGGCAAACATCAGGATTGCCAGGATCGGTTCGCCGTACGCGCGCCGGATCGGTCACCATCGTCTTCAGCTTCTGACGCACGACCGGCTCGGCATCAGTCAGCAAAATCGTGTTCCCATACGACTTGGACATCTTGCGGCCATCCGTGCCTGGAAGTTTCGCGGCCTTGGTTTTCAGCGCCTGTGGCTCCGGAAAAACCTCCTTGCTCCGCAGCTTGTAAAACTGATTGAACCGTCTGGCGATCTCCCTCGTCAGTTCGACGTGCGCAACTTGATCTTCGCCGACCGGCACGAAATCCCCTTTGTAGATCAGAATGTCAGCCGACTGCAGTACCGGATATCCCAGAAATCCATACGTACCCAAATCTTTTTCGGCAATGTTTTCACGCTGCTCTTTGTAGGTCGGTACGCGCTCAAGCCACCCGAGTGGGGTGATCATCGAAAGCAGCAGATGCAGTTCCGCATGCTGCGGCACATGCGATTGAATAAAGATCACCGAACGTTCGGGATCAAGTCCAGCGGCCAGCCAATCGAGGCACACCTCCACCGAATTCTGCTTCACCTGCGAAGTGTCCGCGTAGTCGGTAGTCAGCGCATGCCAGTCGGCGATGAAAAAATAACATTCATATTGGTCCTGCATGCCGACCCAATTTTGTAGTGCTCCCACATAATTGCCAAGGTGCAACTTGCCGGTCGAGCGCATCCCGCTCAAAACCCGCTTGCGTTGACTATGGATTGGAGTCATGACCTCACACTGCCGTGGCCATTTTCACGAACGCTGGTCCCGAACAACGAGGGAATGTTCTGGAAGAAAGTTGAAGATTGTTCGAGGTTCATTCCTGCTTGCTGTCGATACTAACATGTGGTACGTCTGTGTAGGAGCGGCCCTTCGGGCCCGCCCACGACCCTCTGCTATTTGCCTTGCCCCGGCGCAATCGTTTTAACTTTGATCGTCTTCGCCGGGATGCCCGCCACAATTTGCGTGATATGTCACGCGGGCCTTCGGTCCAAGTTCCGTCTTGTGGTTGGTAATGATCATGCCATCATTGAGGTCGTGGGAATGCGTGTACACATTGGCATAATCCGAAATTGAGCTGCCTTCGTGGATGATCAGTTCTCCGCGGTCGTCGAGAAGTACGTATTTGTGAATGGTGCAGTTGTCCTCAACCGTCAAGTTGTATCCGAATGAAACCTCAACGCCATGAAAGATCTTGACGTTCTTGCCGCAATGCTTGAACACATGTTTCGCCAGCATCGCCCGCACGCGAAATCCGAGCCAGTGATTCAGTCCAATCGGAGAACGGTCGTACATCATCCAGAACCAGATCAGCGGTTTACGTTCTGCATACTTCGCGGCATCGACATCGCCGTAATATTCCGGCTCCAGGCTTGCGTTTCGCGGATCCAGCGAATGAAGTAACGACTGTCGTGCGAGACCGCCGCTTTCATTCAGAGCGTACAACCCATGCAGCGCGTCGCGAACTACGTCGCTACGATGTTCAGGATCAGGGTTGGCGAATTCAGAGTCCAGTTGCCCAATCCAGTCCAGGAACACCTTCTCAGCTCCCGGTGTTGGCCCGATGTTCCTATATTCGTACCGCGGCATGGCATCTCCATTGGCGAATCGTCCAACATAGCACAATGCTGTGAGGCTAGATGTAGCCAGCCTTCCCGGCAGATTTCGGAACTATTTCTGGATTAGCGTAACCTTGTGCTCACCCACCTGCGCTGAATCAATGCGATCGGAAAGCTTGAACTTTGAATCCAGCCCAATCTCCGGATATCGCGGCGTTAAATATTTTTCAACGAATAATTGCAGCACAAACCTCGGCACTTCCACTCCATCCAGCGACACTGAATCCACGTGTACGTAACCAAATCCGCCCTCTCCGTAAGCACGCGTTGCCACCTCAACATCGTGCACGCCGCTGAACAACGACAGTAGCGGATTCGACGAATGCGCTCCGGCCCGCACCTGGTCGAAATCAACCTGCGCCGTGCCAGTGATCTGCCCGTCTTCCCCGCGGAGGTGCACCGACTTTACGCCCGCGGGCATCTTCAGGTCTCCCGAGGCAAGATATACGTTAACTTCGTCTTCGGTCAGCACCGTTGGAGTTGGATCGGGATGCGCCGCCCTCCCGTTGGCCTCAATGTAGGCGATTTTCTGTTGAAGCGATGGAGTGGGTTTAGCTTTGCCAGATGGCGTTGCGAGAGCAACGACGCAACACAACAGCACCGCACTTAGCAGGAGAGAAAGGATTGGCTTCACGGCTTCAGTTCAGCTTGAGCAATTGGGATCGGCGTTACCCGGGTCTTCGCCAACGTGCCGCTAAGGTTATACGCAGCACTGGTTTCGTCCGAAAGCTTCAGATCCAGGTTCCCCTTCAATAACGCCGTCCCGCTGACCTTATAAACTCCCGTCGCGCTTTCAAGTTTTGCATCTTCAAATGAAAATTTGCCATCCTGCAAACGCAGATTGCCTGAGAACTCAGCGCCCCGTAGCGGTCCTGAGTGACTGCTCCCAAGAACGACATGTGGAAACGCGCCATCATTAACCGTAAATGCCGCCTTCAAGTCTGCCGAATCAACGAGGTCGCTGATCGCCCAGCCTTTCGACGTAAATTCATACTGAACGTTTCCAGTTCCCTCGATCCAGCCGTCGTGCATCAGTTCCGCAACCTGTGCCAGTGCACCTCCGCCCAAAGTTCCATCGCCGCTGTATTGGGGTGGCTTCTTTGTAAAATCGGCCTTCCAGCGGCCGCTTGCACGACCGCCTAGAACTTCGCCTTGGATATTTGCCAGCGTGATCTCGCCGGCGTCCAGCTTCAGATCGGCGGAAAAGCGCGAACAATCTGTTTTTCCAAGCGTCAGTCGATCAATCGCGATCTTGCCGCTCCCTCGTGCTTGCAGCAGAAATGGTGGCTGTCTCGTCGTTAGGGAGATGATCCGGTACCAGGATCTTCCCACCGCTGGATTTAGCAGCGAGTTCAGTGCTGCCGCACTTAGTTCAGGCGCCCGCAGGCTAAATTCAAATTCACAGTTGCTGGCCGACGCGCATGGCCGCTGAATTTGCAACCATCCATGCAGAGTTGCTCCCGCAGCGGTCGTGCTTAGGTTCGTGACGTGCGCCGCGTCTTTGCTGATGGCAACGCTCGCAGTCACCACCTCTACTGGCGCATTTAATCCTCGCGCCTCGACTCGGACCGAGCGCAATTGTGCGCTGCCGGTTACCATGGGTGTTCCCGACCATCCTCCCGCAATCATAAGGTCCACTGTTGATCCGCCATCGGCGGAGACTGCCGGAGAAGGAATTCGCAGCATCTGTGCAAGTTGCAGCAATCGTTTTATGCCGGTGTCGCCCTTCACCTGAGCCTCGTACCCATCGCGCCGGAGCACGGCCTGCGCCCGCAACACGCCAGGTCTACCAACCGCAAGATTCACGGGCCCAATTATCACCTGCGGCTGCTTGTCTAATTCGGAATCGGTCGCCTTGCCTTTTTTGTACACGCCCGCAATCAGCCGAGGCGGAGCATGTTTATCCTTTGTTTCGCCTGTAACGCTAAACGGCACCGTACCCAAAATAATGTCATTTCCGCTGTCTCCGGAACTGATCTGTAATTGCCGGAACGATCCGCCGCCTTTCCAACCCTGTGGCTGGCCATCTCCTGCCTTGCTGATTTCCACGCTGCCGCTCAGTTCGCCAGTTGCAGACAGATCCCCGGAAAATGCGGCGTTCGTTTGCTGTAATAGGCTCAAGACGCCTTGCGCTGGCGCTTTGTCCGCAATCAGCCACAAATCATATTTCGAAAACGGAAAATGATCAGATGTTGGCCCTGAGGCTCCGCCCTTAACTTCCACCATTCCTGCTCCGGATGGAGCGGCGCACTCAAGCTCGGCCATTTCGCGTCCGGGAAGGTTCAGTTCAGCCTCACAACGCGAGCTCAGGCGCAAAGTTCCCGGGCCCAGGACATCCCGCCGCCGAAAGTCTTCCAGAGATCCTGCCGCAGTCACTTTCAGCTTTTCCGGCGTGCCAACCGCAGTGCCAGATAAGACCACCGCTCCGCGCCATTGCTTTTCCGTACCATAGATCAATTTCGAAAGCTGTCCGATCTGTGCTTGTTTCCATTCAAATGACAGTACGATCGGGGTCTCATGAACATTCGTCGCTCGGCCCCACTGGCCGTTGATGCTTATTACTCCTGTGTCCGTCAGGTTCGCATCAGTGCGGATGGGGGCGGCCTTCAACCGCACGCCCCAGGTGTCCCGTGACTCCTGCCACAAGGAAAATTCAGCATTCGTCAGTGCTAAGTGCGTCTTCTCCGCACCCTCTTTGAAATTGATCCGCGTATGGGTCGCTTCAATGTAGGGAAAACTGGGACCGCCACTCTGCCTGCCATTGCCTGTCGGAGCCATCGCTGTGTGCGACGTACGTTCAATGAGATCTTCAATGTTCCACCTGCCCTGATCGCCGCGGCTCAGGTTCACGCTGGCGTTGCTTAGGCTCAAACTGGAAATTTCAATTCGCCCGTGCAACAACGCTCCCACCCGCAACCACGCGGTCACATCGGCTGCGCGCAGCACCGGTTCCGACCCGAACGTGGAATCATCGCGAACCACCAGATCATCGAGGGTGAAACCAGGCCGTGGAAGAAAACGCAGGTGCAGGGAACTAATCTCTACGCGACGCCCGACCGCTTGTGCGATGGACTGTGAGACTCTGCCCCTCAATCTTCCAGCACGGGGGCGCACCACGAACAGGAGGAACAGCAAGATGCAGAAAGCAATTACTGCGGGTCTGCTGAAAAATCGTCTCATCGGACCAGCTTTAAAGTCCGCCGCCAACGCGTTTCATCGAAGAAATGGATGACCACATGCGCCAGGAATGACACACGCTGGCTCATCTCCGTCTGCTGATATTGGTCTTCCGGCGTCTCAAACGACCAGTAGATGAACATCGGTCGTCCGATGATGTGGTCTTTAGCAATAAATCCCCAATAGCGGCTGTCGAGGCTCACGTCGCGGTTGTCGCCCATTCCAAAATAGCTGTCCGGCGGCACCACGATATCGCCATCCTCGATATGTGAGCCCATCGTCAGTTTCCAGTCCTCAATGACATTACTTTCTTCCGTAGGCGGCACCGCGGGAAAATTGTCGCGGTAGGAATCGTATGGCAGTCCTCCCTCGTGTTGCGCGTACCGCTCGATGAGCTTTTCGCCATTTCTATACACTGCGCCATCGCGCAAATGAATGTGGTCGCCAGGGACGCCGATGATCCGCTTCACGATATAAAGACCTGGTGTCCGCGGATCCATCGAAAGAAAAACCACAATGTCGCCGCGCTTGGGTTGCGAGTAAGAAACCAGCGGACCAACCCACGATGTTTTCGGAGAAAACTGCACTCGATTTACGAAAACGTGGTCGCCAATTAACAGCGTTTTCACCATCGACGATGACGGAATCTCAAATGCCTGCAGCACAAAAGTGATGATGAAAAGTCCGGTTACCAGCACTCCGGCCAGAGATGCCAGAAACTCAACCGTCGTCTCTTTCGGCTTTTCGTCCTTCGGTTTTTCTTTTTCTTTCTTCGCCAATATTCTGTCCCCGGTGCCGAATTCACTTCACCAGCCGCAATGTCCGGTCCCAACGCGTAATTTGCACAATATGTCCCATCGCATACAGGAACCGGTAAAGTTTATCACCGGCAGTCGCCGTGCCGACCTCCGGGTCAGCGGCCCGCAGTGACCAATAAATCACCAGCGGACGTCCCACGATGTTCTCCTGCGGGACAAAGCCCCAGTAGCGGCTGTCATAGCTATCGTCACGATTGTCCCCCATGACGAAGTAACTTCCTTCGGGCACGATCAACTGGTCGTCCTCAATCAGCTTTTGCATCTGCAGCCACCACGACCCGGTCAGCGACGGAACCACTGCCATATCCAACTTAGGGAACTCATCGCGGAAGGTATCGTGCGGCCGCGAGTAATGCACATACGGCTCCGGCGCGAGCGTTCCGTTCACATAGACTCTGCGGTTGATCATGCGCAGTCGATCACCGGGGACTGCCACCACGCGCTTCACAAAATGATCGCTGGGGTGCACCGGATAATGAAAAACCACAATGTCCCCGCGGTGGACCTTTTGATAGGGCATGACCTTGTCCCAAAAGACATCACGTCCGAAATGCAGCTTATCGACTAAAAGATAGTCGCCAATCAGCAGCGTATTCTCCATCGACTCCGACGGAATCTG
>QHZW01000067.1 GCA_003224815.1 Acidobacteriota bacterium | reverse complement strand
CCGCATCCCAGGGCGCGTGCGAGAGCGGCGGAAAGCGTTGTTTTGCCGACCCCAGGCACGCCTTCAATGAGCAGGTGACCGCGCGCCAGCACCGATACCAGCACCAGCCGGACAACCTCGTCCTTGCCGCGAATGACCTTCTTCAGTTCGTTTTCCAGGCGGACCGCGCTATGTGACGCAGCAATCACGGTTTCAAGCGGCATGGAGCCGATTCTACTATGCGTACTTGGCGGAGCAGTGGTTACCTTGGTGACCAAGAGCGTTGTCAGTGTGGAGCGCCAGGGCATCCCGCCCGTCCGTCCATTTCACCTATTGCGTGAACTCAGCCGGACGGCCAGTCAGCCGCTCGATACGCTTAGCGATTGGCGGATGCGTCTGGAACAGGCTCATCAGGTTCATCCCTAAGAACGGCTGAATGATGAAAAGATGCGCGGTAGATGGAGTGGCCTGCAGCGGCAGACGTTTGGAGTAGACATCCAGCTTGGAGAGCGCGCTCGCCAATGCGTAAGGATTGCCTGTAAAGTGCGCGCCGGTTTCGTCGGCCTGGTATTCACGCGAACGTGAAACCGCCAACTGGATCAGCACGGCTGCAATGGGAGCGAGAATGAGCATCAGCAGTGCGCCCACCCCGCCTCCGCGGCGCTCATCGCGATCCCCTACGCCGAAAAACATGCCGAAGCGGGCCATAAAGGTGATCGCACCCGCAATCGTTGCTGCAATCGAGCTGATCAGGATATCGCGATTGCGCACGTGCCCGAGTTCATGGGCAAGCACGCCTTCAAGTTCTTCATCGTTCAGCAGATTCAAAATGCCTTGTGTGACGGCGACCGACGCATGGTTTGGATTGCGTCCCGTCGCAAACGCGTTTGGCGACTCGGTCGGAATCACGTAAATCTTCGGCATGGGGATACCGATCTTTTGCGTAAGCCGCTCAACAATAGAGTACGCGCGAGGCAGTTGTTCCCGCGTGACCGGCTGCGCCCGGTACATGGCCAGCGCAATCTTGTCAGAGAAGAAGTAGGAAACGAAGTTCATCAATGTTGCGATGATCAACGCCAGCAGCATGCCGTTTTGACCGCCGAACGCGCGCCCCAGGAACATTAGCAGGAGTGTGAGCGCCGTCAGCAGAAATGCGGTCTTAAATGTGTTCCCCATAATAGTAGCCCCAGTTAAATAGATGCCAAGCGGACTACGAAGATGCACCGGCCCAACTAATGCTTGCGTCTGTGTTGCAGTGCCAGCCCTGCTGTTCCAGTTCGTCAGATGCCGGGCTGGTTCGGCCTTGTACATTCAGAGATTATCCCGTGGTGCCGGCTGGCTTTGTATATAATGAGGCGCCCTGCCGCCCGACTCGCGGGACGTGCTCAAAAAGCGCAATTTCGCAAATGACCCAGATTAAGAAAGCCGAAGCCGCGAACGGAAACGTAGTTACACTGAAGGCGGTAGCGGCGCACGTCGGACTCTCGGCAGGCACAGTTTCGGCTGTGCTCAACGACGCTCCTTCAGCAAAGCACATTCCCAAGCAGACGCGTGACCGAATCATCGCCGCCGCACGCAAGCTGGATTACCGTCCTAACTATTTCGCCCGTTCCCTACGCAAACGCCGCACCATGACTATCGGAGTCATCGCCCACGAAATTGGGGATGGCTACAGCTCCAGCATTATCGCTGGCATCGAGAACGGAGCCCGGCAGCGTGATTATTTCTTTGTCACCGGAGTCCATCGGCACGATCGCGATTTGTTCGAACGGTATTCTCGCCTGCTGATTCAACGGGGTGCGGAAGGAATCATTACGGTCGATTTTAATCTGGCACACTCATTGCCCCTGCCTGCGGTCGCAATTCCCGGGCACGTGGACAACGAAGGTGTTACCAACATTGAGCTCGATCATCGGCACGCAGCCGAATTAGCTCTTAAGCACCTCACCGACCTGGGCCACAGCAGGATCGCCTTTTTTCGCGGCCACCCCCAGAGCGCCGATTCCACATACCGATGGAACGCAGTCCAGGACGTAGCCCGGGAGATGCAGATCGAGTTGGATCCTCAGTTTGTCATGCAAATCGACTCGAACGACTCCACGCCCAATCTCGGATATCCCTATGGGAAACAGTTGCTTGCCACAAAACGGCCCTTTACCGCGCTTTTCGCCTATAACGACATCTCTGCCATTGGTGCGATTCGCGCATTTCAAGAGGCGGGACTTCACGTCCCAATCGACGTTTCGGTCGTTGGCTTTGACGACATTCCAGGGGCTGCATTTCACTATCCGAGCCTTACCACGATTCGCCAGCCGCTCCAGAAAATGGGCGAAATCGCGGTCGAGATTCTGATTGGCCGAATTGAAGGCGAACGCGACTGGCAGCGCGAAGTGGCGGTGCAACCGGAAATTGTGGTCCGCGAGTCCACGGCCCGGGCAAAAACATAGCCTGCCAAGCCGAACCCCAGTGCCCGTTGGCCCAGGAGCCAAAGTTCTACAGCAACAACTGTATTGAAATAACAGTTGCATTTGGACGAGTCTAGGGAGAACTTTTGCCTTGGAGTGTTCGTGCCCGCGCTCGCCACTGAAATGGAAAAGAAGGCTGCCACAGTTCTTTGTATCGACGACGAGCAGACGGCACTCCACCTACGCCAAAGCGTATTGGAATCAGCGGGGTACAGGGTGCTAACGGCGAAATCCGGCGCCCGCGGTATGGAGGTTTTCCGGTCTCAGTCCGTTCACGCCGTTGTATTGGATTATTGGATGGCGGACATGAACGGGATGCAGGTGGCGCGCGAAATCCGCAAGCTGAATCCAAAAGTGCCAATTATCATCTTGTCCGCCTATGGCGAATTACTAGATGAAAGTCTGGGGATTGCCGACCTTTGGATACGCAAAGGGGAGGAAGATCCGCAATACTTACTTTCTTCCTTAGAGGAATTGCTCAAAAACCGTCCTATCGCATCACAGCGCGTTTAGAGTGCCTGCCGTCCGCAGCAATCCTCATCTTTCCGTGGAAAAAATCTGAAATGCACGAAAACCGTCGCGCATTCCAATTCGGAAGACAGCGCATCTACAATCAGTTCCTGGGTATGGCAAGCCGTTTGACTAATCCGGGTCAAGGTTCGGTCTCAGGCCCGGATCGTGACCGTCTTAGCCTGGTGATCGAGAACTTCGGGGATCCCGTCATCGTTGCGGACCACACGGCAAGGGTCACTCTGCTTGACTCAGTTTCGAAGAGATTGTTCGGTTCGGACAAGGCTGGTGGTGAAGATGGCATCGCAGCCAATCGGACCAAACTAGATCGATATCTCACCGCGTTCACATTCTCCGTTCTTGAATGTCAGGATAAGACGATCAGTTTTTACGATCCCAACTTGCAGTCAGAGGTGGAATACGCTGCTCACTCGATCAAGATCTATGACAGTCGCGGGCAGTGCGCTCACACGGTGACCGTGCTTCGAGATTGTTCGAACTCGAATAAGGTCGAGCGGCTTCAGCTTGAACGGCGCATGGAAATGGAGAAGTTTGCAGCCACCGGAAAACTGGCCGGTACGATCGCACACGAAATCAACAATCCGATGGAAGCAATCAAGAACGCGGTTTACCTACTCAGAGACAGGGTTGATCCAGCATCCCGGCCGATTTATGACGCGCTGAAGAGCGAAACCGAGAGAGTGACGCGAATAGTGAGGCAGATGCTTGGTCTGTACCGAAACGCAGGAACGTTCGGCAGCTTTGATCTTAACGGGGTCATAGAGGACACCCTGACCTTGTTCTCCCGTCCGCTGGAAAAAGCGAGGGTTGTTGTTGATAAGCGCTTTGGACAGCTTCCCGCGATCAAGGGCTCGGCTGACCAGTTCCGGCAACTTTTATCGAACCTCGTGGTGAACGCGGCTGACAGCATGCCTAAAGGGGGGAAGCTAACGATTAGGACTCGCTACACTCAATCTGCAAGCACAGGATATGGCCAGTGCAGTCTCACGGTTGCTGACACAGGCACCGGCATTCCCCCGGCAATCCGGCCAGCCATCTTCGATCCCTTTGTTAGTACGAAAGGGGAAAAGGGGACGGGCCTCGGTCTATGGATTGTCAAAGGCATCGTCGAGGGCCACAGCGGGCGCATTCTGGTTCGCAGTACGGTGGGTCGGGGAACAATAATCAAAATCATCTTCCCAGTTTCACCAGACTGAAAAGCTACTGGGAGAAAATTGGGCAGCCTGGATTCAGCGATTGGATGGCAACTCGATGCGAATTCCTATTCTTGCCAGAATAGGCGGCCCTAGATTCTCCAGCGGTTTGGCTCCGGTGATGGCCGGCGGCGAAAGGGTCACATCATAACGCTGATTGAATAGATTCTCGGCGGCAACGTACGCAGTAATTCCGCGATGCAATTCGCGCCCGGCGAAGAAATCCAGAACGAAATATTGCTTCAGCGGGAGCGTATTCAAATCATCATCGTATTGCAGGCTCGAGTATCTGCCCTGAACGCTTAACATCACCTTCGAAGGGCTCCAGTACCGTGCTTCCCAGGTCAGCGAATGCCGAGGAACTTCGGGCACATTTAAGCCGACGAGCGCCGCCACTGAATTCACCACTGTCGCATGCGTGTACTGATATCCACCAGAGAACTGTAATGTGCTTGTCGGCCGAAAATTAACATCGAATTCGGTCCCAATTGAACGCGTGCGTCCGAGATTCTGGCGTTCGCGGGTGACTGGATCGATGGTGACATTTGTGACCGGATTCACGATGTCAGTCCAAAACACCGTTCCCCGCACTTCCAACTTTCGATTGAATGCATCCTGACGGAAGCTGGCTTCAGCTCCGGTTGATCTCTCCGCCTTCAAGAACGCATTACTTTGTGTCGTGACCGGCCCGAGCCGAAAGCTGCGGTACAACTCGTTCAAAGTCGGCGCACGAAAAGCGCGGTAACCCGAAACCGATATTGAGCGATTGGCTCCGAGTGCTCGAAGAATCGAGATTCTTGGGCTGAACGCGGTCGCAGTGCGATCGATGAACGGCCCTCCAGTCAATGCGCCGGACGGAAGTGCGATACGTACGTTGCTGGCATCGAAGTTGCTCCAGTTATCCCATCGCAGTCCGGCAATGATGGTCCACTGGCTCGCGATACGCAAAATGTCCTGGCCAAAGACTCCGGTGGCGCGTTGGCGTCCGCCGGCAATGTTGGTCGCGAACTGAGCGCCGCTGGTGGAAGAGAACAATCGCTCGTCACTGGCGCCAATGGTTTCCTGCGAGTCTGCGCCAACGATCAGCGTTTGGTTGTGAAACAGGTGGTTCCACTGCGCACCGCCGCCAACTTGTTGCGATGGCACATGCTGAAGGTTCGTCAGGTGCTCGTCGCTGCGGTCGGGCATGATAGCAGAAAAATTTTGATCGTATCCCTGGGCTTGCCCGAATATGCGAACTCCTATCCAGTCATGTGGTCCAATGCCGGTGTTGATGCCAGCCACGCCGAATCCTGTTCCTGTGCTGTTTACTTGAACCGGCGTGCCATTGCTCCGCGATTCTTCAAAGAAGCCGCCACGCAGAAAAGCCCGACCAGAGTTGGAAATTCGATATCCCAGGGATGCATCGACGGTCGCGTGCTTCGAATTTGCCTCTGTGTCGACCAGGCCGCGTTGTGATGCGGGCACCAGGATGTATCCATCGCTCCGCGACATATCCACTGCTGCGCTCATGTCCCAGCGGGAGATTGCGGTGCCGGCCCACAGCGAAAGATCAGGCGTGTTCTCGGTGCCGTAAGAGATGTCTGCCGAAAGCGAACTTCGCTCGGGCACCCTGCTGAGAAACTGAACGACGCCCCCAAGCGCGTCACTGCCGTAGAGGCTCGATGCGCCGCCACGAACAACCTCCACCGATTCGAGCTCAGTCCGCAGCATGCGGTCCCAGTAAACCCATCCGCCGAACGGATCAACGAACGGTACGCCGTCGAATAAAACGAGCGCCCTGCTGGGTCCGCTCGCACCGACACCGCGCAACGAGACACCCTGGCTTGTCGGATTGGCCACGCGGCTTGACGAACGCCGGAACAGCGAGAAGCCGGGGACCTGGCGAAGAATGTCATCAGTATTCTGTGCCGGGTTGGCAGCAATATCTTCTGTCGAGAGTTGTACCGCGCCGCCA
>QHZW01000066.1:2206-9104 GCA_003224815.1 Acidobacteriota bacterium | reverse complement strand
CCGAACCCACGAAAGCCTTACAGGACGAGGCGTTCCACCCCTAGCGCTCTCGATTGGCAACAAAGTCGATTGAGATCAGCAGCGTACTTTTTTCACGATGAATACGACGTCGCCAAGGCAGAGCCAGCGGAGCCAGTAATCTATGGAGCCGTTAACGTTCACTCTCTAGCAACCCAGGATTACGCTTCAGCAAGTCCGATAGACATTGCTTTTCGTATTTGCGCAAAAGGAATCAGCGCATGGATGGCCCAAAATGTAGCTTCCAAAATTGGAAATGAATTGGCGATATTGATTGCCGATGATGGCGATAAGAAGGTAAAGACCGATTTAAAGCAATCATTCAGGCAGTTGAGGCGTCAAATCCGGCCACCAGATTACGACCCGAAGTTATGGTACGTTCACGATGATATGTACTTCGGAAGTTCTAAAGGTTCCGTGGGAATACAACTGGCTGATCTATGTGCTTATTTCATCGCGAAGCATTTGATGGAATGTCGCAATAGACGGTTTTTATCAAATCATTGCGCCACAAATTTCTAATTCCAGAGTGGATCCCTAAGGGCTGTAGCATTCAGGCCGTTGGATAATAGAAAAGACGCGATTCGTCGTCGGGCCGTTTCAAAATCTCGGTTGTGGGCAACCATCCAAACGGTACACCGAAGGTCTGCCCACATTCAAACCGCCAGATTGCCGCTGCCGGAGGTTCGCGACGAGCTTGTAAGCCAATGATCATGACTTATCGAGATCACTTTCCGCAGATCGGGGACTGGGAGAAGGACCTCGATATACTTCGCCAACAGAAAAGCGGAGACGTTCGAAAACAATTCGCTCAGCTTCGCGACGCAGTGGCGCGATCACATAATGTGGAATCGGCGCTTCAACAATTCTTAAAAGACACCCCGCCCAAAGGCTCTGTTCATTGAGTTTATTGCCCCGTGACGGCGTTTTCAGTTTGCATTTTTCCTCCTAGTCAGTCAAATATTTATTACCAAAATAATGCCAGCCGGAACAACGAACTCGGTTGATCCTGTTGGAAGGCCGAATATCGCAATTTCACAGAGTTGAGATTAAGAAGATCGTCTGCGAGATTTCTCGGATTCTACAGCCGCGGTGGGCGGCTTTGTTCGCTGAGGAACCTAACCTGCTTTCGATAAATACTACTTCCGGCCATCCGCTCTGACGTGCTTCCCATCGAACTTTAGTACGCAAAAAGAGGTGAATACATGAAGAAAATCATCGCGAGAGCACTGCTCGTTCCAACGTTATTCGTCAGCAGTGCGGGGTTGCTGTTGGCGCAGCAGGATAGTAACAGCGCGTCCCCAGCTCCCGCGACAACACCAAAGTTAACCAGCGGGACCGCAACCCCAACGAACCCACGGCCGACCAGCAGAAAGAAAACACATCTGACCGGCAGCTCACGGCACAGATCCGGCGGGCCATTGTGAAAGACAAATCGCTTTCCACCCCTGCGCACAACGTCAAGATCATCGCGCAGAGTGGCAATGTCACGCTCAAAGGTGCAGTGAAGACCGATGCCGAAAAGCAGGCCATTGAGTCCAAGGCGGCACAGATAGCGGGGGAAGGCAAAGTGAATAGCGAACTACAAGTCACTCCCGCCAAATAAGCCAAGCAGCAAGCCAGCACGTCAGAAAATTATTCTTACAAATCAGAGGAGATCATATGGCAGGCAAAAATACCGCAGCATTTGGAATTTATCGTGACGAAGTTAGTGCCGGTTCGGCCGTGGACGCACTGCAAGCGGCCGGCTTTCGTAACACCGATATTTCCGTTCTGTTCCCTGAAAACGAGGGCACGAAAGACTTCGCTCATGAAAAACACACCAAGGCACCCGAAGGCACGGCTACCGGTGCGGGCACCGGAGCGGTGATTGGCGGAGGTCTAGGATGGCTCGCAGGTATTGGAGCATTGGCGATTCCTGGCGTGGGGCCACTTATTGCAGCCGGTCCCATTGTCGCCGCGCTGACGGGAGTCGGCGTGGGCGGAGCAATCGGTGGCATCACCGGAGCCTTGGTCGGTATGGGTATTCCAGAGTATGAGGCCAAGCGCTACGAAGGACGTGTGAAGGAAGGCGGCGTTTTGCTCTCGGTCCACTCGGACAATTCCGATTGGACACGCAAAGCCAAAGACATCCTGGAGCGCACCGGAGCCGACGATGTGTCTTCAACCGGAGAAGCCAAAGCCGACTTCGCTAAGACGGATAAGCCGATGCAGCGCGCAAGCTAGAGCCGATCGATTGCTGTAAGGCCCCGCCGAAAGCGGGGCCTTTTTTTGCTCTTCGTCTTGCATCCAGAGCTACTAGGGTCCTTGCAGCCACCAGTTGCCCTGCATACGTCCCGTTTGCCAGAAGCCAGCCACTTGCTTATCAATCGTCGCCTTGAGAAGGTCCTCGAACGTCTTAGCCGTGATGTCTGGTACGTTGGACGACCACGTTCCTGACAATGGCGCTCCTCGATTGACCCGAGCTGACCACGTACCTTGCCAATCTTGTGAAGATTTTTTCGCCGACCAGGTGCCTTCGAGAACGATTCGGTTGCTGTCGCTTAAGAGAGTCCAGGAGCCGTTGGCGGCGTTGTGCGTTGAGGGAAGAAGGCTTGCCCACCAGCGACCTCGAAACCAGTGGGTGGGCCCGGCTGTCGCCATCCAGATGCCACGCCAGGTCACTGTATTCCGATTCGGAGGTCTTTCTTGAGCTGCTGCGAACGAGGCGAGCAGTACCCCGACTATCCAGAGCCATCGACCAAAGCACGGGAGATTCTGAAGGTCGAGGTTGCGACGCCCAGGCATATCACTGCGAGTCATGAGTGTACACTCGTCGCACTTCCTTGACAGGAGGTATCATGAAGCGATCAGATTCGCCTGCGCTTTCGCGCTGCGGTGCTTCACCGGACACAGCAACTGCGGATCGATCCGCGCCAGCGGCTGCGCGTCCAGCCGATCATCTTTGCGCCGACTTTCTCCGATCACGCACGTTGCGCACATGCGCCACGATCCCTTCGTGCCCCAAACCGCTCAGCACCCGACTGACCCACGGCGAATGCATCCCGTCTCCAAAGCGATCCGGCTGCGCGACATCGCTCCGAATGCCGCTTGCAGAGCCTTGGGCGTGGTGGAAACTTTTTTGTTCCATCACGATCCGTCCGGTTTCATCCAGAACGCAGTAGCAGCTGGAGCGATCTCCCAAGTCCAGACCAATGGTGAACTTGTGTTCCGAAAAACTCCTGCTCTGCTGCTGCGCTGCGGTGCTAACCTTCTTCATTGCCGGTCTCCTTTATCTCTTGTGCTTAAAGCACGTCGATAACCTGGGAGCCTACAGCATCCCGTTCGGAGACCGGTCTTCTCATGCCATCTGTTATCAATGGCTGTTCGTCTCAATTAGTGATACGCCCGTTAACATCAGCTACGAATTTCTGCTCTGCAATCGATCGACGACCCATGTACTGGCGTCCAACGACGTTAGAGCAGTTAGCTAGGCCATTCGGGTGCTTTTCATTTGCCGAGCGTAGCACGCCGAGCTAAGGTTTAGGGGCCAAATCGACGCGCCTTGCGCCGCATTGTTCGCCGCGAAGTTGCCAAATGAGTTGGTCAAGCAGCTTCCGGTATTTTGCTCTTAGCGACTGCCTCTTTGTAAAGTGCGACGTATCCACGCACCATGCGCTCAATTGAAAAGTTTTCTTCAACGTAGCTTCGGATTGCAACCGGATCAAAGTTCAAATTCTTGGTCCTTTTCACCATTTCTCGAACCGATCGGCACGTATAACCTGAAACTCCGTCACGCACGACTTCCTGGACCGAGCCGCCGGGCATAGCCAAGACCGGCGTACCACAAGCCATAGACTCTACCATGACTAAGCCAAAGGGTTCATTCCATTGGATCGGGAACAACATCGCCATTGAATTTCCCAAGAGCTCATTCTTAGCCTCGAGGTCGGCAGGGCCGATATACTCAACAAGATTTCCATCGATCTCGGGTTTGATCTTTCTTTCGAAATACTCTCGGTTGATAGGTTGAATGTCGCCCGCAATCTTAAGTGGAATGCCAGTCCGCTTTGCGACGTCGACGGCTAGGTGGGTTCCTTTGATCGGCGCGATCCGACCAATGAAGCTCAGGTATTGTTGTTTCTTCTCGACCAGCCTATATCGGCTTATGTCAATCCCGTGGTGGATCGTGCGCATCCGAGGCATGGCTTCCTGTTTACACTGTGCATCGCTAATGCAAACGTAATACACGTCGGGGTAAAAGGCGTAAAGTTCACTGAGTGCTGCCTCATGCGGACCATGCAAAGTCAAAACAACTGCCTGCCTAGTAAAACGCGAAAGGGTGGCAGCCTGCGCAGATTGCACATGGATGATGTCGCAGCCTTTGGCCGCGTCGTGAACAGCCCAGCTTTCATGATTCAGTTCTCGAAGCCAGGCTTTCTCCGCGCTCTTGATTGGCCACTCTGAGAGCGAGTAGATTGAACGACGTTCCGTGCCAACAGTCGATTCGCCATTGGCATAAACGATGGTCTCGATACCGGCGCTTTGAAGGCCTTCTGCCAGATGTGCAACGAACAGCTCAGTGCCACCGTAATCAGCCGGAGGCACGGAGATAAATGGAGCAGCAACGAGGGCAGCCTTCAAAGTAGGCCCCGTTCTGCTCTCGCCTGAGATGTCGGAGCGGTATCCTCACATTTGCATTCATGTCTGTCAAACTGCTGTTGGAGACTTGTGATTGCGTCCTTCGAGCGGCTCAGTAACGTAAGCGGAACCTTGAATACGCGGTTGCACTCGAGGCAAATGGCTTCGACCGGAGCCAGGCCAATATGTTTGGTAAGACGAAGGGCATGTTGCATATCATCAAGACCGCACCCTGTCACGGCGCACCCGGTTTAGATTGCTAATTTTCGTACCGGCTGCTATCCGCAACAACACGTAATCACATCACTGTGAAGCTGTATCGCCAAATAGTGGCATCACTTTTCACTTCCGCAGAGCGAACCTTTTCTGTGTATGAGACCGTCTAATGCTTGCTGCCGGTCCGCCAGTCCGGCTGCCTTCGATAGGCGCGTGAACACCGCACGCGTAGAGATGTCTCGAGCCAATTCTCCGGGTGCTTAATCCCGCACTGTTCTGATAACACTACAAAGGAGGAGGAATGCGAAGCGACGAGCTGATGAAATCCGACCTTCTCAGCGAGGTTGTCTTAACGATTGTCGCAACAGTTGTTCTACTCGGGTTAATCGCTTGGATTGCTGTCCTGAATCACTAGCCTAACATCGATTCTGGACTGTTTTGTTCTCCGTCTGGATTACGTTTCTGACTGCGGCGCTGCGCGGTGTCCACTCTAACCGTTATTCGACACCCAAACCTCAATAGGAGATTGACTTTTCTGGTGTGTATGGCTCGCCGTATTTGTTGAGGTGTTCTTTCGCCACGTCCGACGAATGCAATGTGATCATTCCAATCACATTCTTCTCCGAAGAGATCTCCACATCTTGGCAAGCTGACTCCAGGTCAGAGTCGGAAGCAAACTGGTACCATACTTCAAGTTTGTAGTGCCCCGCAGGAACGTGGCCAATCTGGAAGGTTCCGTCTGCTCCCGTGATTGCGAAATAGGGTGTCCGCATGACCAGCACAATCCCGCTCATTTCTGGGTGGATGTTGCAAAACACGACCGTGCTATCGCCTGATTTCATCAGTTACTACGTAACATTGTGAATCGTCCTCGATCATCGAAGCCACAATGGTTAGCTAAGCAGGAGAATCGGACACATGAGCACAAGCGCGATTCTGGCTTTTGCGTGTTTCTTCGCACTTCAGGGTGCTTCCCAAGACCTGCCCGAAGCTCAGCTTGATTAACTCACCTTTCTGGAAATATCTCGAAATTGGCCGTCGGTGCTTACTCAGCCAACAGTAATAGCCGCCACCTCATAGTCTTCGACACGCGGAATTGTAAATTGCAGGATCTCGCTGCTGGGGTTGAAAGGTAGGCTTTGCCTGCCCCGCAGGAGTTCGACGGATTTTACCCTCGCCCTCTGCGGGAGTTTCATCCTGACGGTTTGCGGACCGAGCGGGTAGACCGATTGCATCCATCCATGGTGGGCATTGGGATTGGTATAGTTGAGCAGATGCACGGCATATCCGGCCGCCGTCTCCCAACCAATCATCTCGATAAAGCCTTCGCCTTCAACTTGCACCATTTGTTCATTACGCGTAATCCAGCGAATAGTGTTGTGCAGCAGCCGCAGCAAATCGCCGTGGCCAGTAAGCCAGTAGGTGCGCTCGATGTCTCCGGCGAAGTAGGCGACACGGGAAGAGCCAACTTCGCGAAGCACAACTGCCGGCTCATCGCTCTGCGAGATAGGTGGGTAAGCCAGTTCCGGCGGATAGCGCACAAATCCTGGAATTACAGTAAGCACAGGATGCTGCACGGGCTTTAGGGGTACGCGATTCTGTGCACCGGGGATCCAGTTGGTGTTGTTGAAGCCCTCGAGAATCTCGTGTTTTCGCTCGATCCGGCCGTAGTACGCGTTGCCCACAGTGCCGATCACATCCCCGGCCTTGTGAATGCCGAGCACGTCGGCCAGTGCAAAATCGTTACGAGGGATAAGGTTTTCGTCATAAAGACTGGTCTCACAGCTGGCCATGAGCGATCCGCCCGATCGAACGTAGTCCCGGATTTGATTGCATTGTTGTTCGCTAAGCATCGCGATGTTGGGCAGCAGGAGCGCGCGATACTTGCTAAGGTGCTCATGATCGAGCCGGTCTTCGTGTACAAAGTCAAAAGCGAAACGCCCTCTGAGGAGCGCGTCGTAAATGCCTTGGACTGTGTCATGCATGTATGCGCGTGAGCGTGTCGTGCTCGGACCGCGGTACAGAAGCTGAGTGCTTTGCCCCA
>QHZW01000066.1:0-2145 GCA_003224815.1 Acidobacteriota bacterium | reverse complement strand
CAGCCACATTTCAGCTTCAGCAGGGTTCTTGGAGGCGTTCCGCCAGGTGACTGTGCCGGTTGAATAGGCGGCGGTGACGTTCGCAGCAAATTTACCGTCCATCACGGCATTGCAGACACGCCCCTGCAAGGTACATCCCCACACGGCTGGGTCATCATAGGTGCGGCCCTGGTTGTCCGCCTGGAACCAGGCGGCGATCTTGCCGAGGCGATCGAGATTGGGACCTCCGCGAACATTGCCGCCGAGGTTGGCGAAGAAGAAGCTGTTCGGGTTTTTTTCTTTGGCGATGGCATCGTACTTCTGCCAGAGCTCGAAGACGCGATCATCGAACACGCGCCAGTATGCAGGGGTGCCGGAAGGCGGGAGCTTGCTGCAGACTTCACAGTGACACTCAGGCAGGCTGCCGAGGGGCGGCCAACCATTGGTGTAGAAGCAGTCCACGTCGTAGATTGAGTTGACCTCCCGCATGATGGCCGGGACGTAGTCGTCCATGTAGCTCGTGAACATGCATGTTTTGAAAAGACGCGGTTCTTCGTCGCTGAATTGTACGGAGCCATCTTGGTTACGCATGGCCCACTCTGGATGAGCATCGAGTGCATCGCCCCAGTTGAGGTCTGGGCTCATACGGGCCACCACTCGCATGCTGCGCCTCTTCGCAGCAGCCACACACTCACCGAAGAAATCACGCCCGTTCAGGAATTTTCCATGGCGATGAAACCTGACTTTTGAAGGGTAGAACGCAAGAATGCCGGTGACACTGATAAATACGATGTCCGCCTTCGCGGAATGCCAGTAGTCAGCCCACTCCTCGATGTTCATAACCGCGGGGTCGTGCTCGGTCATATTACTCTGCCCCACCCGCCTAATCTTCTGCTGCCACTGCTGGGTGGCCGGGTCAACCGCGGCCATACGTGGTGGGAGCGCGACGAGGTCGGGCGTAGGACGGGAGGAAACAGCTTCCGCAGAAAGCGACGAGGATCGGAGGAGAGGGCTGAGTCTGCTCGTCATTGGAATGGCGGCACCAGTGGTCTTAAGAAATTTGCGGCGGTTCACAATTTTTATTCCTGCGCGGGAGGATTTCGTAAGTGGCAAGCTTATTACATCAAACGACTTCAGGTTCTCCAGCCGCCAGTACTGTCCGGCACGCACTTCGCACAGATACCGCCCCTGCCGGATGGCGCCGACGATCCGCACACTCCGGTTTTCGATCACCAAGGAATTCTCTGGTTTACCACCCCGAAGGTTTATTCTTCCCGCCGCTGAACTGATGGTGGAGCTTGTCCTACTAGTCTTCCATCGTTTCCTGGGTTAAGGCTTCTCGTGTGAACGGCCGCGGCAACTGCTTTCTGGCATCAAAGATGTAATGTGGAGAGCGCGGTAGCATACACTGAAATGGTGCCGCGCCGAAGGTCAGTCGAACATGAAAGATATCAATGAAGTTTTACGTGAGAAAGAAGCGGAGCTTGCCCGAATCAGCCGAGAGATAGAGGCCTTGCGGATGGTCGCGCCTCTGTTAGCCGAGCACTCGAGCGCAGAAAGAGTTCCCCCTAACATTGGACCGCAGCGTGCAATAACCGAGCCGGAACCCCTCCGGAAGCGCTGGCCTTAACAGAACAGTGCTTTCATCGAATACTAGACAGGCGTCTGCATCTCGCCAAATATTCTTCTAATAATGTCCAGTACAAGGAGCACTGGATCGAAAGCTGATAACCGATTGCGGCCAACACTGTTCATGGCGTGTGAATCGAATATAGTTGCCAGGAGTGCGCCAATAGGTGTGGAGACGGATTGCCGGATATGCACTGCTTCTGTCTTGTGCAGGATGTCTGCATCGGGATGAGCAGGAAGGCACGGATAAGATCGTGCTAGCCGACGCTGCGATCGCGCTTGAGCGCATATCCCGAGATCCGCAAAATGGAATTCCAGATTCGGTGCTGAATGCAGCAAAGTGTGTGATTACGGTTCCTTCATTGCGACGGGCGAAGTACGTCAATGCTCGCGGAATGGCGAGTTGCAGAGAAACGTCCGAGTGGCACCCACCCACTCCAATTACATTTACGGGTCGACTAGGCCGGCAGCCGCCAGCCGTTCTAGTCGTTCTAGTGATGACTGACAAAGGAGCATCTGCGCTGTCGGAAGGCGAGA
>QHZW01000065.1 GCA_003224815.1 Acidobacteriota bacterium | reverse complement strand
GCGACGTTTCCAAGGACGATGACATTGCCCGCGTTTTCTCGCAGCTGAAAGACCGATACGGCAAGCTGCACGTTCTCGTTCACAGCGTGGCCTTCGCTCCACCCGACGAACTCAAGAACGACTTCATCAACACGACGCGCGAAGGCTTTCGCGTCGCCCACGACGTGAGTGTCTATTCCCTGATCGCCGTCTCTCGTGCTGCCTCGCCCCTGATGGAAGACGGGGGCAGCATCATGACCATGACCTACTACGGCGCAGAGAAAGTTGTGCCGCACTACAACGTGATGGCTGTCGCCAAAGCCGCGCTTGAATGCACGGTGCGCTACCTCGCTAGCGATTTAGGCCCAAAGAGAATTCGTGTGAATGCCATTTCCGCCGGGCCGATCAAAACCCTTGCTGCGCGCGGCATCTCCGGCCTTGGCGACATGCTCAAAGCCCACGCCGAGCGCGCTCCCCTCAAGCGCAACGTAGATGTCAACGAAGTTGGCTCAACCGGAGTCTTCCTCGCCTCCGACGCCAGCTCCGGCATCACCGGCGAGACTATTTACGTGGACTGCGGCTACAACGTGATGGGATTTTAAGAGCCAGGGTTGCAATACAGAAGATCAATGGTGGTTGTGAAGTGACCCGGAAGAAAAAAAGGGCGCGCAAAGTGTGAGGGATTCGACTGTGATAATTAGCCGATGATTACGGAGATATTCCTCTCGCTCTCTCCCAACCTCTCGATCGCAATCTCTATATCCCGCTCTTTCTCAAATCTCTCAAACTTTTCTCCCCACTCGATGAGCAGGACTGAGTTTTCCGTCATCAGATCATCGAGTCCAAGCGTCTCCAATTCCCGCTGCGTGTCCACCCGATACAAATCAATGTGATAAACCGTCGTCTCCGGCCCGCGATATTCGTGAATCAAAGTGAACGTTGGGCTGGTCACATCCTCTTCTTCCGCCGCGTTGAAACCCTGCGCTACTCCCTTTACCAGCGTCGTCTTTCCTGCACCCAGATCGCCGCGCAATACAACGACCTTCGGGGGCGCAAGCGAAGACGCAAGCTCCCGCCCGAGAGCGATGGTCTCTTCGGCAGATTTTGTGGTGAATTCGCGCGTCATCCGGCGATGGCTGTCTCAGTTGCAGTATAGCCGGAGTGATTCGGTATTCTGGAGATAGTCGTGCACTCTTTGGATCGTGCTGAATGCTCAATGCAAAAGAGCTACTTCTTTCCCGCCCGCAGCCCGAGAAAATCCCTGTCGCCTTCAGACTCAATGGTCAAATGCAGTGCCTGATGATCGTCATCGCCCAGTGCTACGAATCGGAACGGCTGCAGGACGCTTCCCTGCCCCGAGCGCACCGGATTCAGCATCTCCGCCATTCCCTGTACGTTTCCCGCCCGAGTCTGAAATGCAACTTCGACAAAATCACCTTCAGCCAAAGCCCGCGTCAGATGTAGCATTCCACCGGTAATTGAAACCGCGGCCAGACGGGCTTTTGTTTTGTTCCCGTCGCTTAGCTTCACCAGAGCGTTTGTGGTTGCAAGTTGAATTCGAGTAGCACGATGGAGAGTATCGATCTGAGGGTAATGTGTCATGCCAGCTTCACTATGGCATCGGTACCGTGGCTGGGCGAGATTACCTTAGCCCAATGCTCGGGGTTCAATGGCCTTCAGTGCTGTTATTCTCCGATTTTCACCCAGTTTTCACCCGCCTTTTCCGTCCGTTCGGATCGGGGGTGCCCCACTTCTCGCTGTCTTTGCGAGAAGTGGAACCGATTTTCAGGCCCCCATCGTCACCAGCTCTTCACGAGATTGCTCTCGTAGCCGCCTCATCGCTTCCGGCATGGCGGTCACTAGGTCCATTGCCACCAGGGCCTGTTCCCCCATGCTCTCGACTGCAACATCTCCCGCCAACCCGTGCAGATACACCGCTGCAATCACCGCCTCGAACGCGCGCTTAGGAAATTGCACCAGAAGACCCGCTACAATTCCCGTCAGAATATCGCCCGTCCCTCCAGTTGCCATCCCCGGATTGCCCGTGGGATTCACCCACGCCTCTCCGTCCGGTCCCGCAACGATTGTCCGATCACCTTTAAGGACCAAAATCAGCCCGTGCTCCTGCGCGAAATTCCGCGCGACATTTACCCGGTCCCGCTGGATGGCCGCTGTGCTCAATCCAATCAGTCGCGACATCTCCCCCGGATGGGGCGTCAAGACGAGCGTCTGCGTTCCGTTGCTCTCGCCATCCGCCCGGGCGTTTTCGCCTTTCTTGGCGACCTCTGCGCCTCCTTCGCGCCCTCTGCGGTCAAAAGCCTTTGCGTTTCCCTCAAACGCATTCAGCCCATCTGCATCCAGCACGATCGGAATCTCAGATTCCATAACCATCTTTTGCACTACTTCCGCGCTCTCTTTGTTCCTAGATATCCCAGGCCCGATCGCAAGCACGGTCTTCTTCGCGGCGAGCTGTTCGAGCCTTTCCAGCGCGTGCACCGAGATCGTTCCATCACCAGTTTCTTCCAGCGACTCCGTCATCAGCTCCGGATGAAATCCCGCGACCGTCGCCAGCACCGACTTCGGCGTCGCAACCGTCACCAACCCCGCGCCTGCCCGAAGCGCTGAGAACCCCGCCATCGCTGCCGCGCCTGCTTTTCCGAGTGATCCGCCGATTACCAGCACATGTCCGTACATGCCCTTGTTCGAATTCCGTGGTCGCGGCGCAAACAATTGTGCAATGTCTTTTGCAGTAATCAAGCTAAGTTTTAACGACGATTGAATCGCCTCCTTGGGTGATCCGATCGGGGCGATCACCGTCGGTCCCGAAGTCAGGTTACCGAACACGTGCGCAGGCCGCGGCGCAGTGAATGTAACAATCGCATCAGCACGCGCCACCGCGCCTGTCTGTTCACCAAACACATCCGCATCCGCCCCCGAGGGAATGTCCACTGCGATAACCGGTGCCGCAGCAGCATTCATCTTTGTAATCGCCGTCGCATACACTCCGCTCACCGGCGGACGGAATCCCGTTCCCAGAATTGCATCGATCAGAACATCGCATTCGAACACCGCTTTCGATCCTGACGACCCCAGTCGCTCGTAGATATCTAACGATGCAGTTCCTTGGTCCTCTTCAGCTCCTGAAGCATGGGGCAAAAAATCTGAGGGCGCCCCACCCTTCGCGACTTTCGAAGGGTGGGAAGAGGGAGAAGATGAGGTTGCACCCTTCGCGCGTCCTTTGCGGCACGGCGAGGATTTTGACTTCTCGGCCAGCCTTCTAAAATTCTCCGCCGCGTCTCCCTTCAACTCCTTCGGATCGCCGAGCAGCAGCACTTGCACGTCCTTTCCTGACTTGTGCAACTTCCGTGCTGCGACGAATCCGTCCCCACCATTGTTCCCCTTCCCGCAGATCACTCCGAAACTTTTTGCGTCCGGGTGCGCCGCTAGCGCAAAGTCCGCCACCACTGTTCCAGCATTCTCCATTAGCGTGAGCGACGGCACACCAAAGCGCTCGCTGGTCACGCGGTCAAGCTCGCGCATCTCGGCGGCAGTAATAATTTTCATGGGAGCGTTCAGCTCTAGCTGTCAGCTATCAGCTTAAACCGCGGAGCGGGAAAGAAGAAAATCGAGAGCACTCGCCCTGCGAGAGAAAAGAATGGTAGTAGAGGCACAGAGCCTGCCCCGAGCGGCCCACCAGCACGAGTGCCTCGAACGGACGTCTCGCCCGTGCAAAGAGAAAATGTGCGAACTTCAATCCGCCATCGTCGGCGCAGGCCTCGGCTCGGAGGCTGCAATATTCAGGGCCTGGACCTTGCTATGCTTGCGACCATAGCTGAAGTAGATCGCTAGCCCAATCACAAGCCAGACCAGCAGTCGAAGCTGAGTCCAATACGAGAGAGAAACTATCAGGGTTCCGGAGAAGAGAATTGACAGTATCGGAACCAGAGGCACCATTGGCGTTCTAAAGGGACGATTGACTTCTGGATGCGTGCGACGCATCACCCACACGCCGGCACTGACCAGCATAAATGCGAGAAGCGTTCCGACGCTTGTCATCTCATCAAGGACGTTCAGCGGAATCAGCGTGGCGAGAATTGCCACGAACACGCCCACCACAATCGAGCTTAGATACGGAGTTCGAAAACGAGAATGAATCTTGCTGGCCCATGGCCATAACAGCCCATCGCGCGACATGGAATAAAACACACGCGACTGTCCGAGTAGCATGACGAGCATCACGGTAGCGAGGCCGGCGAGTGCGCCAAGCTCGACCAGGAACGTCGCCCATGGATGGCCTGTGACTCGCATTCCAATAACCACCGGATCTGGCACGTTCAGATTTGTGTACGGAACGAGATGAGTCAGAAGTCCTGAAACCAAGATATAGAACACCGTGCAAATGACGAGTGAACCGAGAATCCCCAGCGGCATGTCTTTTTTCGGGTTCTTCGCCTCTTGGGCAGCGGTTGAGACCGCGTCAAAGCCGATATAGGCAAAGAACACCACGCCCGCCCCGCGCAGAATACCCGACCAACCGAAGTGCCCTCTCTCACCAGTATTTGGCGGAATGAACGGATGCCAGTGATTCGGCTGCCACGCATGGGACCAGAGAAATGCCGTTGCCAAGGCAATGAACATGCACACCACAGCGACTTTCAGAATAACGATGGCGGTCGTAAAATTCGCGGACTCTTTGATTCCGATGACCAGAATCGTGGTGATTACCCCAATGATGATGAAACCGATGTAGTCGTACTTCAACTGCACAGCATGCCCGAGCAGAGTGAAATTTGAGCTTGGCATGACCGGCAGGTTCAGACCTATGTCGTGGCAAAAAGCTCGTAAGTGTCCGCTCCAGCCAACTGCCACCGTTGCTGCTCCGAAAGCGTATTCAAGAATCAGGTCCCAGCCGATGATCCACGCCACCAGTTCACCTAGCGTGGCATAGGAGTACGTATAGGCGCTCCCTGCAACCGGGATCATCGAAGCGAACTCGGAATAGCACAAACCAGCAAATGCGCAGGCGATTCCGGCCAGCACAAACGAGATCACGACCGCGGGTCCGGCAAACTGTGCTGCTGCTTGCCCGGTGATTACGAAGATGCCCGCGCCGATGATCGCGCCAATGCCCAGAGTAACTAGGTTCATTGGGCCGAGTGCGCGCCGAAGGCAGTGCTCTCCGGTTTCCTCCGCCTCAGACATAAGTTTGTCCAACGGTTTTTTCGCCAACAGGCTCGCCATACTCTCCTTATGCGACGGGCGTTTCGGCCGCAACACGTCGCGAGCGCCACAAATAATACACCGGAATTCCTAGTAGAACGATGATCAATCCCGGCCAGGTAAATTGCGGTTTATAACGCAATAGCACAATATCAATAAAAATTGCCATCACAATGTAAATTCCTGGCAGCACCGGATACCCGATCGCTTTGTACGGGCGTTCCGCATGGGGCCGCTTGAATCGCAGCACGAACAATCCCGCAATCGTCAGAATGTAGAATACGAGCACCGCGAATACCACGTAATCGAGCAACTGTCCGTAGCTCCCCGAGACACAAAGAATGCAAATCCAGACCATCTGCACCATCAGTGAAACCGCGGGAGTCTTATACTTGGGATGCAAATTTCCTGCCCCGCGAAAGAACAGCCCGTCCTTCGCCATTGCGTAGTAAACCCGCGCCCCGGAAAGAATCAGCCCGTTATTGCAGCCTATCGTCGAGATAATGATGGCTCCTGCCATCAAGAATCCGGCGATATTCCCGAACATCTGCGACAACGCCGCCGTGGCCACGCGATCTTCGGTCGCATATTGGATCCCTCGCGCCAGAACCGTTGTTCCATCTATCGATCCCGCCAGCGGCAGCACACTTAGATAAATGATGTTGCATCCAATATAGAGCGCAATCACCACGCCCGTGCCGATCGCGAGCGACAATGGCAGGTTCCGCTTGGGATTGATGACTTCTCCCGCCGTGAACGTCACATTGTTCCATGCGTCCGCGGAAAACAGAGATCCGACTTGCGCAACCGCCAGAATTGTCAGCGTACCCACCAGCACGATCGGCCCGCCGACTCCGACCTGCACCGGATGCAGCGCACCCAGCCCCGCATTCTGCCAGAAATTCGCACCGAAGTTCGCCGCCAGCGCAACCGCATTGCGCCCTATTGCCAGGCCAAGAAGCAC
>QHZW01000064.1 GCA_003224815.1 Acidobacteriota bacterium | reverse complement strand
GGCGGGAGCGGCTAGGGTTCGTCATTGGCGATACTTCGGGAAAAGGGATCGGCGCTGCTCTGCTGATGGCCAACTTGCAGGCAAATCTGCGCAGCCAGAGTGCCATCGCTTTGGAGCAGCCGCAGACCTTCCTGAAATCAGTTAATCAACTCTTTTGGGAAAACACCGCTGAGAGCTCCTACGCCACCCTGGTGTTTGCCGAGTATGACGATGCTTCGCGGCGAGTGCGCTATGCAAATTGCGGGCACTATCCCGGCCTTTTGTTCCGCAACGACGATACGCTGGAGCGGCTCGGGTCCACTTCTACTGTTTTGGGACTGTTCAATGAGTGGGAATGCTCGATGGAGGAGAACCAGTTGTTTTCTGGAGACACCTTAGTGCTCTACACGGATGGGGTGACCGACTCGTTCAATCAACATGGAGACGATTTTGGAGAGGAACGGCTGATCGATGCGGTACGGAGAAATCGCGAACTGGCGCCACAGCCGATGTTATCGGCGATCGTGGACGAAGTTCGCAAGTTCAGTCCGCACGAGCAGCACGACGACATAACCATGATTGTCGCTAAATGCCGAGATGGCTGAATTTCATCAGTGCCCCTCCAGAATGCTGCATTTACTTCATTGAAACTTCAAATCCTTATAGCGAACGTCCATCCGGCGACAGTAGACGATAAATCGCAACCGACTTAATTACGTTGCCTGCTGAATCGGTGACAGTTCCTGTCACGGTGCACCAGTGTTACTGGCAGCAATACTCGTAATTTTCAGAATTCCGTTGAACACGTTCTCCGCGCTGTCCACATTATTCAGAACAATGCTGTTCGTGGCTTGCTGTACAGGATTATTTTGGGCCGCTGCATCACTAGGAATGATGAAGGCCAAGCTGAAAGCTGAAAGTGTAGCAAGTTTGCGTTCAGAAGTTGCGCGCATAGCTTCAGGTTTTTTCGTACAAATGGGTTTCCTTTATTCGTATGTGGCGATTTACTGCTGGTAATGCATTTACCAAGCTGGGCCGATTAGATGTCCTGCTATATCGCAGGTGGTCTCGGAATCGACAGTGTAAGGAATATCGAGAATAGCCCGATACGCGGACTCAGGCGGGAAAAAGTGACGACACCAAGTCCCGGGAAAGCCGCGTCTGGCGGTTCATACGGGGCAGGAGGGAAAGATAAACTGCCTGACGCAGTCTCTCACGTATCAGGCCGTTAGCTCACCGCTGTCTTGCGTGGAACATTTTTAGAGTGTCACGCCTCGCCTGAGGTGCAAACCACCATCATTCGCCAGCTCTGGATATAAGTGAGCACACGCAACGTTTGTTGTCACTGTGTCGTCAAAAACTATAAGCCGGGACATGGCGAGACAGGAGTAGACCTCTCCAGCTTTGCTTTTGCCGTTGCCTACCCCGGCACTTCGGATTTTGCTGCTGAGTGAGGCCCTCTAGCCATCGCGGGTACGCTGCGGAGTGACGAGGGCCACTACTTCTTTAACAGTGCGTACGCCGAGCCCAGCACTGAAACCGCAACCATCGTCACAAATACGGCATCGAGCCATATTCCCGGCCTGTGTGTCTTGGAGGTCTCTGCCATTGTGCGATCCGCGAGATCGAGAAGCTTAGGGTGTGCCTTTTGAATCGGCAGCAGGTTGTTCAGCCTTTCTTGCTTTTCGTCCAGCAACCGATTTATCTCGTTGACCAAGTCCATCAGCCGCGCCGGATTCTGTTCAATCGCGGCCTGCTCGCACAGCCTTTGCCAACGTTCACGGGTCTCGCCTTGCATCGAGATAAGTACCTCCGGACGCCTTGTATTGTCACAGGTTCTCGCCCGTTGCTCATGGAACTCAAGTGCTATCAGCCCTTTTGAGTGAACTCTCGATTCAATGGAGCGCCGGACAGCGGCGAGCGGCACCGCCCGGTCTTTGCAATCCGGAGTAGTTCCGGGCGGTCGTCCGCTGGACTTGCTTGTTAGCAACAACCCGTTCGCGGCTGAGAAGTCGCGGTGCGCCGCCAACACTACAGTCTTCTGTGACATCAAACAACCAATGGGCCAGCTCCACAACACCATTCTGGCAGTTTTCCCTGATCGGCAGGTTGCACGTTTTCGTCAGGAAGTCTTGTGCGATGCAGGTTTCGAAGTGTTTTCAGTCCATACTGAATCGGCGGCTCGTTATGAAATCTATCTTGGCCGATGCGGAGTGTTGCTGCTTTGTCGCAAGCTTACGCGAGAGGCGCAAGAGAGCTTGCCTAGCTATTTCGAAGAAAGATGCCCCGAGCCGTACATCGTCGCTATACTGGAACGTTCGAACGATCACTTCCCGCCGCAAACGCACAAATGCGTGCTGCACTCACCTGACCCATGCCCATTAGTACAAGCGGTACGACAAAGACTCGTCGCTTAAGTAAGTAAAGAGCCGAGCCGAGATAGCCCAGCGCGCGATAACCCAACCTCGGTTTCTAACCGTCAAGCTCTCTCCCCGATCAATAGGTCAGGCGAGGGCCACGACCCTGCTCAGCCCGGTAGACCACTGAGAATATTGAAATCCACGTCCTTCGAAAGCAATTGGCACACCGGACGGCTTCGTCGAGAAACAAGGGATAGAAATATTTCTCAAGTAGCTCCCTCGAGCACGATCAGGCATTAATCATGGGTGCGCAACACATTGAGGCGAGCAATCCAGAAGTTAGCGCCCGCTCGACCCTGTTATTGTGAATAGCTAACACCGCCGACCCATGCCAGATTCTCAATAGTCCGAATGTCGCGCAGCACGCCCTCAAATCATTTAGGCAAACCTATATACCAATGCTCAAGACACTATTTGCGGAGGGGTGTGTGGCTTGGTTTTTCGGGACCAAAATATTCTACAAAGCCAAGAGGAATTCACGAGTAAAACTCTTGCGTCAGTCGCCAGCCTGCAAGTATTGGCTGATAACTTCCGAGTAGCGACAAGTCATCCTGAATCCCGCGCTGATGGGCGAGATGAGAAACTCCGATCAAATTCGCGGCGAGTGGGGTAGCGTTCGACCAGTCTTCTGATCAGATATAGACGCGGCGCAGCATTTCGGCCGCACTCTCGTCCAGTAATTCGGCGCGCCGTACTTCTTCGAAACGCGCGACCAAATCATCGACCCGGATGCGTTTCTTTTCGGCTCCGCGGAAGTCCTGGATAACGCGGCCTCGGTGCATCATGATTAGGCGATCGCCAAGGTTGGCGGCCTGATGCATGGAATGCGTCACCATCAGCGTGGTCAGCTTGTGGCGCCTGACGATGGTGTCGGTAAGCGCAATTACCTGGTCAGCGCTTTTGGGATCGAGTGCAGCCGTGTGCTCGTCCAGCAACAATAGCTCCGGACGCAGCCACGTTGCCATGAGCAAAGTTAATGCCTGTCGTTGCCCACCTGAGAGCGATCCGATCGGATTTTTCAAACGATCGTCAAGCCCCATGTTCAGATGACTTACACGTTCTCGCATTTCTCCGAGCAGCGGTTTTCGCAACGGCCAATCCAGCCGACGGGGCTTCCCACGGTACGCGGCTAGCGCCAGGTTTTCTGCGATCGACATATTGGCCGCTGTTCCGCTGAACGGATTCTGAAAGACGCGGCCAATCAGCTTCGCTCGTCTGTGCTCGGGCCAGTTGGTAATCTCCGCGGCGGCGAGCGAAATCGAACCCGAGTCGACGAAAAATGATCCCGCCACGGCATTGAGCAAGGTTGATTTGCCCGAACCGTTCGTGCCGATGATGACCACAAACAATCCATCATCGACCGTCAGGTTTACTGCCTGCAAGGCACGAAGTTCGTTAGGCGTTCCAGGGTTGAAGGTCTTGCTGACCGCTCGGAGTTCAAGCATGGAATGACCGCGGTTTGAGCGTCTTAAACCGGTTCAGGAGTTCGGGAGTTACCAGCGCCGCGAACACGAATAGCGCAGTGACCAGTTTCAGGTCGTTAGGATTCAATCCCAAGCGCAGTGCCATTGCCACGAGGAGTCGAAACAGGACTGAGCCCATCACCGCACCGGTAATGCTAAGGCCAATTTGCTTTGTGCCCACCAATGCCTCACCGATAATGACGCTGGCCAGTCCCCACACCACCATGCCGATTCCCATCTGCACATCGGCAAAACCCTGGTATTGCGCAATAAAGGCTCCTGCTAAGGCAATCAATCCATTCGAAAGGCCGAGTCCGAGGATGATCATATTTTCATTATTTATCCCCAGCGCACGGACCATTTCGTGGTTGTCGCCGGTGGCGCGCATTGCCGTCCCAAGATTCGTTTGAAAAAAGACGTACATTAAACAACCGGCCAGAACGATAAATAGGAATGACGCAATAAGAAGCGATGCTTCTAGTGAAGTGATTTCCCAGCCCATCACGTTCAAAGTGTTATGACGTGTGAGTGCCGTGCCCACGCGGTCGAGGTAGGTAGATAACGTGGAAGATCCCAGCACCGAGATATTGCTTCTCCCCATGATGTGCAGGTTCACGGAGTACAAGCCGGTCATCACTAGAATTCCGGCAAGTAAGCCGTTGATTTTGAATTTTGTCGCAAGCATCCCTGTCAATGTGCCAGCGAGAAAGCCACCGGCAAAACCAGCAAATGTCGCCAGCACCGGATTGACGTGATGAACCAGCAGCATGGCAGCCAGGGCGGCCCCGAGCGCGCTTGATCCGTCTGCTGTGATGTCCGGAAAAGCAAAAATTCGGAAGCTGATGAAGACACCCAGCGCGAGCAAAGAAAAGATGAATCCCAGCGTGAGCGCTCCGAGCAGTAGACTCATGCCTGGACCCCTTCCGCCGTGATGCGAGAAATGGGAGCAATCCAGCACGCTCCACGAACCAGTTCGGTTTGCCCGCTGCCGGACAACGCCCGATCATCGGTCAGCAAGTGCAGAATACCTTCTAATGTTTGCCCCTCAAAGAGCCCTTTGATCGAGGACTTCAACTCGATCTGTCCCCTTTGAATCGGGCGATACGAGAATGCAGCAGCATGAAAATGGCCGGCGACTTGCATCTCAGGGCTCGATGCGCTCGACAAAGGGCGAATTACCGGCTCGAGAGCGCCAGCACTCCGTCGCATGGCGACACCCGCTGAAAGCACGACACTTTTGGTGTACGCACGTTCGGCGGTGAAGCTGAGGCAATCGCGAATCCGGGGAAACTCGAAAATATTGGATTCAGAAGCGGCTAAGACTGGCGGCCGGCGCAAAGCGGCACCGATCAGGCCTGCAGATTCCGCAATCATGACCACGCCAAGTTGTTGCGCATCGGAAAGATCCAGGCACGCCTCCAGCAAAATACTGAGCGCCACAGGCGCGCTGCTCTTTGCCTCAAAACGAATCAGGCTGCCGAATGGCTGCGGATTCGCTCCCTGGCAAGCGATTCCGTAGCAGACTTGAACTTCAGGAAGCGCTGCTCCTCCGGCTAACAAGAAATCGGGAACATTGGTTCCATCCGTTGGCAGATAGGCGACTGCCCCACCTGCGGCTATGAATTCTCCAAAACGTCCCTGGCAGTCTGCGAAATTCTCTCCTAGCGCACCCAGGCCAAACGCGAAGGCCGAGTCGGAAAATTGCATAATGCGGCAGTGCTCTTCGGCGAACCCAGAACGCTCGAGCAGAGTCGCATCGCCTAGTCGGCGGCAATCCAGCTTGGCGTCCGGCGCTAGCGGATATACCTCGTAAACCGTTCCGGAGCGCTCTACCTGCCGAATTGATTCCGCAACTCGTGCCTCCGCAACGAAGTTCCCGCTAATCTCATCCGACAAAGGTTCCGGCGCGGGCTGGGCTACGAGCAGGTCCACAAGCTTCGAAAGCTCGAGAACTTTCAGAACAACGCCCGAACAGTTCGAGACTGCGAATGATCCCTGAATACTCTTCAAATCTTTGTAGAGTCTCACCAGAGTCCCGATTCCGGCTGAGCTCAAGAATGCCACTTGCGAAAGATCGAGTTGAATATGGTGTGAGCCTTGACGGATTTCCTGATCGACGGCGGCGGCAAGATGATCAGACCAATAGCCGTCAACGCGTCCCTCAATCTTGAGTTCAGCGGTTTGGCCAATCAATCGTTTGGTGATTTGCATTTATTTCACTTTGGCGTGCGCGACGACTGTCTTTTCGTGTACACCCGCTTGGTCCACCACAACGTTTGCGCGGCGAAGGATATCATCCGGGATCCGCCAGCCCTGCTTGAGACCTTTCATCGCCGTTGTATTCACCACGAAATGAATCGGGACTTCGTTGAGGACTGGTATTTGAGCGGGATCGGCGCCATGTAGAATTCGAGCTGCCAAATCTCCCGTTTCTTTGCCAATCTGGTAGAAATCAGCCCCGTAGTCGAACAGGGTGCCACGATCTGGTTTGCCTGGTGTAATACTGAACACCGGAATATGGGCTCGCCTGCCAACTAGGATCACTGAGTCAGCCGCTACACTCACCGTCACGTCTCCGCCGATCCATAACGCCTCAGCCCCACGCGAGACAAGCGAGTCTTCGGCTTCAAGCACGGAACTTGAATTCTCGACATTGGCCTCGAGCAACTCAATGCCCCAGGCTCGGCAGACCTCACGGGCACTCTCGACGAAGGCCCGCGAATTAGCTTCAGCCGGATTCCAGGCTACGCCCACTCGCTTGAGACCTGGAAACATCTCCCGCGCGATGTGAAACGCATCTTGTATGGGAAGAAAACTGCCGATGCCAATCAGGTTGCGGGGATGGTCGAGTGGGTCATTGCGACTGATTCCCACCCCGGCCACGACCGGATCGGCCACCAGCCCGAACACTTGAACGGTCTTGCCGTTACGATTCGCGTTCGCGACTGCCTGCAGCGACAGCGTGCTCATGGTCAGCAACAAGTCGTAACGCGCATTGACCATTTGTTTAGCAATGGAGTTCCCGACAGAGATATCGCCCTGAGCGTTGAATTGTTCTATGGCAATCGTTTTTCCGTCGATCAATCCGTTCTCTGCCAAGCCGTCGATCGCTCCCCGTGTGCCCTCGTCCAGCAACATGGTCGAAGCATGCTGGAGGAGACCGATATGCGGCACGCTTCGGGCCACGGCGGTCCGCCGTCCAAGATCGGAGAGCAGTAGCGATGCCGAAGCCAAAGCGATCAGCACGAAACCTAATAGGAGACGTTTTAGGACAAACCGCATTAGCCGGCCTGCGAAGGAGGGTTTAAGTCTGACGCGGAGTCTAACACTCCCGTGTGGTCAGTTACAGATAAGGACGAAATTGATTGCGCTCAAAACCCTCGGTTGCTTGGAAGATTGCAATGATCTTGGTCGGATCACGGGCTATGCGGAGTGCGCCGGGATAAACCGGCATGTTGTAGGGGATGAAAGAACCCGTGCAGCGATGCTAGCTGATATTCCAGTGGGTGAAAGTCCCATCGGTGGAAGCGCTCAGTTGCCACCGTAGTTATACCCGACGACGAGAAGGGCGACCGACTCACCGAAAGCCCGGGAGTAAAAGTCCCAGTTGGCTGGGAAAATCCCTGGTCAGATCCGTACAGGGGGCGAGCAACTCGACAGGCCGTAGCGAAGCAGCGAACCAGTGTAGCCGCGAAACCATTCCCCCATCGGAAACGGATGATGCGAATTTCGGGAGTGCCGAGCCTTTAGGCTCTCGGCGAAGGCCGTAAATGCGCATCTACGGATCTGCGCGGGGGGATCAGTGATGGTCGTCCCTACCGCGACAGTTGATTGTAGTAATCAGGCCTTTTCTCAACAGTTGTGATCAGAGATCAGAATTCAATCCGTCCTCGTAGCCGGTGTGTTCACCTTGCCAGGCGTTCTAAGCTCATTTTATTTTCCAGGCAGAAGGCTGGTAATCATGTCTTTAAGGCGCTCGGGGATTCCCGCAGTTTGGGACCAGGGGCTTGGTTGCCTTAAAACGTGCAGGGGACCGCGCTTCTCAAGCACCTCGTAGTCGCTGGTGCCTCCAGCCTTTCGAAAAAAACGCACATCCGCGGCAGCTTCGCCAACCCGTAAATTCGTAATGGTCAATTCGGGCAACCACTCCGGTAGACGCGGGTCGACAATCAACGTGTGGAGCGGAGCGAACGGGTAAATCCCCAAGATGCTTTGGAGGATTAGGAAAAGTGCCGAGGATGACCATGCCTGTGGCGAATTCGCATTCGGGTAAATTGCGGGAAACGGGTGGTCGTCATCCCGCGGATGTCCGGCGAAAACTTCGGGCAGCCGATAGAACTCGAAGAGCCGGGCGGCTTCGAATAGCGCCTGACTCATGCGGTGCAGGTAATCAAATAAACCGTACCGCATGAAGCCAATCGCAAATGCTCCGTGCTCGACCGGCCAAATTGAACCCCGATGATAGCTGTAAGGGTTGTAGCCCGGGTGCTCCGAAGATAGTGTCCGAATACCCCAGCCACTGAACATGTCCGGCTCAAACAGCCGGTCTGCCGTCACTCTAACCAGGTCGCTATCGAGAATTCCGGTAGCAATGCAATGGCCGACATTGGAAACCATCGACGTGATCTGCGCTCCAAATGAATCAAGACCGAAAGCAACGAATTTCCGATCTGGCATCCAAAAACGCTCGTTGAAACGCTTCTTAAATTCCTCAGCCTCGTGATAGAGTCGCTTGGCTTCCTCCCTGCGATCAAGCCACCAGAGCACCTCAGAAAATTGCAACTTCGCCGCGTAAGCAAAACCCTGTTCTTCACAGGTGGCAATGGGTGGGTCAACCTGAGATCCATCTTCGTAAACTACTGCATCAGCGGAGTCTTTCCATCCTTGATGGCGGTTGCCCTGACGTGATCGCGAAAGGT
>QHZW01000172.1 GCA_003224815.1 Acidobacteriota bacterium | reverse complement strand
CAACTCCGCGTCCCGAACACCGGTGGCATAGAGGGTCATGAGGATAGTTCGATGAAATGGTGTGCAAGCCGCATCGATGAGTTGGGCCACTTCTTCTTGACTGAGAATGGTGGGTAAGCGGTGCGTCTTCTTGGGGTAAGGAGTGTCGGCAATGCTCCACGGTCTCTTCAGCGTCTGAATGTAGAAAAACCGCAGGGCACACAGATGGTTGGTCACCGAGCCGGGCGACAGCTTCTGCAAGGTGAAGAGTTGGGCTTGGTACTCGCGGATGTGCTGCGGTCCCAGGCGATCGGGCGAGCGGTGGAAGTGCTGAGCAAAGCGCTCGATGAAGCGAATGTAACGCCGCGTGGTAGCCTCAGAGTAATGACGACGCTGGAGTTCTTCCAGCATGATTTTTCGTAGATGGGTCACAGGGACAACCTCCTTGTGACCCTCAATTTATCTGGGGCTTAAAACCACGGCTGTCGATCTCACCCACGCGGCAGCGTCCGCCGCGCCAGCGGCTTCGTTCTCACGGGCAACTCGGAAGTAGTCCACAACCTGGAACCCATCTGGGAGACGAGTCTGGATAGTTTACGTAACCAGGCGTTAGCACAAGCGTGCGCTTTTACGTCGCCTGTTTCGGGGTCACTACTTCGGATATTAATTTTTCTTACGATAGTCTTCACGGTGACAGCCATTGCGCACGGTGCCCGGAACTGAGAAGCTCGAAAAAATGAGCGTCAAGCCATGAATCGAGTTCCCTTTGCATTTCCGGTGTAAGACAGCGGAAAGCAATGCCTGCTTTGCCGTGCTTGTCATCCCAAACTACTGTGCCGTGGCCGCGCACGGTCAATCCTGCTCCTTGCAAGCGCAGAACAAGCTTGACTTCTTTGCCGAGTCTTAACGGCGTGTCACATACTGCTGACTACATCTTTTGGGGAATTGCCTACCTGTCGGATTGCTGCGAGCATGCTTACTGGACGGCTGTTCGACTGGTGCGGTCAGTACCGGTAATGGCATGCGCTTCCGCCATGTGTAGTGGAGGTCACAACAATGCTTTATTTGTTGCAGTTCCTTGTTCGCGTTTTTGAGGTCGGTGCTTTCGTTGCGATTTTCTTTGTTGTCGCGTTTCTGCTAGAGAGCGAAGTCGTCATGGGATGGGCTGTGCAGGTTCACCGCCTCGTGAAGCGCCACCCTTAGTGCAAATTACCGGTGATCGCGTTCGATCGCTTCGGCGGAAGTTGCCGATGTCCTCCTTGGACAAGAGCCCGATGAGAACAGGACCGAAGAAGAGCCTGATGGTTGTTCTCGACTAGTCGCATAAATTTAGATTTTCACAGTAGCCCATCCGGGCCATTCCCAACGGTGCAGTCAGGACGTAGGCTGGTTGTGAGCAGCCCTCGGGGGATGGCGGTTCGAACGAGCGTCCTTGATTCATCTGAGTCCCGGGCGCTTTCGTTTTTGCGCTATGTGCTGGTACGTCGGCGTCAGTACGTGGTGGAAATTAGAGGCTTGTATAGATCGGAACGTTAGCGCCTTGATCGGGGCAGGGATGCTAGGACGCCTGTTTCTGCTTAATGAGATGCAGCCGAGTCCGGTGCTTTTCCCTCATTTGCTCTGCCGAAACAACTTTGCTACCAAGGTCGGCAAGCCGTACAAGTTCATGCTGGATAGCTTGCAATCGTTCATTCCTTCGCCCGTGAGCGACTTGAGCATCTGTTGATTTCCATCCGTCACGCCGAAACTGCTCATTTAACTGTTGGATGTTAGCGATCTCTTCTCGGAGACGCCCAATTTTGTCGCGAAGAACGATTAGATGATCCATATCACGAGAATAACTTATCTGGACAACTTCCGGCACGGTTGCACCAACAGATCTGGCAAGCTCCACTGTCGATCTGAAGGTCTGGTCAATTTTGACCAGTCTTTCTTCCCCAACAACCTGATACTGAAGATGGAAGATTGCTGTCCGCGAGAAAGAATTCCTACACAGGTGGGCGAAATGAACGGACATTGCCCATTTTGATTCAACCCTGACGAGTGCTACTCGTTCTTGAAACCACTTTCGCCACGCAGCTCCGAGCAATCCTGGGACAATTGATGTCAGAAATAGAAACAGTACCTTCGACCGGAATCCTCGAATTCGTTAAGAGGCACCCCGTGGTGTCGCATCAAGTGTCTGCAGCGCCGATTCGTCCGCGCTCTGGCGCCGGGCTGCCGAGCCGGATCGCCGTGGTTGGCAACTACCTTCCCCGCCAATGCGGGATCGCCACTTTTACCACGGACCTGTGGGAGGCAATTTCCACGGAGTATGGATCGGCACGACTCTTCGCAGTCCCAGTGAATGATACGGAATCAGGCTATGCATACCCTGCACGGGTGAGACTCGCCCTTCAGCAGGATGATCTGTCATCTTACGAGCATGCGGCTGAGTTCCTGAATTTCACCAATTTCGATTTGGTATGCCTGCAGCACGAGTACGGAATCTTCGGGGGGCCCGCGGGTAGTCACATCTTGAGTCTGCTTCGTCGCCTCAAGATGCCAGTCATGACTACCCTGCATACGGTGCTTCGGGAACCGAATCCCGATCAACGACTGGTGATGGAAGAAATCGCTGCAATATCAGACCGTCTGATTGTCATGAGTCAACTTTCATCCCAGTTTTTGCAGGAAGTCTTTAAGGTGCCCGGCAGCAAGATCGACATGGTTCCGCATGGCGTCCCCGATTTGCCATTCCTCGATCCTAATTTCTACAAGGACCGCTTTGGCGTCGAGGGGAAGGCCGTCCTGCTCACGTTCGGTCTGCTTTCTCCAAACAAGGGAATCGAAAATGTGATTCAAGCCTTGCCGCAGATCCTGGCGAAGCACAAGAACGTGGTTTACATAGTCGCAGGGGCGACCCATCCTCACATTCTCCGCCGCGAGGGCGATTGCTATCGATCTTACTTGCAGGCCTTGGCTAAGGAAGTTGGAGTCGAGTCGAATGTGACCTTCCACAACCGATTCGTGAGCCCAGAGGAAATGGTCGCATTTATTGGCGCAGCGGATATCTATATCACTCCTTACCGCTATGAGCAGCAAGTTGTATCCGGGACGCTTGCCTATGCGTTAGGTGCGGGCAAGGCGATCATCTCGACTCCCTACTGGCATGCGATCGAGTTACTGGACGATCGCCGGGGCGCGCTTGTGCCCTTTCAAGACCCGGAAGCTATTGCGCGTAGGGCCGTCGAACTGTTGGACACTCCTGCAATACGGCACGCGATGCGAAAACGTGCGTACGTATACTCGCGGGAGATGGTCTGGAGGAGTGTTGCGCAAGGATATATGGCGAGTTTCGCCCAAGCTCGCGCTGACCGCACCCGGCAGCCGCGCGCGCTGTTCGCGGATGCTTCGCCAGAGAAATACCTTGACCAGCTGCCGGCGCTAAAACTGGACCACCTGCATCGGCTGACCGACGATACCGGCATGCTCCAGCACGCTACCTTTTCTGTGCCAAATTACGGCGAGGGATATACCACCGACGATAACGCCCGCGCGCTCCTTCTAGCCGTCCTGATCGAGCAACTGGGAGGAACCGAGTCGGCGGGAATTGAAAAACTTGCTGCGCGGTACCTGGCATTTTTGGGCTATGCGTTCAATCCGGAAAACGGACGGTTCAGAAATTTTCTTACTTACGAACGCAAATGGACAGAGGCTGCGGGCTCAGAAGATTGTCATGGGCGCACGCTGTGGGCGCTGGGAACGGTTCTGGGCCGCTCTAGAAATCAGGACCTGCGAGGGGCGGCGGGACGTCTTTTCGAGACTGCCGTCCCCGCAGTACTGGCCTTCAGCAGCCCGCGTGCCTGGGCGTTCACGCTGCTCGGGATACAGGAGTACCTCGACTCCTTTCCAGGCGATCGCGATGCTCTCTTGATTGCTGGCCGGCGCAGTGCGGATAGTGTGATGGTGTCGGCCGCGCTCGGAGCACTGAACTGGCTGAGCGAAATACAGCGCTCTCCGGACAACGATCATTTTGTGCCCATCGGGTCGCAGGGGTTCTACCGTAAGGGAGGCGAGAAAGCTCGCTTCGACCAACAACCTGTGGAAGCCGGCGGAGCCGTTTCCGCGTGTCTCGAAGCTTATCGTGCAACCGGGGATGATCGTTGGCTCAAGGAAGCCTGGTCAGCCTTCAACTGGTTCCTGGGCAACAATGATTTGAGGATTGCCCTACACGATCCTTCAACCGGTGGTTGCCGAGACGGACTGCATCCTGAACGGGTGAATGAAAACCAGGGAGCAGAATCGACTTTGGCGTTCCTGATGGCGCTGGTTGAAATGCGCTCGCTCGAAGAAGTTAAGCATCCGCAATCACGGCGTAACCTATTCATCGCCCGCAATAACAATCTTGAGACTGCAAATGTACTTTGAAAATGTTTTGTCTGAAATCCTATGAGCGTTGCCATAACAACTCGTTACGAACCTCTTCTGCTTCGGCATCCCGGTAATCCCATCTTAACCGCCAAGGACTGGCCTTATTCAATCAACAGTGTGTTCAACGCAGGTGCGACATTATTGGCTGATGGATCGACCTTGCTGCTGTGCCGGGTGGAGGATCGACGCGGCATATCCCACCTTTGTGCCGCCCGCTCTCGAAACGGCGTAGATAGCTGGGAGATTGATAGTGAACCAACGTTACTGTCGAGCCCGAAAGAGTATCCCGAAGAACTCTGGGGCATCGAGGACCCTCGGATCACCTTCGTGCCTGAATTGCAGCAGTACGCAGTCACATACACCTCGTATTCGCGTGGCGGTCCAGGAGTGTCGTTGGCCTTGACCAAGGATTTTCGCAGCTTCGAGCGCTACGGTGTGATCATGTCACCCGACGATAAGGACTCCGCACTTTTGCCGCGAAGGATCGACGGGTATTGGGCGCTCATTCATCGACCCATGACGCCACTCGGCTCGCACATGTGGATCTCCTATTCTCCTGACCTGCGCCATTGGGGCCGGCACCGGCTCATATTGGAAGCGCGGCGCGGCGCTTGGTGGGATGCCAACAAGATTGGTTTGTCGCCGCCGCCCATTGAAACATCCAGAGGATGGCTCGTGCTTTACCACGGAGTACGGCACACGCCTTCCGGCTGTCTGTACAGGTTGGGCCTCGCATTGTTCGACCTTGAGAATCCGGAAAAGTGCTTGCTGCGAGGCGATTCGTGGATCTTTGGCCCGGAGGCCGACTACGAGCGCCACGGCGACGTGGACGACGTTGTGTTTCCCTGCGGATACACAATGGAGACCAATGGCGACGCCATCAATATTTATTACGGAGCTGCGGACTGCTCGATTGCCCTGGCTCGCAGTAGCGTTCGCACCCTGCTCAATTGGTTGGACGCCAATGGAAGCAGTGAGCGGAGGCGAGATCAGGACCGATGAACCCGCTGGGTTGGATGTTTCAGTTCGCATTTTGCTCCGCGAGAGAGAATCGCTGGTCTAAATTGCTCACACTTGTCTCATTCTCAAGCGTGGCTTCATCGAAACTCTAAGGAATGTGAGCAATCAGGCACAGCATCGCATCGCTTGGTTCTGCCATTCTAAAATTATGGGAAATATGAACCGCAAAGCCATTTCAGAACACCCCGCTCGGGCTAGTCGCGAGACGATCCCCGCCACGGGTGAAAGAACGTAGGGTACATCGATGTCGCCCAACTTTCGTCGGCTGCTCAATCGTTTGCGTAGGAAGCTAGCTTTCATTGCTGACTTATTGATTAATTCGCGCGCAACGCCCAAGCCGGAAAACCAACATTTCAGATTGCAAAGGATGTGTCCGTTTTGCGGCTTGATTACGCCACGCCAGAAGAGATGCTGCCTGGAGTGCGGCAAGGCTCTCAACCCGGCTTAGATGCTGCCCGATCCATTGCGAAGGCATTCGCCACTAACCGCGTCAAATTGGGTGGAACTCCTGATTCCCCCAGCTATTTTCGTCATACTCCATGCGAACCGTGACACTCAGATATACGTACATATAGATTATGCAGATTGAAGCACACCTCGACGCGGAAACAATCGGACGATTGGAGGAACAGAGCGAATTACTGCTAAGGATGTACCAGGCAGAATTTGCTAAGGACCCAACCAGCCTGGCCACCGAATCCTCCCGCAGTAATATGATTGCTTTGCGCCACAGTATTAACCAGATTTATGGTGCCGCCGCTGGGCTTGACATAGCTAATGCCATGGGCTTTCCAACTGATGCCGGCGCGTAGACGAGTAGGTGGTCTTCGTACGACTTCCTTTGACAAGCAAGCCTCAGAAGCCTACGGTGGTAGCGAGCGAGTACATTCTTCCACTCTTTCAGGTTCTCTGAGCTAAGTCAGCCCATCTGAAGTTTTCCCACCTTAGTCACGCAACGACGTGAAAGGATCACATCACATGAAAAGAATCATGCTTACGCTTCTTGCTTCAATCGTGGCATCCGCCGTTCTGAGCCCGCTTGCCGTAGCAAAAAAACAACCCACAAATAATCAGGCGGTTGCAGCCATCACCCAGTTTGAGAACGATGCTGTAAAAGCTAATCTCGCTGGAGATTCATCTTTCGTCGAGAAGAATTACGCCGACGATTGGACCGGCGGCTTCAGCGGTGGAATCTGGACAACGAAGGAATCCGTATTGGCGGATGCAAAAGACGCGGCCAACAATAAGATGAACAGCGAACAGATCAGCGATCTCAAAGTCCGCATCTACGACAACAACACCGCGATCGCGACATATACCGATACTTACGATGGCATGGTCCGCGGCGAACACCGCGTCAAAACTGTACTTAGTACCGATACTTTCGTCCGGCAGAACGGCATGTGGAAGCTGGTTGCCGGCCATAGTTCCGTAGCCAAGTAGGACGGGACGACAATAGTTCGACGTGCTGCCAAGGCTCCACTTTTCGCACCCGCTGCGAAACTGGGGCCCTGTGCGCGAAACCGAACCAAATACATTTCTCCGACAGAGATTCTCGTTCCTCGGGACTCGCAGGGATATTTACGCCGATTCGGTTGGTCACTGGGGACAAGCGCCCAGGGCTGGTTGAGCGAGCAATAGTACACAGATGCTCCAACCCGTGTAGGGCTGCTATTCGCGCAGATCTCTTGAATTCTAGGGAACATAGGAGAAGATATTACCTTCACGTCTGCGCGTATTCGTGCGACAAGTGCGGATGGCCGGTTATTTCAGGCCGTACGGGAACCCGCGAAAATGAAATATCGAAAGAGAGCGACATTAGAAACGTGGGGGCGATTTGCCTGTTGGTCAGCGATTAATTTGAAACGCTCAATCGTGAAGAACTACATTGAGCAGTGAGCTATGGACCTGCAGACCGCCGTCTTCGCCTCCGGCGTAGTGAATGAAGCCTAACTTTCTGAATCGGTTCATGAAGAAGCTGACTCGGGAACGAGTGGTGCCGACCATCTCTGCAAGAGTTTCCTGACTGATCCTGGGAACCACGGTCTCAGGAACTCCTTCCTTTCCGAAATGAGCCAACATAAGAAGGACGCGGGCCAGACGCTTTTCACTGGAATTAAACAGTTGGTCGACCAGATCCTCTTCATAGCGGATATTGCGCGCCAATAGGTACGCCACGAACATATCGGAAAGTGTGTGTTCCCGGTGAAGCGCTTGCATCATGGCCTTCTTCTTAATTCGCAATACGGAACAATCCGTCATTGCGGTTGCAGTGCCCATGCGGAGAGCTTGGCCCGCAAGCGAACCCTCGCCGAAGAAACTCCTCTCGCTCAATATGCCGATGGTTGCTTCCTTGCCAGTCTTCGAGACAACTGCGAGTTTTACTTTTCCTGTCTGGAGATAAAACACCGCGTCTGCCGGACTCCCTTGCGCGAAAATCGTCCGCTTCTTTGGAAAGAGCAGAGCTTTCCTGCCTTCTCCGATCACGGCGAGGAGTGCGTCGGGATCAAACTCGCGGCTTTTTTTTGGCAACTGCACCAGGACTCATCGTCCCTAATTTTAGTCCCAAAGTGGCACTAGTTCCGGCACAATCGTTCGCAATCAAGCCAATACTTACCTTGCGCAGCGGAAGTGAGCCATAGTGCACAGTATTTCCCACGGAAGTGAGCGAACCTATGGATGGCTCACGAGAGCAGCGTTCCGCCAATCCAGACGGCCTATCCGGCTCTTCGGCCAGGGGTTTTGCTGGACAACCCAATTATCTAAACGAGGAATTATGCCGACCACTATTCAAGTGGGTACAGTTCTGATCAACGACTCGCCCCTAATAACTCGATACTTTGGCTTGGAGAGCGAGCCCTGCTCAGGAAACTGGAGCATCGTCAAGTCACTGGACGGCTTTGCCCTTGACCGCAAAATTCATGCCGCGGGATGGAACTTCTTTTTCATGGCAGCAGAGGTCAAGGTAACGTTTTTGGGTGCCGTTGGAGTGAAGAAGGTCCAGAACGCATTAATGCGGATTCTAGGGAAGGTGCAGCAGCAACACTTCAACGGCCTTGAGGTGACTGGAATCGTTGACAAGCGTTTTCTGGGCGTACCTTATGGAACTGTTTCCGCACATTCGCGCCATATCCAACAGGGCTGGCGATTGGAGGGCGCCGAGGCACGATGGTTGTCCGAGCATGACACGAAATGGGCCAGAGGTTGAGCGTGCGCGGCGAATGCCGTTCAGCGCAATGTCAGAACATACACGAGGCACTTTGACAGATCGGTTCGACTTATATCTCGCAATAATTGTGCCGGCGATGTTCCTTGCAGGCTGTGTCCTCGTCATCTTGAATGGACGTGAACGATCTCTGGCACGTAAACGGCGGGATGGGTGAAGTCGGCGATTGAGAAGCAGACTGTGTCCTGCACATCACGTTCAAGCTACCTCTCTGATCACGGACAATGCAGAGGGAAAGCGGAGGCGAATGAAGATGAATCAAAGTCAGAATTTTGATCAAATCCTTGAGTCTGCAGTTGTTGCGAACTGGGTTGACCTGATGCGCGACGCCCAGAGCGGCTTGATTCATGTTGAATATGGCTTCGCCCCAAGCGGTACTTTGGACTATCTGCAAGTCTGGTCGTCGATAGCCCGAGGCCGTTGGTTTTTGGCTTGTGCATACCGGATGTCAGCCTCCGGATTTCATGACACTGGCGTCCATTTCGACAACGGATACGAATCGGAAGGTCTGGCCCGGGTTCTGGAACTTGTGATAGCACACCAGAACGCATTCACTGCGCCTCGAAATCTCGTTCGACCGGGATTACTTCAGATTGCGACCCCCACGCAGCAGGAGACCTCAGCCGCAACGGCCTCCGTGAGCGAAGCCTTCGACCCCCATCAGCTCCGCGTTCGCGGACCCGGTCTGGGACTGAATTCTGGTGCTGCGAGGTATTAACTTGCTTCGGCTTCTCTTGTGTAAAGGAATACGCCTCTATGTGCAGAAAAGATCTACTTGTCGGAAGCCGCCAGGCGGCGATCTCGATGGGGATCGGTACGCGGTAAGCCGGTGCTAAGCTCGCATTTCTCTCCTGGCTTAGCCCCACACGTGGGGCAGCGAACCGATAAGGTTTGTTTCTCGCTCACTCTCATATTCACATGATGCGCCGCTTACTCAACGTGAAGCTGGTCAATTTTGAACAGTACACTCCGAGAAATTGATTGGGCATCCTGCTCCTCTTCACCGAGGGGTCCGAACTCGTAATCATGATCGCAGTTGGAGACTGAAGAGATGCATGGGTCGGACCGAAGCTCTGACCGAGGGGACTACGAGGCGAGCCTTGGTTGGCAAGGGAAAATTCTCGAGACGAAATGGCGCCCTTCTCAGCGAGTGAGTGCCGCAGTGTGCTCGGAAAGCGCTTGACACGCCGACATTGTCAGAGAGGTGAGTGGAGTCGAGAAGAGGCGCAGTGACGGTAGCCTCCCGGTGGCAATGGCGGAGCTTTCGCCACGCCGCCTCAGTCCGGTTTGACTTAGTTCTGGTTCCTCTTCGCCGGGTAGGGCGGTGGCGCGGTCCGGGCTTCGCATGATGCCGGCGTCTCCACCGCTCCCC
>QHZW01000171.1 GCA_003224815.1 Acidobacteriota bacterium | reverse complement strand
AAAAGGTGAGCTTGCTCGGGCGAAGGCCACTATCCAGGCAGAGCTGGCAACCGGCAAGGAATGTCCCCTGGCATCGCTCGCTATGGTTCGTGTCAGTCTGAATGACGGCGACTATGAGGCCGCCGGACGCCGGCTCATCACGCTATGGGAGTCTAAAGGCGAACTTGTTCAGGCAAATGCGCATTTTCTCTGGGATGGGCTGTCAAGCAAACAGTTGGATGAGATCGGGAATTCGCTGAACCGAGATGGAGCCAGTGGCTCCTTTCCCCCCGATCTGGTCGAGACTCTAAAAGACAGTCTTCACAGAGGAGATACGACACAACCTCTGCCTTCTCCGCCTAGCAGTCAGCATAGGCGTAAAGACGACTCCTGTGGTCAGGAGATGGCTTCGCATGATCAAGGCTCGAGTTCAGAGGCGCTTCTGCAATCCGTCGCATGCCTCTTCTATGCCGGAGATTACCGAACGGCCGCGGTGAAGGCAAGAATGCTGGTGGTGAACGAGGCGAGCCGATCGGCGGGATTGTATTGGGAGATCAAGGCAAATCAGAAGCTGGCCGTCCTTGCGCTGGACGAGGCGGGCCGCAATGCGCCCAACTCTCCGAAGATGCACGTCTTGCTCGGCGACATCTTCCGTCAACGCGAACGATATCCGGAGGCGGAAGCAGAATACAAGAAAGCACTAGCGGTTTCGTCCGAATTAGCGGGCGCGCTCCTGGGTTTATCGACCACCTACTTTCTGGAAAATAAGTGGGATGAGGCTCTCTCGAGTGCTGAGCGTGTGCTTAAGGAGAACTCTAACCATCCGCGCGCCAATCTGCTGGTTGCGGAGGTCCTTGTTGCTCGGCATGAGTATGCTGGCGCCGAGCCACATCTCAAGGTAAGCCTCGCCGCAGATCCGGAGATACTTCCCCGCGTACACGCGTTGCTCGGTAACTGTTATGCAGCGAGCGACCGAGTGCCAGAGGCAATTCATGAATTAGAGTTGGCACTCCCCAGTGACGAGGATGGCGGCATTCACTACCAAATCGCTCAACTGTACAAAAAGAGCGGCGATCCGATGGCGGCAGCCGCAGCTCTCAAGGTCACACAGCAGCTTAAGCAGGAGCATGTTCAGCGAGACACTGTGATCTTCCGGGAGATCCACCAATCTCTACAGTCCAGCGATTGAATCACAGTTGCTAACTTGCTTCTGAGAGGCGTCCATGCAATCAATTCATCGGTTCGTCAGTCAGCCAAGCGTGAGCAGCTCCCGTTTGCTTCGCAACGTGGAAGGAGAGAGGGGCTACCGCCCTTCCTCCTCGCAGCCGTCGCCGTGCGCAGCGACCACGAGCATTTGGAATTCACTTGGAGGATAGTGCCACAAAAATGAATCGCAGAACATTTCTCGGTCAATCCACGACAGCGACCCTGAGTGCCAGCCTTGGAGACGCTCTATTCACCAAACTCCTTTCGGGAGATACCGGGCCTTCCGGGAGAGAACCCTCCAGTGCCATTGCTGCCGAAGCTGAGGAGTCGGTTCTACCAGGGACTGACCTTCTAAGTGCTGACGGCGACCTCGCGATGCAAATGGTGATGGGTATCCGCCGCTACCTGCTGCACGAAACCGAGGAGCAGGTGGCGAGGCGCGCGCAACTCTGGAGTCGAGATTTCACCTCGGTTGAACACTACGAACGCTCGATCACGCCTAACCGGCAGCGCTTTAGACAGATGATTGGGGTCGTGGACGAGACGGTCCCCGCCCAGCCGCCAGAGCTAGTGGGAAGCCTTTCCAGTCCCGCGCAAATTGCGCAGGGACCAGGGTACAAGGTGCATGCAGTGCGCTGGCCAGTTCTGGCGCGTGTGTCGTCCGATTCTGAGGCGTTGATGGCGGAGGGATTGCTCCTCCAACCCGATGGGCCGCTTGTGGCCCGCGTTGTTGCGATTCCGGATGCTGATTGGACGCCAGAAATGTTAACGGGATTAGCGCCGGGAGTTCCTCCGGGAGCACAATTTGCGCGGCGCTTGGCGGAAAGCGGGTGCCAGGTCATAGTGCCGGCACTCATCAATCGCGAGGATACATTCTCAGGGGTTCCCGGCGTCGCTATGACGAACATGCCGCATCGGGAATGGATCTATCGGATGGCTTTTGAAGTTGGCCGTCACATTATTGGATACGAAGTACAGACAGTATTGGCCTCGGTAGATTGGTTTGAACATGAAAATAACGAATTGCGACTGCCGATCGGAATGATTGGCTATGGCGAAGGCGGATTACTCGCGCTCTACAGTGCAGCGATTGATACCAGGATCGAGGCGACCGTTGTTAGCGGCTATTTCCAGCCGCGCGAAGAAGTTTGGAAAGAACCTATTTACCGCGACGTCTGGGGCTTGATCCGGGAGTTTGGCGACGCGGAGTTGGCCGGCATGATTGCTCCTCGGGCCCTCATCGTGGAGGCCGCTAAAGGGCCGGAAGTCTCGGGCCGGCCGCCGGAGTCCGAGCAACGTAAAGCATATGCATGCGTAAACGGGAAATTGACCACTCCATCCTTGGAAACGGTCAAGAAAGAGGTTGACCGAGCGCTTCCTTTCTTTGCAGGGCTGCAAGCACAGGCGAAATTACAGTTCATCGCCTACGAAGAAGGCCGAGGTCAGCCCGGTTCGGAGCAGGCGATCCAGGCCTTCGTTCGATCGCTAGGCGTCAAGCGCGGGCTGCTGCCGAGTGGACGCGCGCCCAAGCTCTCCTATACGCATTACGACTCGGCATCAAAGCAGCAGCGCCAAGTTTCCCGGATCGTTGATTTTACGCAGGCGCTGGTCCGCAAATCACCGGACCGGCGACGGGAATTCTGGGGCAAGGCGGACGCCTCTTCCATGCAACGCTGGAAAGAGTCGACTAAGTTCTATCGCGACTACATCTGGGATGAAGTGATTGGCCGGCTACCTTCGCCAAGCCTGCCTCCTAATGGTCGGACAAGGCTGATTTTGGACGAGCCAAAGTTTAAAGGGTATGAGGTGATGCTTGATGTATGGCCGGAAGTGTTTGCGTACGGGATACTGCTCGTGCCCAAAGATATGAAGCCTGGCGAGCGTCGCCCGGTTGTAGTCTGCCAACACGGCTTGGAAGGCCGGCCGACAGATGTATCGGACCCCAAGATCGACGATGAGTTCTACCACCATTTCGGCGCTAGTCTCGCCAATGAAGGCTTCGTCACTTATGCGCCGCAAAATCCCTACATCGGACACGACGATTTCCGGATCATCCAGCGGCTCGGCCATCCTCTGAAGCTGGCTCTGTTCTCTTTCATAATAGGGCAGCACGAACAGTTGCTGAATTGGTTGACGACCCAATCCTTCGTAGATCCAGACCGTATTGGGTTCTACGGTTTGTCATACGGAGGAAAAACGGCAGTTCGAGTGCCTCCGTTTCTAGATCGCTATGTGCTCTCGATTTGTTCAGCAGACTTTAATGAGTGGGTTTGGAAAACTACAACTGTCCTTGCGCCACAGAGCTACCTGCTAACGGTCGAATATGACATGTATGAATTCAACTTCGGTAATGTCACGAACTACTCAGACCTGGCCAGCCTAATCGCGCCGCGGCCCTTCATGGTGGAACGGGGCCACGATGACATGGTCAGCGTGGATGAATGGGTCGCCCATGAATATGCCGCCGTACGCCGGTTTTACGACAAGATGGGCATCGGGGACCGCACCCAGATCGAGTTTTTCAACGGCCCCCATTCCATTCACGGTGTAGGGACGTTTGAATTTCTGCGCCGCCACCTGCGATGGCCGGAGTAATTTTCGCGCCCGTAAAATCCCGACAGTGAAGTCAGTTTTGTGGAGCAGAGGAGCTTCGCCATTTAAAATTGTCAACAACATACCGAAACTCATCGCAATTTTACTCTCGATCTCCCAGCTGGCCACTACCGAGCTGAGTGGTTGGAGACCGTAACAGGAAGGAAGTTTGGCGCGGAGGAATCAATCATGCGGGCGGCACCCAGGGAATGGTGTTACCTGTCTATTCCGAGGGTATTGCATTGAGCATAATAAGGATCAAAGATTTCACCCATCCGCAGGGTCACGGTACGACTCAGAGCAGAACAGTAGCGCTTATGAGCGATACGACCATAGGTGTTAGTAGACCTTAACGTAGGGTCGACGGTTGAGAATTGGGACGAATGCCACTCGGGTGTCGCATGAAGCAGTTGTTCACCATCGTCGCAGTGGCCGTTCTCGTGTCCTTCTCTGCGCGTGCACAATCAGTGAGTCCATCTGACGCAATCGCCCTCGAACAACAGGGCAAACTTCCGGAAGCCGGCGCCGCTTGGCGCGCTGTTATCCGGCGCAATCCCAATGATGCGGCAGCATTGGCCAGCTTGGGCGTTGTCCTCTCCAAACAGCAGAAGTACCAGGAAGCTGCCTCCATCTATCGAAAGGCCCTCTCTCTCAATCGCCTTCTGCCCGGAGTTGAACTAAACCTCGGTCTCGCCGAGTTCAAACAAGGGCACTTTCGGTCTGCAGCATCCGCGCTGCGCCTTGCCTTGCAAGCCGATCCGTCCAGCGCGCAAGCGCGCACTCTTCTCGGCATCAGCAGCTACGGCGCGCAGCAGTATTCCGAAGCCATAAAGTATCTGGAACCCGCAGCACAGGCTGATCCGGGAAATATGGAATTGCACCAGCTCTTGGCGCAAAGCTGTCTGCAAGCGAAGAACTATTCCTGTGCGACCGAACAGTTTCGCCTGCTTCTCAATCAAAATTCTGACTCAGGTCCAGCCCACATCTTGCTTGGCGAAGCACTCGACGGCTTGGGCAGAACGCAGGAGGCTATCTCGGAGTTTGAAGCCGCGGCGAAGATTTCTCCGAACGAGCCTGACGTTTACTTCAGCCTCGGATATCTCCATTGGAAGTCGCAGCAGTATGACGAAGCTCGCCAAGAGTTCGACCGCGAGTTGAAGCTCGACCCGAACCATGCTCAGGCCCTCGCCTACCTTGGCGATATCGAATGGAAGGACAATCATCCGGATGACGCGGTTCGCTTGCTGCAGCGTGCCGTCAAGGCGAACAAGGACCTACGAATCGCTTACGTCGATCTGGGCACCATCTATCTGCAGCAGAAAAGCTACAAGGATGCCCAAGTCGCTCTCCAGAAGGCGATCGCGCTCGAGCCGAATCAGCCGGATGCGCATTACCAGTTGGGGCGTTTGTACCAAGCGACCGGAAAAGCTGCCGAGGCGAAAAAGGAACTTCAGAAAGTACGCGAATTACATGAAAAGGCAGACAGTCTTGTGGGAAAAATTCCCGCATCTCCGCCTAGTCTGAATTCGACCGAACCGCAATAATCCAAACGCCAATATCCAGGAAGGATTCAACGAGGACCTTCCCGAATCTGGCTGGAGCTCCGCTGCGTGCTCTGCGTGGATTCACTCGCGTTCATCTGAATGCCAGCAAGAGCGCATCAAGCTGACGCTGGGGCCGTGCGCTCTGACTTATGTCAATGAGGCTGGGGTTCGTCTGATCGCGGCGGGAGATTACGTGATCACGGTCGGCGGCGGGCAGCCTGGCACGTCGGCCGCGCACGCCGACGCTCATGTTGCGATTCGGGGAGAGCAGAAGCTGCCGGAGTAACATTGGAGGAGGAACCTGATGCCGATCCCGACATGAAGAAGAGTGGTTACTTTTTCTGCTCGCTGGCTGTCTTTCTGATCTCATCTGTGGCTGCGCCAACCCGGGCGCGGCCCCAGGCCCACGCGACTGAGGCTTCGCCGAAATCCGCCGTGGCTTCTGGTGACAGCCCGATTCGCTTTGCGTTCCAACCCATCGATTTCAAATTAGATTCCGACGAGTCGCCGGAGCGCCATGCTCCGGAAACAATGGAAGGAGGCGTCGCCGTCTTTGATTACAACAATGACGGCAAGCTCGACATTTTTTTCGCGAACGGTGCCAACCTCAAGACTCTGAAGAAGGACTCTCCGAAGTATTCCAACCGCCTATTCGAGAACGACGGCAAAGGCCATTTCACCGACGTGACCGAGAAGGCTGAACTAGTTGGCTCCGGGTACGACACCGGCGTCGCTATTGGGGACTACGATAACGACTGCGGAGTATGGACCGTTGTGGGCGGTCGCCGCCGCCTGGGTCGATGTAAACAATGACGGACTGCTCGATCTTGTAGTCGTCAACTACCTGAAGTGGGATTTCTACCATGAGCCCGTCTGCGAGGGCTACGGTCATCGCGATTACTGCCATCCCAAAATGTACAAGCCTACCCCGAATCAGCTATTCATCAACAATGGCGATGGGACTTTTCGTGATGCCTCGGTGGAAGCCGGGTTTCGGGCTCATCCCGGGAAAGGCATGGGCGTCGCAGCTGCGGACTCCGAACTTTCTGGCAAGATGCATCTGATGATCACGAATGACAAGCTGATGAACTCATTTTTCCGCAACAAGGGGGCCGGGAAGTTCGAAGAGGTTGGGTTCGATGAGAACGTCGCTTTGCGTGAAGACGGCACTTACATTTCAGGGATGGGCGTCGATTTCCGCGATCTCGATAACGATGGGTATCCCGACATTTTTCTTGTCGCGCTCGATGGCGAAACGTTTCCGCTCTACAAAAATACCGGCAAAGGAAGCTTCGTTGAGGTGACCCGGGAAAGCGGGATGACTCGCTTGACCCTGCCCATGTCGGGCTATTCTCCGACGATCGCCGATTTCGACAATGACGGCTGGAAGGACATTTTCGTCACGCGAGGACACGTGCAGTCGCTGTTGTCGGCTCCCAATCTGGCCATTGAGCAGCCCAATAGCGTGTTCCGAAATCTGGGGGGCATGAAGTTTGCAGCTTTGACAGCAGAAGCAGGGCTGACCGCGCAACCCCCGTCGCGACATCGGGGATCTGTTTTCGGGGACTTGAACGGAGATGGAAAACTGGATGTCCTTGTGAGTGCGATCAACGCGCCTAGCGAGATCTGGATGAACCAGAGTCCGGCGAACAATCACTGGATCGAGTTCAAGCTTCAAGGCACGAAGAGTAATCGCGACGGGATTGGTGCACGGATCATGGTGGTCACGAAATCGGGAGCCCAGTATAACCACATGACCACGAGCTGCGGCTACGCTTCCTCAAGCGCGGGCCCCGTGCATTTCGGGCTGGGGGCAAATGCTTCGGCGGATCTAGTCGAGATTCGATGGCCTTCAGGGATCGTGCAGCAGCTGCGGGATGCGGCCGCGGATCGGGTGGTGACGGTGAAGGAACCGGCGAAGTGAGTGCGGTTCGGGTGCGAGGCCGAGAAGGCCTCACGACACTCGGAGAGACGCCGGCGCCACCGTGCTAAAGTCCTCAATGCTCGATATATTTTTCGTCAGGTGCAATAGGTGGTATGCATGGTCGAGCAATCCTTCTGTTTTTCGCGAAAATTTTCTAAAGAGGAACGCGAGAAAAAGCTCAGGATGCTCCAGATGTTCTAGTTACCACGGGCCCTGCTGAGTGCAACCCGGCGGTCGAAAGCGACCGGGCTTCAACCGCCCATCAGTTTCTAACCTGAATGTCCGATCTAAACGTTCTCGAAATCTTTGCCACGGATCAGCCTCTGAAGCCGATTTGAGAGGATACTGACAACCAAGCGGCGGGATTGTGATAGACGCCAACCAGCGCACGTATACGATGAAGCCTGGCGTACAGTTTTCGCGCAACCACTCGACACGAGGTGGTGAACTCGGCATGAAGAAAATACCGTCCCCGGGGGCAAGTTCCTCGACTGCACAAGCAATTGTCGATGCCCACCAGCCTTCAGTGGCCGGCGTGGGATTTAAACCTGTCCTATCCCTGTCCGCGCTGGTGTTGTTCGGACTGGCTTTTGTCGGACCGACGGCGCCCTATACGTTCTTTGGCGTCGGCGCGGTCCAGTCACGCGGGCATTTCGCGCTGGTCTATCTGATCGCGATGGTCGCGATCAGCTTCACCGCGGTCAGCTACGGGAAAATGGCGGGCGCGTTTCCGGAAGCCGGTTCCACCTATGCTTATGCCTCGAAAGCGATTCATCCGGTCGTCGGCTATCTTGCCGGCTGGGTCATGATTCTCGATTACCTGCTCATGCCCATGCTGTGCGTCATCATCGTGGGCGTCACTTCGAATAAGCTGGTGCCTTCGATTCCGTACAGCGTGTGGGTTGTCGTAACCGGGGTTGCGATCACCGGCATCAACTTGGCCGGGATTGAAATGACTTCGCGCGCCACCCTAATCTTCAACGCAGTTCTTGCCGTCTCCGTCTTGTGGTTTCTAGGCGCTGCTGTTTGGGCGCTTACTCATGGCGTCGGGCGCGGAACTCTGGTCTCGATCGCACCGTTTTATTCGGCGAACAGTTTTTCGCTGAAAGCAGTCATGGCGGCAACACCTGTGGCCGTTCTTTCTTTTCTCGGATTCGACGGCATTTCCACGCTGGCTGAAGACTCCAAAGACCCACAGAAGAACATCGCCCGCGCGACGCTGCTGGTGTGTTTCATCGCGGGCGCAGTTTTCATTCTGCAAACCTATCTGGGCCAATTGATATGGCCCGACTATACGAAGTTCTCGCCCATCGAGACCGCGTTCAGCGACATCGGCCGCAAGATCGGCGGTCCCGCACTCGCCTACCTAATCGCATTGCTGGTGATTGGACAGGCGTGGGCCAGCGGCATAACCAGCCAGGCGAGCGCGTCACGCCTGCTCTACGGCATGGCGCGCGATGGCAAGCTGCCGCGCTTCGTTTTTGGTCATCTCAATCCGAGGTCGCGCACGCCGACATACAGCATCCTGCTGATGGGAGCGATCGCGATGATCGCCGGCCTGGTGCTGGATTTGGATAAGGCCGCCGAGTTGGTGAATTTCGGCGCCTGCGCCGGCTTTATGGTCGTGAATCTCTCGGTCATCGGACACTACTTCGTTCGCCGTCGCGAGGGTTGGTGGGGCTCCCTGGTTTCCCCGGGGATTGGGTTCTGCGTCTGCTTGTGGATTTGGCTCAGCGTCTCACCGCTGGCGATGAAGGTCGGTGCGCTCTGGACGCTAGCGGGATTTGCATACCTGGTTATTCTGATGCGCCGCCACGGAACGCGCCTCGTGGCATCTGCGTCGGCGAACTAGGATTTCATTTCGCGATGTAGCCGCCATCCACCATCAGGCATGTGCCGGTAATGAAAGAAGCTTCCTCAGAGGCGAGGAACAGAATTGCGTTCGCGACTTCATCCGCGGTGCCGAAGCGATTTAGCAGGTGCAGTGGCCCGTTCTGCTGGAGCGATTGCTCGTAAGTCATCCCGGCGAGTTCGATGTCAACCCGTAATTGCGGGGTATCAATCCATCCCGGAGCCACGGCATTCACGCGTATGTTGTGCCGGGCCAGGTCCATTGCCAGGCAGCGGTTGAGCCCAAGCAGAGCGGCTTTGCTGGTGTTGTAGGGCAGGCTGCGGTCCTGCGCAATTAAGCCGCTGATCGAAGTCACGTTGACGATCGCGCCGCCGCCCGCGCGAATCATGGTTTCGACTGCATACTTCGAGCACGTAGCTGTCCCCATCACGTTGACCGAGAGCACCCGCTGCCAATCTTCCTGCGCAACATCGTAGGAGCCAAACACGAAGGCAGCGGCGTTGTTCACCAGGATATGGATCGCCCCAAACTCGGCTTCGGTTCGGTGAATTGCCTCGCGCACCTGCTCTTCAACCGCAATATCAGTTTGAACAAAACTGGCCTTCCGGCCGTGGTGGGTGATCTCACGGCAGACTTCCTCGCCCCCCGCGGAATTGCGCTCAAAGATGGCGACCGAAGCGCCTTCCCCGGAAAACCGCAGTGCCGTGGCGCGTCCGATACCAGACGCGCCTCCGGTCACGACGGCGACTCTGTTTTTCAGACGCACGTTAAGGAAAGGAAATCAGAAAGATGAGTTGCTAAGGCAATATCTCGCGATAAAGCTTCACTTCAAAATTTTCAACCAGCCCGGGACGCTGATTGTTGAAGAACTGCGCAATGTACGGCATGGCGCAGTGCTCATCGAAAGTCTTTTGGTCCGTCCATTTCTCGATGAAAGTGACCCATCGCGGATCATCGACACGTTGATTGAGCTCATATCGGATACAACCCGGCTCTTTGTGCGTTGGCTGCATGAGGCTGTGCAGGACCTCGATCAGGGACTCTGTCTTGCCGTCGAGGGCACGAAACTCGGCAACACACACCACCTGAATACGATTCTTGTTGGGCATGTTCAGCTCCGTTGCGCAGCGAATGCGTCCTGATTCTTCAATGACAGAAACAGTTCGTAAGCCTTTTCCGGCTTTTCTTTTTCGTGGACAACCGCGCGGACCGCCTGCAGCATTGCCATTGGCGCCTCGCACTGGAAGACGTTGCGTCCCATGTCGACGCCCGCCGCTCCTTCATCCACAGCCCGGTACGCCATTCTGAGCGCATCCAGTTCGGGTAACTTCTTCCCACCCGCGATTAACACCGGAACCGGGCACGCGGCGGCGACGCGGGAAAACCCGCTCTCGCAATAGTAGGTTTTGACGAAATGCGCGCCCATCTCCGCGCAGATTCGCGTTGCCAGTCCGAGATACCTGGAGTCCCGCACCAGTTCCTTTCCCACGCCGGTTACGGCGAGAGTTGCAATTCCGTATTGGTTGCCGGCATCCACGACTTTGACCAGATTGCCGACGGACTGATGCTCGTGCTCGCCGCCGATATAGACCTGCACCGCCATCGCGGCGGCATTCAAACGAAGAGCATCCTGAATATCCACCGCGACCAGTTCGTTGGAAAGCTCTTTCAACATGCTCTGTCCGCCGCTGCAGCGGAGCACCACCGGCTTCTGCATCTCCGGCGGAATCGAAGTGCGCAGCGCGCCGCGCGTGATCATGAGGGCGTCGGCGTATGGGACGAGCGGCACAATGTTCAGATCGATTCGCTCCAGACCCGTCGTCGGACCCTGGAAATAGCCGTGGTCGACTGCGAGCATCACGGTGCGCCCGGTCGTGGGACTGAAAATACGGGCCAGCCGGTTCTTGATTCCCCAATCGAGCGAGTTGCTGCCCTTGAGAAAAAACGCCTTCGCTTCCATAGGAACGCCGACGTGGTATTGCTTGCCGTCCTGGACATCATCAATATCTGGCATTTGCGAGATTTCCTTTCGCCTCACTGGTTGCGCGTGAAAAGCCTTCAAACATCAGGGCCACCGACGCCGCGCCGGCGTCCTGATGCCCAATCGTCTTATCCCCCAAAAGCCGGGCGCGACCGTAGCGCGCAATCATCTTCTCGGTGGCCTCGGCTCCAGCTTTCGCGGCTTGCGCGGCCGCGCGAAGTCCATCGTCGAGCGGCCGCTTCGCTTCCGCTGCCGTAGCCAGCGCCTCGACGGCTGGTGCGAGAGAATCCATCAGCGTTTTGTCTCCAGGTTTTGCTTTCGTTTGCCTTTGCACTGCCTGTAACCCGGCTTCCAATGCCGCGGCGAGTCCCGCACAATCCCAGGACAAGATCCCTTCTTGTACGGATTCGCCAACTCCGAGGAAAAAAGCTCCAAGAAGAGAACTGGACGCGCCGCCGTCCGAGTTCATCACGCTCCATGCAGCGTCGGTAAAACAGCTTTTTAAGTCCGCAGATGCTGGGCGAACAAATGAGGCTTCCAAGTGATCCACGATGCGCACCATAGCGCTGCCATGGTCGCCATCGCCGGCCACAGAATCGAGTTGTGATAATCTCAACCGCTGTTCACGAACCAGGATGGCCGCAGCTTGAACCATCCTGAGAATGTCGTGACTGGTGACACGATCCGTCATGGCGAAGGCGACTCCTCATCGCACGACAAAATACGGAGCATCGCAGGGCGCGTCCCAGAGGCGAAGCAATTCGGCATCCATGCGCGCGATCATCATCTGGAAACCACCTTGTTCCTGGGTGGTGATAAACTCGCCAACCTTGCTCCGCGCCAGGCGAATTCCTTTCTCTGCGAGGACCTGATGCACGCGCCGGAAAACGATGAACAACTCCATCAGCGTGGTCGCACCCGCACCGTTGACGATCACCAGCAGGTCTTCTCCAGCTTTCACGTCCAGGTCTTTCAGCAGCATTTCCAGCATCAGCGCAGCGGTCTCATTCGCCGTCTTCAGCTTCATGCGGCCAGTGCCGGCTTCACCGTGCTGGCCCATGCCAATCTCCATCTCGTCATCTCCGAGGGTGAAGATCGGCTCGCCGCAGGAGCGGCTCCAGCCACTTTGTATACCGGTAGAAATCCCACCAGGCCGCGGCGATCGTCAGGATTCGAACCGCCGGCCATATCTTCATGGGTGACGATCTGCTTGACGTTGCGTTCTTCCCGCTGCGCCAGCGTCATGGTCATCTTTGCGGATAGCACATCACCGGAGTGGTTGAGCACAACAAACAGGACCCCGGCGCCGCGGTCGGCCAGACGAATTGCCTCAAGACAGCGAGGCGCGCCGGGAGCGGCAAAAATCTCGCCGGCGACACTGACGTCGAGCATGCCCTGGCCTACAAATCCGCTCAACCCGGGCTCGTGCCCGCTCCCGCCAAGCGTAATTACGCCGACTTTACCCGAGGCTTTTGGTTTTGCCCGGGCTACTAGATTGCTGCCCACCAGGCAAATTTTGTCTGGGTGCGAGAGCGCGAATCCCTCCAGCAATTCGGGGACGATGTCCTCAGGACGATTGATGAATTTTTTCATCGCCATCTTTGTTCCTTGTGGGCACTTCCTTCAACTGGCTTGTGCGGCGCTCGCGGGCAAACCGTCCCACAGCGCCAATCCATCGCTCGCAACTTCGACGGTTTCCATCTGCCCGAATTCGTACTCGGTAATGTGCAGGCGCTTTTGTCCAGGCGACGCGAACGCTACATTGGTGGGCAACTTGCCCCTCATCTCAATGCGTTCAACCACCCGCCCGTTCCCGCCCAGCACAGTTACGTCCTTCTGCCCGAAAACCGCCACGTAGAGCTTGCCGTCAGTAGAGAACGCCATCCCATCTGGCCCCTTCCAGCCCGGTGGCGCGTCGGGGCGGATCACGTTGCCGAACAGTGTGCGCGGCCCGGCGATTTCATCACCACGCCATGCATATGAGTAAATGTTCCCGGTCAGTGTTTCGTTCACGTACAAAAGGCGATCCGGCCCAAAGGCAATGCCGTTGGTGAACTTGATGCCGCTATCCAGCTTTGTCACTTCCCCGCTCGACACGTCGATCCTGTAAACCCGTCCGTCGTATCTCACCTTCATGTAGTCGGCGCGAATCTGGTTGTTGGGCGCAAACTCGTCGATGAATACGCCCGAATCGGTCAAATAAAGCGCGCCATCGGGTCCGAAGCAGAGGTCGTTGGGAAAAAGAAACTTCTCGCCGTTGGAAGCGGTCGCCACAACCTCGGCTTTACCTTCCATGGTTAGCCCGTCTTCTTGATGACCCGTTTCGTCTCGCCGTCAGCGCTGATGTTGGTAACACAGCCACGTTCGGCCCCACCTTCGACAACCAACCAGCTTCCGTCCTGTAAAGCAACCGGGCCTTCCGGCGCGCTCAGACCTGTAGCGAATACCTGCGTCTTCATCGAACTGCTCCTGGCGCGGGGAGATTACGCCCCGCATCATCGAGCACCAAAACCCAGTCGCCGTCTGCCGGAGGCGTGAACTGCTTCTTGCCGGTCGTGGCAAATTTGCCGCCTGAGGTCGCTTGTCCCGTCCTCGGGTTGAACCACCAGGCCGCCGCCAGCGTGCCGGAAACCTTGCCCATCTCGATTGTGATCGTCCGAGTAGTGGGAAGATAGGCCATGACCGTTCCCCCGTCGGCACTTCGGGCTGCGGCAAGATAATCCATCCCGTTAAATTCTCCAAGCCCGTCTACAACAACTTCGTGCTTCTGATCCGGGACTAGGTCGTACCACGACCTTGAAGTGAACAGCAGATACAGCCGCTGCATGTCCTCCGCCCCAGCTGAATTCAAGGCCGCTTCCCATCCTGGGTCGAAGAGCCACATCGGACGATTACCCATGAACTGGCCAGTGGCGCCGGAAAGAATCGCCCAGTATGCCTGTCTTCGAATCTGTACCGCGGAAGCGTTGTGCTCGCCTTCGTAAGTCGACTCAATCAGGACAAAGGCCATAGCCGGCTGCCGATTGAAATCTGCGAGCAGTTTCTGATGCACGATCCCGTATGTGTAAGTCGTGTTGAGATCGAGCCAGCCTTCGCTTCGGTATTGGTCTACGGCGGAATTTTCGGGATGGCAGTGCGCGGTCATCAGGTGGCGGTCGTCCGTCTCCTTGATCCCCTGCGCGACGGCGTCGACATCTTCGCGTGCCTTGTCCGGATTACGGTCGCCTCCGATAATCCAGACGATGTTGTCGAACCCGCGATAACGATTCCCGACATATCGCCCCCAGTCGTGGGCCTTCTGCGGGCCATTGGCGAGAAGTTCCTCGATCCAGCCTTCCTCGGTACCGATATAGCCGAGATAAATCGGCGCCAGGAAAACTTGCAACCCTTTTTCCTGCGCTTTTCGGATCACCCAGTCGGCGTGCTCGAAATACTTTTCGTTGGGAGTGGAAAAATCCCCGGGAGTGGTGAAAGGCGGCTCGCCATAGCGGTTCACGGGCCCGCGGAACTTGTGTTCGATCAGATTAACGATGATGGAATTGAAGTGCAGGCGGCGGCGCGCCTCCAGGTACTTCTCGGCTTCTTCCTTGGTCAGGCCCGAAATCAGGGACCATCCGGCGTCGCCCTGAACCAGAAACGGCCCACCATTGTGGTCGATCAGATGACGATGGTCCGCTCCAACTTTTACCGGATACAGATTTTGCCCCTGCACGAGGCCGACGCACACGAAAAGTACCAGGAGGAGGTTGAGGAAGCGCCTGAGCATCACAGTCCAACCAATGGAAACAGAGCAACCTCTGCGGGTATATAAGTTTCCGATAGCTTTTTATCACGAAAGCATGGACAAAGATCCATGCATGATGAACGGAGAAGCGCCTTGGAGCAAGTCGTACCCACGGACTCCGCCCAGTCAGTTCTGACATAGATTTATAAATTCGTGATAGATAACTTCGAGATTCCCAACTAAAACTGTACGGCAGGTTCGGTTCATGGCAAGGAGGTATCGGGAAGATGGATTACGCAGCTCTGTCGCGCCAGCATGTGCTCCACGCTCTCAGGCGGCCAAGCTCGCTGATTTTTCAGCGTGCCCAGGGATCTCGGATGTGGGACATCGACGGAAAAATGTATCTCGACACTATGTCCGGATCGGCTGGCCCCGGCATGGTTGGGCACGCGCATCCGGCGGTCGGCGAAGCCGTGGCCCGTCAGATGGCGCAGCTTCCTTCCGTGAACCTCCTGCATGACAGCACTACGCTGATTGAGTTTTGCGCCAAGATGGCATCGCTGGCTCCGAAGGGAATGAGCAAAACCTTCTTGTGCACCGGAGGAGGCGAAGCCATCGAAGCCGCGATTAAGTTTGCCATGCGAGTCACGGGGCGAGTCGAGGTGCTCTCGCTCTCCGGTGCATATCACGGACAGTCGTTGGCTACGATGGGCCTGGGCGGGATGCCCGCGCTTCGCAAGTGGATGCCGGGCGCGGTGCGTTGGCCAAACTTCCGCCAGATTCCGTCCGCCGACACGTATCGCCCGCTCCTGGGTGAAACTCCGGATAGCTGCGCCGCCGCAATCCACGCGCTCGAAGCCGACCTCGACAGCGCCAGTTCCTGCCAGGTAGCCGCTCTGGTGATGGAGATCGTGCAGGGTCCGAACGGCCACAGCGTCTTCGAAGCCGATTATTACGCAGGCGTGCAGCGGGTCTGCCGCGAGCGTCAGGTGCTACTTATTGTCGACGAGGTTCAGACGGGATTGTGCCGCTGCGGAACCACCTGGGCCTGCGACATCTTCGACGTCAGGCCCGACATTCTTGTCATCGGCAAAGCTCTCGGCGGCGGTTTCCCGATTGGGGCATTCCTCACGCGTCCGGAATTGATCCCTGAAGGCCTAGAGTCCGAACCCTGGCACATGCTCACCTTCATGAACCAGCCCCTAGCCGCAGCAGCGGCTCTTGCCGTCCTCGACATCATGGAAAAGGAACAATTGTCTGAACGGGCGAAGGCTCTCGGCGCGCAGTTTACGCAAAAATTCAAGACACTCGCTCGTCGCTATGACGTCATCGGTGACGTGCGCGGGCCGGGCCTCTTTATCGGAGTGGATTTCGTCGAAGACCGCAGCACCAAAGCTCCGGCGACCGCCGCCTGCCGCAAAGCCTGGGAATTCGCGCTCGATAAGGGACTGATCACGCAATTCGGCGGCTTCGGCACCAACGTCTACAAGTTCAAACCTCCATTGACCACCACGAAGGAGGATTTTGAGCGCATGCTGGAAATCTCCGAAGAGATGGTGGCATTCATTCAGGACGAAGTAGATCGAGAGAAAAACGCATCCCCGCTTGAAGTGCCTGCAGGTGTTGGAGAATAGCTTGGGCACAACTGTCGGAGAGCCTTTGCACGCGTCCGAGCACAGCCTGATTGGGCGGGCTGTTGCCCAGCTTGAGACGCCAGCGTTGTTAGTAGACCTCGAAGCCATGGAGCAGAATCTCCAAACCATGGCGGAGTTCTTCCGCAAACAATCTGCGAAACTGCGGCCACATTTTAAGAATCACCGTGTTATCGACCTGGCGCTGCGCCAGCTCGATAACGGCGCCATCGGCATCACCTGTGCGCGACTCTGGCAAGCCGAGAAGCTTGTCAGCGCCGGCATCAAAAATGTCCTCATCGCGAATGAACTTGCCGGCGAATCTCCACTGCGGCGCTTCGTGGAACTTTCAAACCATGCTCCCGTTCTGATCGCCGTTGATAATGAAGCGGTCGTAAACGACATGGCTCGCCTGGCGCGCAATCAACGAACCCAGGTAAGCGTCGTAGTTGATCTCGACCTTGGCCTGAAGCGATGCGGTGTCACCTCGGCGGAAGCGGCGGTTTTGCTGGCTCGAACGGTGGTTCAGCAGGGGCTGAAATTCGCGGGAATCATGGGCTACGAAGGCCATCTGCAGCCGCTGCCGCCCGGTCCCGAAAAAGAGGAGGGTGTGCGCGAAGCGATGCAGCGTCTCATTGTCACGAAACAGCAAATGGAAGCAACTGGAATTCCCGTGAATGTGGTCAGCTGCGGGGGAACGGGAGACTACCGCGTCGCGGGAAACTTCCCGGGAGTCACTGAGAATCAAGCCGGCTCTTATCTATTGATGGACACCTGGTATGCTCCATTTGCTCCGGATTTCCGTCCCTCGCTCAGCGTGCTGGCCAACATCATCAGCAAAACCGCGGGCGAGCGCATCGTCGTCGACGCAGGGGTCAAAGCCCTCAGCGGAGAACGTGGGCTTCCATCCGTCAAAAACATCCCCGGCCTCAAACTAAAGGCGCTGCACGCCGAGCATGCGCCGATCGAGATTGTGGACGCTCATGTGCCGGTCGCGGTGGGAGACAAGATCGAAATCTCTGTCCACTATCACGATGGAACCATCCAACTGCATCGCAGGATGTACGGAATTCGAGGTGGGCAGGTGGAGCGGATCTTCATGATCGAGCATGGAGACTAAAGTCAGATCGCGACCATCAATTCAGTGAGGCTTCCCTGCGCTCTCTTCACTTCCTTTGCACTGCAACCGGTATGCCAGAGGGGTTACACCGGTCAGCCGCCGAAATACCATGCCGAAATAACTCTGGTTGCAGAATCCCGCTTCCAGGCTGACCTCCGAGATCGGCTTGGGCGTTGACGCGAGCAGCGCCTGGGCTTTCACCACCCGATAACCGTTCAGGTAAGTGACGAAGGACTGGCCGGTGACTTCTTTGAACAGGTTCATAAAGCAGCAAGGGCTGACGGCGCAAAGGCGTGCCGCATCGGTGACGCGAATCGGCTCGTCATAGTGATGCTGCAGGTGCTCGAAGATGGGATGGAGGCGCTCTCTGGCCTCATTTTGCTTATCGAAGGAAGCGCGCGCTTCGCTGAACTCGGCGCAGTGGGTTACCAGTGCAAGCAGGATCATCTTCAGGTACGTTCGGATCGCCAGACGCGAGCGCTCGGTTTCGGCGGGAATCTCCCGTCGTATGCGCTGGATAAAATCCAGGATCTCCCGCGCCAATCCGGTCTTCGCTGGAATAACGTTCGGGACTACCGCCCCGTACACGCTGAAGGGCATGAGATATTGAAAATCATCTCCCACCGGAGCCCCCAGGTGGACCGTCTCCGGCAAGAACGAAAGCACAACGTTTCGCGCTTCCGCCTGCGAGGCGGTCAGGGGGAGGCAGCGGTGGCGCAAACGGTCTCCCACCACAATGATGTCGTCCTTGCCCACCTCACAACGCTGGTCTTCGACTTCGTACCCCAGCCTGCCGGATTCGAAAATGACAATTTCGAGGTGATCGGGACGATGAAGGGGAACGACGTGGCCGTGTCCACGATCCAGAACCAAGAAGCGCACATCCACCGGATAGCGGTCACCGAAAGGCCAGACATGCAGGCTGTCGCGACCGATCTGCCGATCGACAAAACCGTCGGCTTGCTCCCACGTCCCGTTGCCGGCTGCTCGCATAGACCACCCACGAAGGGAACAGGATTATATGCTCGGAGCAGTCACACCATCAAGCAAGAACCGCACCTCACAAAACGCGTTTTCCGCTCCTAGAACATCAATTTCAAGCCCAGTTGAATGATCCTGCTCGGATAGGCAGAGGTCACCTCTCCAAAGCCATTGCCCGCGCAGGAGCCGCCGTCCGGGTTTTGATCGGCACAGTACGTGTTCACCCCATTCCATTGCGGATGGTTGAACGTATTAAAGGTCTCCAGCCGGAATTGCAGGTTCACTTTTTCACTGTCGAACTTGAAATTCCGCATTACCGCGATGTCCCAGTTGTTGCGTCCTGGCCCGCGCAGCGGATTCCGCCTCAGGGAGCCAAACATGCCGGGTTGATTATTCGCGAGCAACTGTCCGGGAGTGACTTGTCCCACCACGTTGGGATCGAACCACGTCCGCGTCGGCAAGCCGAGGTTGGGATTCGGCGGACCCATGGCGAAGTTGCTGATGCCGCCCACCTGCCAGCCGGAAAGCAGGTAACGCGCCGCTCGATAGGGAGAGTGCTGGAAGAACGGTAACTCGTACACCCAATTGATAGTCAACACCTGCGCCTGATTCAGGCTCGAGGTGCCGTACCAACGCCTAAGATTCGAGTCGTTGACCCCGTTGATGACGATGTTGTCGAGGGTGTGCGACCAGGTGTACGCAGCTTCAAACGTCAAGCCATGCGTCATCCGGTGGCGCAAGTCTGCCTGCAGAGAGTTGTAGTTGGAGTTCCCGGTCGGAGCCCGCATGACGACGCCGGTGTATCCGCGATAGGGCGCAAAGAACTCCGCCGGGACGAGGCTGATGAGCGCAGTTTGCACGTTGCAGTTGCCGGCGTTGTCGCATCCGGGCTGGTTCTGGCCGACAAATGCCGGAACATTCTGCGTGGTGGCCCCTACCGGAACCTGGTTGATGTCCAAATCCTGCTGCAGGTGCCGGCCCAAGGTTCCAACATAGCTCACGCTGAGAATCGTGCTCGCCGGAAGCTCCTGCTGAATTCCCAGGCTGTACTGTTCCACCTCCGGCCATTTCCGCACGGCCGGTATGTCGGAGAAACCCACTGGCCCGAGAGGACCAGGTCCGATGCTTTGATATCCGGACACGTTGAACGCGTTCAGGTTCGCCGTGGTCGGCGGATTCCCGTTGAATCCGGCGCCAGCATGCAGGGGATTGCTCGAGTCCCAATTCAGGGCGTAGCCGCCGCGGACCGCTGTCCTGCCTTTACCGAAAGGATCCCAGGAGAACCCGACGCGGGGAGAAATGGTCCCGCGAGAACTGGTCGAGCAGCCCCTGGGAACCGATCCCGTTCCACATTGCAACAATCCATTGCCGTAAGTGAGAGGCGTCGCCCCGGTCCCGGGAATCAGGTTGCCATTGATGTCGAGCTGCGCCTGCTGGCCGGCATTGTATTGTGAAGGAACGAAGATGGAATCATTCGTCGGCTTCTTCGCGTCGAAGAAAGGCGTTAACCAGAAGTAACGAACGCCGAAGTTCAAGGTCAAGCGCTGGGTGAAGCGCCAATCGTCCTGAACGTACGGTTCAAAGTCCCATTGCCGCCAGCGTCCCTGTCCGGGTCCGCCGACGAGCTGACCATTCGCAACCCTGCCGTACTCCTGATACTGCGCGATGATGCCGGTAAACATGTCAGCCAGCCCGTTTCCGGTAGAAACCTGGCCGCCGCCGAACCCCAGAAATCCCTGCGTGTTCAACCCGATATTTGTGGTGGTGTTGATGTGATTGTCCAGCAGGAAGAAGCCGGTCTTAAGGGTATGCTTTCCGTGCGACCAGATCAGGTTATCTTTAATCGCGGCTTGCGGATCGACGAAGTCGAACTCGAAGCCCGTTGATTCTGCCGTGAAGAAAGGCACACCCGCATTGAACTGAATGCCGGGCAATTTCAGCTGGCTCTGGTTCCCGGGGAAAATCGTCTGCATCGCGAAGCCCTGGGGCTTGTTGATGGAATTCGCCGGGGAATCGAATCCGGTAAAGTTGTGCACGGTGTTCACGTCGGCGGAGTAGCTGACGATTACCTCGTTCAGCAGGGTAGGCCGAATCGTCTGGGTAATATGCAGCACCGACGAAATGGCTGGACTCGTCCACTTCGATAGAACCGTCCCGTAACTCGCGGATGACCAGAGGGTGGGAATGAAATCCTGCTTGTAGGAGTCCTGCGTAAACCGGATGAAAGCCCGCAGCTTGTCATTGAAGTTGTGGTCGACCTTGAACATGTCCTCGCGGAAGTCCGTGGGCAGGCTTGGCGCTTTCCGGTAAACCGTGGCGCCGGCGTTCGGCAGCGGAATCAGCGCATTGAGCAGGGCGGCTGCGGTGGGATCCACCGGAACTGTGTCGTTCGCATACGGCGCACTTGTGCTCGGGTTTATGGGGACGACACAGAGTCCGTTCGCCGAAACCGCAGGATTGAAGTTGGGTGATGCCTGATCGCATTCGCTGAAGTCGCCCTGCCGCTCCCGCAGCGAGGGAACCACCTGGTTGATCACCGTTCCTTCACGGTGCGATCTCCATTCCTCCGAAACAAAAAAGAAAGTCTTGTTCCGCTCGGTGTTGTAATGGCCGGGAATAACGACTGGACCACCCAGCGTGAATCCCCAGTCATTGCGCTTCAGCGGTTCTCGCGGCTGTCCCGCCTGGTTCAGAAACCAGTCATTCGCATCAAAGACGTCGTTGCGCACAAACTCGAATAAATCCCCATGGAACTTGTTGGTTCCCGATTTCGTGACCACCTCGATATTTGCTCCCCCCGACTTTCCATACTCCGCGCTGTAGTTCGAAGTGGAAATGCGAAACTCGTTGATGGAATCAATGCTCGGAAACGTCATCAGTGAGTTGCTGCCCGATCCCTGGTCCACGTTATTGGTGCTGTCCACTTCCCAATTATTGAAATTTCCCGGCACGCCGTTGAAGGAAATGGTCGCATTCGCCAGCACGCCTACACTGGTTGGATCAAACCCCGTGCCCGCGGGCGCGGCGCCGGGTACCAGCGTAGCTAGTGTCGCGAAATTCCTCGACTCCAGATTTAGTTCCGCCACTTGCGTGCTATTGACCACGTGAGAGATCGCGCCGGTCTCGGTCTCAACGTGCACCGGTTCTGCCGAGACTACGATTTTCTCCGACACCGATCCCACGCTCAACTGCAGCGGCACCCGCAAGGTTTGGCCAGGGTCGAGCACGATCCCGGTATTCACCAGTTTCTGAAATCCCTGTTTTTCGGCCGTAATCGTATAGGTTCCAACCGGCACGCGCATCACGGAAAACGAACCTCCCTCGTCGGACTGCACGGTCCTTGTGAAACCGCGATCGGCATTGGCGACCGTTATCTCGACGCCACCCAGCACGGCACCCGAGGGATCCGCAATCGTGCCGACAAGATTGGCGAGATCCTGGGCGTTCGCACGAAACGTGGTTGCAAACAGCAGGCTGATGATGAGGAAGATGAGTCTCTTCATTGGAGTGAGTTCTCCTGCAAAAATGTAGAGAATCGTAGAACGGGAGGCCCGGCGAGTATATCGGGATTCTTTTTTTCTTTATCGCAAAAAACTGGCGTAAACCTGCTGCAAAATATCTTTCGCAAGACCTACGGGAAGGCTGCCATCGCTGCTACTCTAACTGGCGGCGCAGGTTGTTGCCAAATTGCAGGTTTTGACAATTTGAATCCGGAAATGAGGCGATAACGAGAGTGCGACTTCAAGGAAAGATAGCCATTGTCACCGGAGCGGGCGCGGGAATCGGCCGCGGAATCGCCGAACGTTTTGCCCGCGAGGGATCCTCGGTTGTTATTGCCGAACGGGATGCTTCCACCGGCGAATCGGCAGCACAAGCCATCACCCGATATTCTTTGCAACAACGCCGCCGTACTTTTCTTCAAAGAAGAAACCCGCGCTCACGAGCTGAGCAACGAAACCTGGGAGCGCACCCTGGCGGTGAATCTCCGCGGATACTGGCTGACCTCGAAGTACGTCATTCCTGCGATGCTGCGGCAGGGCGGGGGGTCCATCATTCACGTCGCCTCGCCAACGGGCTTTCTGGGGTTCCCGCGACTGACTGCCTACAGCACCAGCAAAGGCGGTGTCCTCGGACTGATGCGCGCCATGGCGGTTGACTACGCGCCCGACCATATCCGGGTAAACGCGATCGTTCCCGGTACGATCGATACGCCGATGAACACGGTGGAACTTTCCGACCCCGCGGCGCGCGAAAGATACGCCGAGATCGCGCCCGCCCGACGCCTGGGCACCCCCGCCGACCTCGCCGGCATTGCCGTTTTCCTGGCCTCAGAGGATTCCGACTACTGCGTGGGCGGAATCTTCACCGTAGATGGCGGGCTTACGGCAGTGTGAGTCCGGGGAACGATGATGGCCGTTCGGCGCTGAAGCTTTGCTCTACAATCGCGTACTCAGCTTCGGATCGTCGACCTTCCGTATTCTTCAGCGAGCCATTCCAGGAGAACTGTCATGAGACTCCGTCCGAACAAATTCGCCCGATTCATGGATCATTTCCTGCTGTGGCCGAGAACCGTTCCCAATACAAGAATGATAAGACCCGGCTAGCAGCGGATCGAAGAGTCCTCA
>QHZW01000170.1 GCA_003224815.1 Acidobacteriota bacterium | reverse complement strand
GCTAGGCCTCGTGTTTCAGTGGACCGGCATTTGTCCCATCGTAAAGAGAGTCTGGACATCGTCATACACGCTGTACAGCGGGGGCTGGGTTGTGCTGATACTCGCGGGGTTCTATGCGCTGATTGAATGGAAAGGCTGGCGCGACTGGGCTTTTCCGCTCGTAGTGGTAGGAAAGAATTCCATTGCCATTTATGTCATGTCCTGGACGATGACGGGTTTTTTCCTGGACGCCTTAGACCGCCACTTCGGCAGCGTCTTCTGGATCGCAGGGCCGACCTTCCGGCCTGTGCTGCTGGGCTTCGGCGTGATGTTGGTGTTCTGGTGCATTCTGTTTTGGATGTACCGGCGGAAGATTTTTCTGAGGATCTGAGTGGGATGGAGCAGAGATGACAATCACAGAACTACTACTCGCTGAACTTGATCGCGAGGCAGTTGCAATCCGGAAGACTCTGGAGCGCGTTCCGGAGGGCAAAAACGACTGGAAACCGCATCCGAAGTCAATGCCGCTAGGTTCTCTCGCGACGATCGTGGCCAACATTCCGGGATGGCTCGACATGGTGGTTAACCTGGATGAGCTGGACATCAATCCCTCAGGAGGATCCAAGTACCGGCCGCAGGAATGGAGGACTCGGCGCGATCTGCTCGATCAATTCGAGGCCAGTCTAAAAAGGGGGCGCGAGGTCTTGCAGAACACCACCGATGATCATCTGCTGAATACGAAGTGGCGCATGCTGGCTGCGGGAAAAATGATGAGTGAGCAGCCGCGCTATGTCGCGATCCGCGACGGCGTGCTCAACCACATGGCCCATCATCGTGGACAGCTGACCGTATATTTGCGTTTGAATGAAGAGAAGGTACCGGCGATATACGGACCGTCAGCGGATGAGGGAAGAGGGTGAGATTGCCTGGTAGGATCAAGCTTGCTTAGAACCCCGCGATATGTTCTCTCTTCCGCAAAACAAGCGACCCGTGTAGCACCTGAGACTACAGATATTGCATAAATATTAGTTTTTCTGTCCCCCGAAATCATCTAAGGATGCATGCCTAAAAAATCGCGCCCCGGACTCACTGTGGGTGAGCTGATGGCTGGGTGGGGCCATATTCTGAGGGGCAGGGCCCCGATGCTCTCCATCGAGATCACGCGCGAATGCCCTCTGCGGTGCCCTGGATGTTACGCATACGGCGATACACACCTCGGAGGTGAACGTACCTTACGCGACCTGTCGGATTTCCGTGGCGACAAGTTGGTATCAGGTGTCCTTGGACTAGTCGAGAAGCATCGTCCCTTGCACGTCTCGCTCGTAGGCGGCGAACCGCTCGTCCGCCATCGCGAACTCAGCCGTATCTTGCCCGAACTAAGCCGGCGGCGCGTGTTCACGCTGGTTGTGACCAGCGGAGTGATCCCGATTCCCCAGGAGTGGATTGGATTGCCGCGAAGCCGCGTGGCAGTGTCGGTGGACGGACTTCCGGAGCATCACGATGAACGCCGCAAGCCCGCGACTTACCAACGCATCTTGGAGAACATTCGCGGCCGAGAGGTAAATATCCACTGGACCATTACTCGCCCAATGCTCCAGCGACCCGGGTATCTCGAAGAATATGTGTCCTTCTGGAGCACGCGGCCCGAAGTGAACCGTATTTGGGTGAGCCTGTACACCCCACAGGTGGGCGAAGACACTCCGGAGATGTTGTTGCCACAGGATCGTGCGTTTCTTGCCCGCGTATTGCCGCCGTTGCGGGAACGCTATCCAAAGTTCCTCATGAGTCCCGGTATTGCTGCGGCAATACTAAATCCGCCGAATAATCCGCAAGAGTGTCTGTTCGCGAAGATGTCAACGAACTACTCAGCCGATCTTAAGTCGCGGGTTGAGCCATGCATTTTCGGAGGCACGCCAGATTGCGCGCAGTGCGGGTGTGTAATTTCGGTCGGCCTTCATCATGCGCAAAATGCCAGGGTCGCCGGCCCGCTCAGGGTCGGACACCTGGTAAAAGGCTCAGTCGCAGTTGGCTCTGTCTTGAATCGCTTCCATAATGGTGTCGAAAAGCCGAGCAGGTGGATCCAGGGTAGCAGTAGGGCATCGGCGCGACCTGCTGAAGCACTTCAAGGCGAGACTAAAGATTAACCGATTACCATCGTTAGTCCCCAGCCTATCTTTCTCCTACTCCCAGGCCTTACCCCGAAATATCCTACGAAAGCCGTCTGCGTATGGGAGCTGTGGATGAAAAACAAAGAATGGCTTTGCCAGGTGTCAAAACTTACCGGTCTGCCGTACTACGAGGAACACAGAATTTTCGGTGACAAGAGCGGTGCAGTAATTGGCATCAGTGACGGATACATCGTTGCTCTTGGTCTTGGGAAAGTGGATGGCAAGAACGCTGCGGTCAAAATGTTGTTGCGTTATGCCAAGACGCAAGATCCCGAGCACATCAAGCAGGCGCTCGATCCGGCCAAGGGCAAGTTCAAACTCGTTGCAGATGAGACCACTGCTTCTCTTGTTCGGACCTATCACTTCAGCAAGCCCGATGCTTCCACGATCGCTGATGAATTGCGCAATCTGCTGACAGCCTTGAAGACTTCCGCATCCGCGGTTAACGGCAAATGTGAAGAGTGCGGCAAGGCCGAGCCGCAGATGATTCTGCTCAACGACCTTCCCACATATTACTGCTCCAGTTGCCAAGTGCAATTGAGCCAAAAGCTCGATGCGGCCGCAATCGCCTACGAGAACCTCGAAACCAACCTGCCGCTCGGCTTGCTCTATGGCACCGGTGCCGCGCTGCTGGGCAGCATTGCGTGGGGAGGCGCCGCGTACCTGCTTCACCGAATATTCCTTTGGGGTGCAATTGGTATTGGGTTACTCGTCGGCAAAGCTGTCGTGAAGGGAACCGGCAAGGTGACATGGACGGCCCGGATCATGATCGGGCTGCTTACCGCCGCCAGTGTGGCGTTCGGTGATTCAATCTTCTATGCGCTGACCGTGATGAAGGAGAGCCAAATTGCCTTCACGCCAGCCCTGAAAGTTGTCCTGATGAATTTCTGGAAGCTTGAAACCGATTCAGAGAGCAGCGGAATCGCCTCAATATTCTTCGGCCTGATCGGCGCGGGTATTACTGTCTATGGAACGCGTAAGCCCGCGTTCAAGGCGCGATTCGTAGCCCTCGGAACACCTGCAGCCACGCTCAGCAGCGTTGCAGCAAAATGAGGCTTGGCCGGACAGTCCAGCGCCCGACTCAAGCTACGCGAAGATGCTGAGTACGTTCATGCGCCCCGTGCATGCCGCGTCGTGCCTGAAGCAATCTGCGCGTCTTACTGCAATGCGTACAGATTCCCGTCCATGCTGCCGAAGTACACAACACCTTTATCCACCACCGGAGAAGAGACGATCGCGCCGATGCTCATGAATTTGAACATCGCCAGATACATGTCCTCGAAGTCGCCAAAGGCAGGGCCATACAGCATTTCCTGATTCAGAGTTCCATCGGCATTCAGGATTTTGAAAGGGTCCTTTTTTGCGGCGTCCGTCTGAAATTGCCACGCCAGCTTTCCGGATTTCACATTGATGGCATACAGCCTGCCGTTATGGTCGCCCACATACGCCAGATCGCCCGCGAGAGCGGGTGAGGAGAACATGTAGGCCTTCGCATCGAAGTTGAAGCGCAGCCGTCCAGTTTTTGCATCGAGGGCCATAAAGCGCGAACTGTCGGATGTACCTACGTACACCACGCCGTCGCGCACCGCAGGCGTGCCGATGACCCACGACTTGCTGGTCGGGTAATCCCATTTCTCGCGCCCAGTTGCCGCATCAACTGCATAAACGTGGGCGTCACGGCAGCCAACGTAAACCACTCCATCAACGACGGTCGGTGATGATTGAAAGCCGATTTGATTATGAATGGCGGCATCTTCACCGGTTTTAAACGCCCACTTCTGCCGGCCGGTGTCAGCGTCGATTGCGTACAGATAGCTGTCCCAACTGCCGATATAAACCGTATTGCCGACAACTGCGGGCGAAGCGTGTACTACATCCTTCGTTGCAAACTTCCATTGCAGAACGCCGGTTTGCGCGTCGGCGGCGTACACATTTCCGTCGCCACTGCCGAAGAAAACTTTTCCGTTTGCCACAGCTGGAGATGATGTGAACATGTCCCATGCGTCTGGCATGGTCTGCGCCGCGGACGGGTAGCCGTGCAGGTTCTTTGCTTCAAACTTGCGCTCGTACTCGGTCGGAAGCACCCATTTAATCTTGCCGGATGCAATGTCAAGCGCATCAAGCGCTCCGCCTGAAGAAACAAAATAGAGCAGCCCACCCGATACTGCCGGCGACGACGCAATCGGCATGGAGGACTTGAAATTCCATTTCTCTTTACCGGTTTCCTGATCGATCGCATAGAGGTGACCGTCCATGCTGGGGATGTACACAACTCCATCGGCGATCGCGGGCGACGCGACGATTGCTGCTCCGGTGTGAAACGCCCACTTCACTCCGCCAGATTCCTTCGGCCCGGAAGAGTCATACACGCCAGTGCGCGCGAGGTTTCCGCGAAACATCGATTGAGAAAATGCCAAGTGGGAGATCAGAATGAAAGTTAGTACAGCATGACGATTCATCATGAGATTCCTGGTGAGTGAATTACGACGGTCACGTTAAACAACCAGAGTTGTACCACGTCCACTACTCAGGATTGAGAGAGTTTTTCGGGATCCTTCGATCATTGGCCGGATGGTTGGAAACGCGGGACGAGAAGAATAGGAAACGGGACGGGTAATCAGAGCAGTTGCGATAAGTTGAGGCGATTACTGCTCGATATAGAAGCCCTCGCGGGTTTGCACTTCTGCATCTTTCTGTTTCGTCTTTAGAACGATCTTGTGATAACCGGCATTATCCGCTTTCTCTGGCGTGAACCCGAGGCTGTACTGGTTGCGCAGCTCCTCTTCAATGCTTGAATAAATCTGCTCAACCGATTGCTTCTTCGAAATCTCGAACATGCGCCCGCCTGTCTCCTTGGAGATACGCTCGAGAGTCTTCTTCCCGTCGGGGCGCTGTTCTTCCGGAAATCTTTTTCCGCCTCCGCCGCGGTGTCCGCCCATTCCCGGGTAGCCAAAACTGTGACGATCGCTGAACTGTTCTTCGCCTTTGAAAAGCACCGAATAAACGATGGTGTCAGATTTCTGTGCGGCTTCGATCGCGCCTTCCAGGCTCTCTTTGCTGCCGCGGTCCACACCGTCGGAAAGCACGACTATGGCCTTGCGGCCTTGCTGCTTCCATAATAATTCATCTGAAGCCAGGAAAATAGCGTCATAAAGCTGCGTGCCGCCGCGGCGCATGCCTCGTTCACCGCCGCGCTGCGCGTTGTCGTCGCGCGAATCAGGCGAGTGCGGTCCCGAAGAATCCTCCCGGTCAAAGCGGGATCGGGTCTGCAACGAATCAAGTTCCGATTCAAGCTTCTGCTTCGATGATGTCAAGTCTTGCAAGAGTTCGACCTCGCGATCGAAATGGATGAGGAATGCGGAATCCTTATCCCGAAGCACCCGCTCGAGAAAGGTCTTGCTCGCGCTGCGCTCCTGATCGATCAGGGTGCGCTGGCTCATGCTGGTATCGACGAGCAAACCGAGCGTCAACGGTAAGTCACTCTCACGCGAGAAGTACTGGATGGCGACTGAGTGGCTGTCTTCTTCGAGCGTGAAATCACTTCTATCGAGATTGGAAATGACCTTGCCGTGCTTGTCACGAACAGTGGCGACGACATTTACTACTTTTACATCCACCAAGACGGTTGGCGTGCCTTGCCCGCTGGTGGTGATGTCGGCTGCTTGCTGGCTCAATAACCCGCTGGAGAGACACACTGCCATCGCGGCTGCCGCTGACACGAATCGTTGCATGCTGAATGAGA
>QHZW01000169.1 GCA_003224815.1 Acidobacteriota bacterium | reverse complement strand
TTGGCATTGGTACAGCAAACGGGGGCACTTCAACGACATCGACGAGGTTCTCGGCGAGCAGACTCAGTCCCGCATGACCGCTGTCGGCCGTGAGCACGTAATATCCCTGCATCTCCAGCAGCAGTTTCCGAATGTGGAGTGATTGGCGGTGTCGTCAATGCACAATACGGTAGGCACGAACGTAAGCCTCGAAGAGGTTCCTAAAGTAGAGCCATTTCTAAGATGAAGTCAACCGTTCTTTCGTTTTGTGAAGGGATGTTATCGCCTTCGCGAAATCCTACGAAGTCCGGGGGCAAAGCCGACCATAGACGTTCCAACCATGATTTACACCATCGGCAGTGGAAGGTGAATCCGAAGGTGAGTGCGGCTCCGTGGCGCAAGCTCTGAGCTTTCTGGTTAGGCGAGCTCACGGGCAACCTGAGGAAAACTAGGCACCATCGGGTGAGTGCTTCCAACCATAACGGTTAGCCGCTCTTCCCCGTGCATGGGTCTACTTTCGGCTGAATACACTTACTTCGAGATATACGGAATGTTCTGTATCGAACACAGCAATGGTGGTCTGGCATTCTACGTAGAAGTGGGATGCACTGTTATGGGCCATATTCCTCAACCTGAGCTTCTGGATTCCCTGAAGACGCGGTTACGCGAGTTAGAGAACCTCAGACTTTCTCAGCCCGGATGACCTCCAGATTGTCAGCGAAAGGCGCAGACTACGCCAGCAAATAGCTGAACTGGAACGGCAGGAACTTGCGCCTCCTAAAGTCGCCGCCGCCTAGTTCTCAGCTATTCAATTTCCAATAATGCTCAACGGAGCCCTCTGCACCTTCTGCTCATAGAGCAGCAGATTCAGCGCGGTGACGATGGCCTCCGGGCGCTTTCGAAGCTGCTCCGCGAGGTCTCGTTCGCTGACGACCACGTCTCCTGTCGGAAATCGCTGGTGTACGTCGCGGGCGTAAATCAAATCCTCTCGGTAAGAGCCCGGAGTTCTGTTTCTTTTTTTCGCTCAGCACGCTTGGGTCGTGATTTTTCGGTTTCGAACACTCGCATACACGTGGCAGTGATCCCGCCAGTGGTGGCGATCAAAAGAATCCACCAGCGAGGCGTTAGCAAAGACAGAACATCGGAGAGTAAATTCATGATGAGAATTGGCCAGCCGAACGACAACAGAATACCTGTGCTCTTGCGACGGGCGAAGATTACAGAAGTTGCATGCAGACCGAGAGACCGCCTGACACATTCGAACGGCGGATTTTTCTTGTATTCGGACGGGGAAATCGGGGTCTCTCGTTGCGCTGTAAAATTGCTGCGGAGGATCAATATGCCGAGTCCACTTTCGGATGACATCAAATCTTTGATTGATGCTCCCAATTTCGCGCATCTCGCCACGCTGATGCCGGACGGCTCACCCCAAAGTGTGCCCGTTTGGGTGGGACTTGAAGGCGAGCGACTTCTGACATGCACTGGAGAAACTTCACTGAAGGCTAAGAACAGCCAGCGTGATCCTCGCGTGGCACTATCAATCATTGACTTCCACGATCCCTATCGCGAAGCTCAGCTTCGAGGTCGCGTAATGGAACGGCGTCCTGATCCGGAGTGCAAGTACATGGACGTTATCTCGCACAAATACGTTGGCAAACCCTTCCCATTCCGCGAGCCTCAGGGGCGAGTGGCGCTCGTTGTCGAAATCGACAAGGTGCGTTTCGCCAAGCTGCCGTTTGAGCACACTCCACCCAAGTGAGCTTCGAGCGGGGAAAGCCGCACATGATCCAACGTCGTCTCAGGGTCGCCAAATGGCTAAGCACCACTCCGGCAGTCGGAGTCTGCACAATTTGCGGCCGAGAATTCAAAGTCCCGATGATTGCCCTTAGGAGAACGGCCGACGCGCAGGCGAGCCTTCAGGAGCAGTTCGACAGGCATAAATGCGAGCCCAAAAGTCCAACAAAACCCCCGCGCAGATGACTGACGGTGCCCTCCTGAGGCAAGAGCCTGATGACGACGAGGAAGACGATGGCAAAGAAGAAGATGACAATGGCGATGACAACAGCGACGGTTACTCGGAGCCATTGAGCGAATCGTTCGACTCAGGATAGGCACAGACTCCTGAGTGAGGCCCGAGTCGCTCCTCGACTGATGTCAGGCACAACGACCAATTCAAGAATCGTGACATTCGGGATTTCAACTTGATATACCTCAACCTCGCTTGCGGTATCAGGTGGGCTGAAATTCCACTGCTGACGCACAATTTCTCGAAACGAGCGTCCGTCATCCGAAGACCATCGCAGCACAAACTCTTGTGTGCGCTTTATTTCGTTTTCCTCAAAGGCTAGCGAGATGCGTCTAAGCCTTTGCGGCTGGTCGAAGAGCAGTCGGATCGTTTGAGTGCCCGGACTGGCTGCACGCCAACCCTTTCCTCGCGATAGCAATGCAGACTCCACCGGATATTCCTTTTCTTCCGACGTAACCTCGACCGAGGCCACACGGTCGAGGTCAAGCGAGTCTTGGTTGCGAGCCCCAGTATCCTGAGGACTCGGCGTGATTAAGCGCTTGCGCATATTCGGATAGTCTACGCGCTGCCGCTGCTTTCATGGGCTCAGATTCCTGAAGGCGACGCCATGCCATCAACCTAGTACAACCCAGCACAACTTCCGACGGAAAATCACTTCCTTGTTGGCCGAGTTGCCCTGAGTGCAATGAATTTAGCGCGATTGTTTGGCAGTCTACAATGGTTAATCTGTCAACTCACGACGGGTTCTTGAGTTGCCGACGCGATACAGTGGGTTGAGGAGCAGTTCATTTCGCAAGGTCAATCGAAGTTGTGCGGCGGGGCACATCAAAGTAAAGAACTGGAACAGCTCACTTGTAGTTAAGTACCATTGCCGGGAGAAAATATGGATGAGGCTCTGAGAGCGAAACTCGATGAAGCACGGAAACGGATGAACATTCAGCAGGCTGGAATCAACGCGGATCGCAAAGATGATGATCCGGCCATGCGTGAGTGGGCCAGAGAAAAGCAAAAGCCAGCGAATGCGGAACGGGCTGAGTTTAGGAATTCGCTGACTGATGAGGAACGTAACCAGATCGAAGAACGCATAGAGCAATTGGTACGCGACAACCCGACACTATCTCAGATGGACGCCCGGCCGCTGGAATCAAAGACAGACTCTCCTCCTGTTTCTGCCGAACTGCTTGAGGAATACCACTTCCTTAGGGATATGGTCGCCTAACGATGCTCAGCGGGCGGAGGGATTATCGACACCTAATAGTCGCGCTTCCGACTAAAGCGACGCATCGAGAGCCGTGCGTCGAGACTTTACAAACAGACTCGCACATCTCCATTGAATGAAGGGCAGGGCCAAGAAACCTCGCGGACAAAGCTGGCGAGAAGAAATTGCCCGCTATGCTGGCGTTTGGTTGGCGCTTCTCGGGCCATCTGCTGCCGTAAGGACTTGATGCCCTTCGCGCTCGAAGAGCAATTTGCGCAATTTGAGGCCGTTTTCTTCGTCATCTATGCAGAGCAGTTTCTTTTGGGTTGACATCTTGCGTCCTCCCGTTCAGCCTTTATTCCACACATACAAAAAAGCTGCGTCAGTTGCAGTCGCTACGTTGCGATCACCCTTTCGGGTTGCGCGATTCAAAGCTGATCGTACATTCTCGATGCCGTCCGCCAGTTCAGACAATGGGATTTTGAGAGCAATACCTTTTGGCAGTTGGTCGAGATCGGAAAGAAGTCTCGTAACGATGGCCTTGTGTTTTCCGTTTCTCCCTTGCGGTACGTCGCCCTGCGACATCGTGCCGAAGTTCATGGGCATTTTTTTGGCGGAACAGCCATAAGCATCTCCTAAACGCAACTTAACGCTTAACTAAGGTGTTGCTAACCATACGCTAAAGCGAGCGCATGTCAAGCAGCATGTTCCAGACCCCACAGCTCCTATGGAACGTGGCGACAAATCACCCGTAAATCAGCCATTTTGCAGGGCATAAAGAAATGCGCGATGGCTAAAAGAGGTGACCCGTATCGCTTCCGGACTGCTACGGTTGAGGAGTTGGCGGCGTAGAAGCCTATGCGCAGAACGCAAAAAACGCACTTCGAGCAGATTCCGGTAGCAGAACTCATGAAGAAGATCGCCGAAGAAAAATTGGAAGTTGAAGAGAGTCAACCAGCGACGGCGAGGACGAAAAAACCTTCGCTTGTTGTAGCAAACCCAATCGAGCGGATTTGAACAGGCTTCAGGTACGAGGTTTCAAATGAACGACAAAACGAAAGAACCTTGGTTGCAGTTGTGCGAGCAGGCTGCGGTCGAGCAAGACCCCGAAAGGCTGCTGAAATTAGTAAACGAGATCAGCCGCATGTTGGACGAGAAAAACCAGCGGATACAACAGGGTTCCCCGCCAGATAGCTCTGGATAGCAAGGCGCGGGAAAGTTCGGATCACGCTCCTAGTCCGAGGGCCATACACGACGCATCGATTCACACAAAACGACAGAACGGTGGCAGCACATGCAATTGTTGGTTCAAAATCGGTTCGAAAATCACTCGCCGAACGAAGCCGTGCTCTGATCGAACACTCGGCTGCGATGCGGCTGATAGGTTTAGCAATCGTTGAAGTTAGGAACAGGCAGAGAGCAGCAGCCAAAGAAAACAGGCTCGATGAGATTAAAGCAGCGCAGGGGAAATAAAGGGGTTAGTGGCGCCTCGTGGTGTTTATAAATCCCGCTCCAGTTCAGCTATTTGGGCCTTGAGATTACGCTTTAAGGGAAGGATGGCCAGATCATCCGGACTGAGCAACTTGAGACTACTCAATTTGCGCAGAGACTCCTTCATGGCATCCAGCAACTCAGAACGAGGAATGTGGCGTAATTCGGCGTATCCCATACGCTAATGGGACGCCACTCTGACCTCGCCGTCCATACAGTTCACCGGGTATTACCACTCAGTAGGTGTGTAAAAACCACGCCCTAATGCTACGCGTGCGCCGATGGGAAGAACTCCATATCGAATGTCTTCGCAGGGCAGAGTTATCGAAACCGGCGGCACGCGTGCGGGAAACGGGTCATGTTGATCGTAAAGTTTAGGCTTTCAACGCACCATCCCGCCCGGAGTGAGGGCGTATGATTATGCCCGGCCAATGCATGGTTCGTAAACGAAAAGGGAATCCGAATTGGGGGAAGTCGCAGTCAGTTCCTCCCCCAGTCGCAACCGAGTTTGAAACGGTAGCTTTACGTTTGGGCCTCACCAAGGAAACCTATCTCGGCTCGAATCAGCTCCGAAGTTGGTGTGAGCGTAACAATCATCGCTGTTACGTACCGGAATGGCTGCTCAAAGAATGGGGAATTCTTCCTGACATTGGTTTGACCTGAGAGGCTAATCAGCTCTGACATTTTTTGGTATGCCACTCATCGAATATCGGAAATCGCTATAGAGGTTGAAATATCGATCGACCGTGACACTGACGCCCACCGAATAGTTGTTGCTAGCCCATAAGGTATACCGGGCGAACCACCGTCAGTCGAAAATTGACCCATTGAAAACAAAGCGGTTCAGAGTCGTTTGCAAAGACCCTTACGGGCCACGCAACGAAGCATGGGAGAAGTCCCCAGATGAATGGGAGTCGCGGCCCATCGTGCGGCATGGCTCGAAACTCTCGCAGGCTCAAAACGCAAGCTGGTAGCCCGGAATGCCTCGACTTATTCGTTGACAGTCTCGTTCTGCGACAGTAGTGTTTCTCTACCGTCCGCCGTTTCGTTTCGTCAAGGAAAGGGAGAGAAGTGGTAGAATGCGTTCCTGCCGAAGCACCTGTTTTCTTCCGTTGCGGTTGTCCCACGTGTTGTTCCCGAATGCACAATTTCACTCGTAGGAGATTCAATGAAGAATTATCTTTTCCCGACCGTTGTTCTTGCCGTAGTAGTTCTCTCGGCAGTTGCTCTAGCCCAGAACGAGAACGCCAAGAGACCCGAGGGCGGCCCACCGGCTATGGGCATTCACTGGGCGAAGGGCGTGCAGGTCATCTATTGGGGGCAGAGCTGGGGCAACAGCGGTTTTGCTAGCGACAAGATCACCGGGCTCACGTCGTGGTACACCGGCTTCAGTGGCTCGAATTATTCAAAAACATCCGATGAGTACAGCGGGAGTAACGGACAAGTGGGGCCGAGTAACACTCTGGGCAGTGACGTTATCGATCTCTCGGCTGCCGGGAGCGGAGCAAAAACTTCCACGATTTTGGCTGAGGTTTGCAGGAAAATCACTAATCCCCTCGCAAACGGATATTACCCCGTCTATGTAGATTTACCTCGTGGACATGCAGGCTACTGTGCGTATCACAGCTGGGGCTCCTGCGGCTTGACGCCCGTGCAGTTCGCGTTTTTCTGGAACTTGGATGGTGATCCGGGCTTCGATCCCGAGGACACATCCGGTCTACATTCGCAGGGACTGGCGGCGCTGTCCAATGTTAGCGGTCACGAGCTCTCCGAGGCCCGAACTGACCCCACGGGTCTAGGATGGTTCGATGCCAGCGGAGAGGAAAATGGCGACAAATGCGCTTGGACGTTTAATGTTCCACTGGTCACTTTCAGCAACCGCAGCAAGTGGAAGATTCAAGGCGAGTGGTCGAACGCGGCCTACAACGCGGGTACGGGCTACTCGAACAGCTCAGGCCAAAAAGGCTGCTTGGATGGGCGCTAATACGTAAGCTTGAAGTCACAAAATAGCCGGAGTGAAAAGTTCTTTCGCTCTGGCGTTTTTGTGTTGTGGGTACGAAAGCCGTCTAATGGTTGAGCGACCCGCTAAAACGAGGCTTCACGCTTAGCCGCTTTGGAAGACAAGTGATGGAATCGGTCAAAGAAATTAACCGGCTGCTGAGTGAAAAGCAGGCGCGTCTAGATAAAAGGCTTACTCTTCTGGGTTCCCTGATGTTTTTCGGCTCAACCGTGTTTTCTTGCGTGCTACAGCTTCAATAAGCCTGCTTTGACCGGAACGATCCGCTAAAGACTCCCTGCGTCGCGTCCCGGCCCCGATGCTGGACTCTGCCTTGTCTTAATCAGAATGTGACTTACAACTTCTCATGTGTCTGCTGAAAGTCCTGTGTGGTTCAAGATTTCTTGTGCGCGAAGTAATATCTCTTCTCTTTGCCGCAGCTTAGAACTCTGGCCTGATACAACAACCTGTGCTCTTGGCTTATTTCTGGTCATTTTTTCCCCCACTCTGGATAACATGCTGGCCCGTCCGATCCGTGCGCCCGTGCCGCACAAGTCGATCTTGCAATACTCTTGCCGGATGCTTGAATAACCGCTCGTATTCTTCGCGTTCTGCGCGGCCATCAAAGCGTATTTGCGGTGCATGGATTCCCGATCTACCAGCAGCCCATCGGTTTCTTAGTGGTGCGGTCATCAGGGCGGACTGTACGTCTCCAAATACGATATGCCATTGCGAATCACCCGTTGCACGCACGTTTGCCATCACCAACGCTCCCGGTTGTGATCCACCAAATGCGCTCTGGTAGCCTGAGATCATGCAGCAGCCCTTCAAAGAACGCATTGCAAAGCTGCGCGAGGAAATAGCACAAATTCGGGAAGCGAACCTCCTGTACGTGCAGCGCGGTAACAAAAGTTACGGTGCCGCCGCGGATCAAGAGCGTCGGCTGCAAAGATTGCAGGAAATTCTGGACGAATTGATGTCGCTGACGGAATGGAAAAAAGTGTGAGTACTCTACCTCGAATCGGCCAGCCCGATATAAACTCTACAGGGCGGAACCGCGTCAGTTTTCCTACGAAAGCTTGAAATCGAGATCAAATACAAGTTGTGGGTAAATTCTTGTGCTAGGCGCAACTATAGTTAGGATTGTTGGTACGCTTTAGACCTATTACCGTAACGCCGACGCGAGGCAAGCCGCCTGAAAAACGAGAAATAGGCCCTCGGCAGTCACGTACCCGCGAGAGGGCCTACTGATCAGCAATAAAACCTAGCAAGAGAACCCCACCGACTGGGGCACGCATTTCACAACGCGTCGTCGGCAGGGTTCTTTCGACCAGCTGGAGAAGGTCGAATTTAGTAATTAAGATGCCCGCAGGCAGTGGGACTCCTTTAGTTTTTCCTGTATTTGCAAGCGGAATTTTACGGTCGAAAACCTCAAAGAAATGGGCTTTTGATCTGATAACCAGAGATTCAGGTCCCTCTCTAGTCCGCCTAAGTTCAGCGCAGATTTTTAGAAACCGGCGATTGCGCCAAGGTCCTCAAAGGCTTGGGCGTCGGAAAGGGCGTCGTCACTCAAAAAGGGGACAAGATGAGCTAAGACAGGGCCAGCCATTAATACTCGCAACCGTTCGGCTCAGCCCTTCCTCATAACCGACAGCTACGGTACCCAAGTTTCGGCGGACACGCTCGCAAAATCCGCATTTTGGCCGGGTCCGTACATCTTCGGCAAGGGCAGGATAGTACCCGCGATCTCATCATTATTGTAAAGGGGCTCCGGGGCAATGGTATGCGAAGTGTCGATTTTCAATTTCCGGGTTGTATGTTGCATAAACGTGGTCGCAATGTAAGCACCAGCCGACTACTTCGGCGAGGTCGATCTCAGAGCAGCCGCATTCGCAATGTAGGGCGGCACGCTGCCAGTCGGAAGGACGATTGATTTCGACCACGCCTTCGGGCGACGGCTTTTCTGGAATGGGCTGGTTCAGCCGGAAAAACTGGATCATCTCCAGCGAAGCGCACCATGTCGGCAGCAGCCCGCCGGAAAATTGCAGCGGCACAGCGGGCAAGGTGGGCGAAGGTGAAGGCGAATCGAAAGAAGGCTGCTTAATTCCAAACTGCAAGTGAGCGAGACTCCACTCCGGGCAACAAGAAAACTTAGCGAAAGTATCATACCGTGATCAGGGTGCAAAGCACGCTAGGCAGCTGGGAATAGCTGCCGTTTGCCATTGCGGCTATTCAGGTTCACATTTCCGTCAGCAGCACGCTGCCATCGGTTAGATGGATTACCGCTGCGCGAGCTTAGGCGTAGCAGAACTACTACTTGATGCTGTGGCGTCATTGGGAGTCATGGCAATAACTTCGTACTCCCGCTCTTTGTCGTCCATGTCCTCGATGCGCAGCCGCAACTTGTCCTTATCGAGGCGGAACTGAGCCACTTCGCCGATGGGAAGTAGCACCGGATGCTTCTCGTCTTTGGGGCGGATTGTGTAGGTCACGTTCTCGGTTTGCAGCACATACTCCTGACACAGCAATTCGTGGGTTTTCATGTGCGAAGAATCTGTGCCCAGCATCTCTCCGGCAATGCTTTTTCTTGGCATCGGTTCCGCATTTCACAGATTGCATTTTCAGCAGCTTGCCGCTCTGGAAGTGCTTGGGTTCTTTCGCGTGCACAGCGGTCGCGACTAATACAATGGCCAGCAAATACTGCATTCGCATTGAAGTCCTCCGGCCACTCTAGCAGCCCGTCTTACATTTTCGCGAACGGCTTGCCACGCGTTCTAGATATCCTTGGTGCCTGTCCGAAGTAATAGGGTCTTTAAGGTATACGAGTAAAAGAAGGCTGGCGGGGACGAGGGCGCTCGGTTCGCAGGTTTTCTAGTAACAGCAGCAAGCTTGCGTCAAGTGAGAATCGAGTGAACGTGAACAATGTCGGTGGCGGTCATGGATGAAAATGAAATTCAATGAGTTCCGTGCTCTCATGCTCGGCCTTCTCCCACTTCCATGCGTGGACCGCGGTTTGTGCCGATTGCGTTAGCAAGGGACTGCCGCCTCTCACTTCTATGGACTTAACGGTTCCACTCGCCTGTACTAGTACTTCCAGCTTCACCGTTCCGCTCAGGTTCATGGTGCGGACCAACGGCGGATATAAGGGCGTAACTTTGTTGACGACTCTTGCGTGTATTGACGATGGGCTCATCTTGCGCGAAGCAGACATTCGGCTGGACGACTACACCGAACGTCAAAAGCATCAACAGCATGGAGACCTTCATATTGCGAAGAAAATACGCAAAGCCGGACATGTTTCAAAGAGTACCGAAGCAGTAGAGGACAGAACACAAAGGTAACGTCTTATGCGCGAGTGCTGGAAACTCCATTCAACGAGAATCTGATTCTCTCCAGCGTTGGCTGCGATGAATCCGTGTGTCCCGCTCCGATTTCGCTTCACAGAAAACCTGGCGGGAGGGGAGTTTATCGCTGTGCCGCCTCCGGCGGAAATGCCGCTTTACTATCCAAAGATGTCGATGGGGTCAGCCCGCAGGAGTCCTTCGATGGGGCCGCGGAACGGATGGCACAAGACTACATGGAGTTATACGAGCAGATCCTTCGGAGGCAAACGTCAAAATCCAAAGCTGTGGTTGCACTCAACTCGAAAGCCACCTGAATGGAAAGCGCTCCCGCCCTAGCAGATCAAAATATTTTTCAGCAGCTGTTTAGCCTATCTGTAAAGGCTGGCCGTTTCCTGCATCTCATGTGAGTTTGCATCTCGCACCAATTCTGGCGGCCGGAGAATTCCAGTCCCTGGCTACAAACTCGGGAAGCTGGCCTACTCACAAAAGACAGCTTCCAGGTGCGAAATCGAGGGGCAAATCCAATGTCGAAATTAACCCGTGCTCTTGCTCGAAGGTTGTTGTTTGGCGGAGCTGTCATCGGCGGCGGCACCCTCGCACTTGGCGCCGGCGCGGCGACCGGACTAGCACTCGCGTACTGGGGAGTGCGACAGGCATGGCGATTCGATCCGGCAGGCCGGGTGATCTTGATCACCGGCGGATCGCGTGGCCTGGGCCTTGCCATGGCACGTGAGTTCCTCAAACGTGGCGCGAAGGTTGCCTTGCTGGCCCGCGATCCCGAGGAACTCGAGCGCGCCCGGCAATTACTTGCTGGACACGGGACGGTGTTCGTTAGGGCCTGCGATGTTCGGAATCAGACCGAGGTGCAGCAGGCGGTTGTCGATGTACGTCAGCAATTGGGAGAAATCGACATCCTTGTCAACAACGCCGGGACAATTGCCGTCGGCCCGATGGACGCGATGACCGTAGAGGATTATCGCGAAGCATTAAATATTTTTTTCTGGGCGCCGTTGTATGCAACGTTGGCGGTGCTCCCGTCGATGCGGCAACGCCTGAGTGGACGCATCGTCAATATTTCCTCTATTGGCGGCAAAATCAGTGTCCCTCATTTACTTCCATACTGCGCTGGGAAGTTTGCGATGGCGGGATGGTCCGAGGGTTTGCGCACGGAATTGGCAAAAGACAATGTCTTCGTGACCACGGTCTTTCCGGGGCTGATGCGCACGGGAAGCCCGCGCAACGCCGATTTCAAGGGAAAACATGAAGCTGAGTACACGTGGTTTCTGGTGAGCGATGCCACGCCCGGCCTCTCCATCAATGCGGACCGTGCCGCTCGTCAGATTGTGACTGCATGCGAATACGGCCGTGCCGAACTCATCGTTTCGCTTCCCGCGAAAGTTGCCATCAAGGCGCACGCCGTGTTCCCGGGTCTTAGCTCGCTGGCGCTGCGCTGGACGAACCAGATCATGCCGCAAGTGGAGGGTACAGATACCGCCAGTAAGAAGGGCGCCGAGAGCGCAACTTCCATAACCGAGTCTTGGCTGACGACCCTTGATAAGCGAGCGGCCAAAAAGAACAATCAAATTCCGAAATTGAGACCGGTGACGCTATGACCATTACAACCAATTTTGCTCCACAACATGGCGAGAAGGAATTCTCGCGTCGTCCTGCAACATCGCAATTGGAAACAACACTAACTTTGGCGGCGGGCGCCGCGTTGGCGGGCATTGGCCTCTGGCGTCGTGGCTGGATGGGAACGGTGTTGGCTGGCGGTGGTGGCTACCTGATCTACTCCGGTATTGCCGACATCCGTCGCCCATACCAGGGCCGAGTTCGAGTGGGCTTCACCATCGTAAAACGTCCTCAGGAAATATATGACTTCTTAAGCGATGCCCAGAATTGGAACCGTTTCTTGCATGGGATTCACTTGGAGAGTCGTGGCGACGGGCGTCTGCGGCTAGCAATAGGCAAGCCTGGCCGCCTTGATTTCGAATCACGCATCGAGGTTACTGATCGCAAGCCCGGAGAGTACATCGCCTGGGCCTCAGCTGATCAAATGTTCGAACATCGCGGAGTTATCAATTTCAAGCAAGCCCCCGCGGACCGCGGCACTCA
>QHZW01000168.1 GCA_003224815.1 Acidobacteriota bacterium | reverse complement strand
GGCCGAACACGGCATTCAGCCGATCGACATGGTCGTCGTAAATCTCTACGCATTTGAGAAGACGGCCGCCAAGCCCGGGGTGCATTTGGAAGAGTTGATCGAAAATATTGATATCGGCGGGCCTTCAATGATCCGTTCGGCAGCGAAGAATTTTAACGATGTCGCCGTCGTCACTTCTCCATCCGACTATGACGCGCTCGCGGAAGAAATGTCGAACTCTGGCGGCGCGGTTTCCTCTGAGACCAAGTGGCGTCTGGCGCAGAAAGCGTTCGCCACTACGGCTGCTTACGATTCAGCAATTTCATCCACGCTGGAGCGAGTCAGCGCGAATGGAAGCTTTGGCCTCAAGCCCGTAGAAGGCTTTCCGGAAAAACTTCGGATCTCATTCACCAAATTGACCGATCTTCGCTATGGCGAAAATCCTCACCAGAAAGCAGCAATGTACTCGGACGGATCCGGCACTGGCGTGGCCAATGCCCGGCAGGTACAAGGCAAAGAGCTTTCTTACAACAACATCGTTGATCTTCAAGCCGCGTGGGAGTTGGCGCAGGAATTCGAAGAGCCAGTCTGCGCGATCATCAAGCACACGAACCCATCTGGAACGGCGACCGGCAAGACGCTGGCCGAAGCCTACAAGCGGGCGCTCGAATGTGATCCGGTTTCAGCCTTCGGTGGAGTCATCGGCGTGAACCGGCCGGTGGATGCGGCGGCGGCGGAAGAAATGGCAAAGTTGTTTCTGGAAGTTATCGCGGCGCCCTCGTTCGAAAAGGGCGCTCTGGAAAAATTTGCCGCCAAAAAGAATCTCCGCCTGGTTGAGATTACGAACAGCCCGCAAGACTGGGTACTAAAGAACGTCTCCGGAGGCATGCTGGTCCAGGATGCAGACCTGCATCAGCTCAGCGGTGCCGATATCAAAGTTGTGACCAAGCGCCAGCCCACGCCGGAAGAAAAACGCGCGCTGCTGTTTGCCTGGAAGGTTTGCAAGCACGTTAAATCGAACGCGATCCTTTATTCCCGCGATGGACAGACGGTCGGGGTCGGCGCGGGCCAGATGAGCCGTGTGGACTCCTGCCGCATCGGGGCCGAAAAAGCTGTGCTGCCGCTAAAAGGCACCGTGGCCGCCTCTGACGCATTCTTCCCCTTTCCTGATGGCGTTGAAGAGATTGCCAAAGCTGGAGCTACGGCCATCATTCAGCCCGGCGGCTCGGTACGAGATCAGGAAGTGATTGAGGCTGCCGACCGGCTCGGCCTGGCCATGATCTTTACTGGCGTTCGCCACTTCCGCCATTAACCAAGGGTTGCGCTAGACCTTCTTGTTATCCCAAAGCGGTCGCGCCAGCGGTTTGTGATTCCTCACGAACCGCCAAGGGGATGCTGGCCCGGATTGTCGTGCCGCCTTGGTTGGAAGTAACTTCGAAACTGCCGCCGAGTTCGTGCACGCGTTCCCGCATGCCCGCCAGTCCGACGCCGAGTTTCGTACCGTCACCCTGCAGTTGCTGTAGAACGCGGGCAGGCATGCCCCGGCCATGATCCGTAATTTCCATGGTGATCTGCTCAGCGTCGCTTTCGACCTTGATCTCTGCGGAGGGCGCTTGCGAGTGGCGATGCACATTCGTCAAGCTTTCCTGAAGAATACGGAAAAGTGCAATTTCCACGGACTCGGACAGCCGCGGCATATCGGGCGGCAGGTCGAGGGAGACCGGAATCCCACTGCGTTGTGAAAAGCCGTTTACGAACCAACTCGCGGCGGAAGCGAAACCAGCCTCATCGAGCAGGGGCGGATGCAGCAGGTGCGAGAGAGTGCGAGTCTCGGTAATGGATTTCTCAAGAATGTCCCTGCATTCCGCGAGCAACTCGGTGTTTTTTTCAGGAGACGGGGAACCGCCCAGCAATTCGAGCGCGATCTTTAGTCCGGCGAGATATTGCCCCAGGCTGTCGTGTAATTCTCGGGCAATACGGCGCCGCTCCTGATCTTGAATGCCGAGTAATCGGCCGCTCAATTTCCGTAATGCCTCCTCCGCATTGCGGCGCGCGGTGACATCTACGGTGATGATGCCAACCTGGGTGAAGGCGCCGGTTTCACCTGGAATCGGAAAGTAGTTGACCAGCCAATGGCGAACCTGACCAGGCTTGCGGGGCAATTCGGTGGAAACCTCGCGGTCGAGCAAAGGCGTTCCTGTGCGCAGAAGGTTGCGCAAAACAGTTTCTGTCCGGCTACCACGAATCCCGAACACTTCAGGAACCGATTTGCCCAGCAGGTCCTCAGGTTGCAAGGCGGCCATGCGTGGCAGTACATCGTTAACGCGCGTGTAGCGGAGCTGCGAATCCAAAATTCCGAAGCCTACAGTGGATGAGGCAAAAAATGCGTTCACGATCTCGCGTGCGCCGCCAGCAGCCCCAGCGCAACCAGCACCGAGATAGCAATCAGGATGAGAGTATGGCGGTAGTTATTGCGCGAGGCAGCCTGGCGCGCACTTAGTAGTTGGCCCTCTTCCTCCTGGATCTGCTGCAGCTGCGCTTCAATGCGGTCCTGGACAACGGCGGTATCTCGCGCCATTTGGGCATCGGCATCAATGTTGGACGTTCCTTTTCGATGCGATTGAATGAACCCGGCGATGAGAGCGAGTTCGCTTTGAATATCGGCCTGCAACGAATCGATCTGCTGATTCCGTTCCCGATTTTCCGAGGTCAAGACCCGAAGTTGCCGCAAGTCATTTGGGATCTGGTTGACTGCGCTATCGTATCCGCCGAGGAGTTCCCTATCGCCGGTGAGAACGAAATTCTGAGCAGAGTTGCTGGCCCGAAAAATCTCCCCCGCTATGTTTTCGAGAAGCGTGGCGACCTCGCGGGTGTGGCCAACCGCGGCTTCACTGGATGACAGCCGGTTGGCGGCGCGAAAAACGAAGACGCTGCAAGCAACCAGCACCGCAACAGCGACGGCGAATGCGGTCCACGCGATACCACGAACAGAAAAGGTCATGTCAGCATCACGACGACAGCCAGCGGGAACCGCTGAAGCCAAAGCACTGCAAACATTATAATAACGCGCCCAACTCCACATGATCTGCGCCTAACCTGTAAAATAAAAATCACATGGCCAGCTCGCAGCAGCTGATTCAGATTGATGTGGGTCCTCCGGTAAAACAGCCGAAACCCTCGTGGTTGCGGACCAAGGCACCGGTGGGAGAGAACTTCCACCAGTTGAAAAAACTTGCGCGCGGGCTCGGGTTGCATACAGTTTGCGAGTCGGCGCAATGCCCAAATATCGGCGAGTGCTGGAACCACCGCACAGCAACGTTCATGCTTCTAGGGGACATCTGCACGCGCCGCTGTGGCTTCTGCGCCGTGCCGAAAGGGCGTCCTCAGCCGCTCGATTGGGATGAGCCGAGACGCGTCGCCGAAGCCGTCGCGACTCTGGGCTTGAAACACGCCGTCATTACCAGCGTAAATCGGGACGACGACAACATTGGCGGCGCAAAGATTTTTGCGGAGACGATTCGCGAGGTGCGCCGCGTCGCGCCGGATTGCCGCGTAGAAGTTCTGATTCCTGATTTTCAGGGGATCGATGAAGCACTCCAGATCGTGCTCGATGCACAACCCAATGTTCTGAACCACAACACCGAATCTGTTCCCCGGCTTTATCGTGCGGTGCGGTCGGGAGCGCGTTATGAGCGCACGCTGCGACTGCTCGAAAACGCAAAGAAGTTTTCACCTGGTATGGTTACGAAGTCTGGCCTGATGGTTGGCTTGGGTGAAACCATGACCGAACTAGTTGATGTCTTCCGCGATCTCGCCGAACGTAAAGTTGACATCCTGACGGTTGGCCAATACCTGCGCCCATCCCGCGATCACTTGCCAATCGCACGCTTCTACACGCCCGAAGAATTTGCCTATCTGAAAGAGGAAGCCCTGCGCCTCGGTTTCCGCCACGTGGAGTCCGGCCCCCTCGTCCGCTCGAGCTATCACGCTCACGAACAAGCAGACGGGGTAAAGTAAGGCCGTGGGGGGTCGGACATTCCTGTCCGACAAGGTTGCGACACACGCGAGAGACAGCCCGTCCTATTCTTTCATTTCGTCCAAAAAGCGTTTTAGCATTCGGCGAAAGACAATCGCGGTCGCTTCCCAGTCACCTTTCATTGCCTGGGTACCCGCGTCTCCATAACCATCATCAGGGCGTGGACGCAGCCTCACGAACGGCGGCAGTCCATATCGCATGGCGAGAAAATTTGCCCATAGCCGGGCCGTGCGGCCGTTGCCATTTGCGAATGGGTGGATTCGTACCCACTCCGCATGCGCCCATGCGCAAAGATCTGTTACAGCCGCAAGTTCGTCCGTGTCCAGTTCGCTATCAACGGGCAATAATTTGTCAAGCTGGGTCACTGCCGCTTGAAGCTTTTGTTGGAACTCATGCAACTCCTCGGCGACCTTCGCCGGAGGCACGCCCCAATGACTGCCAATTTTGACTCTGGTTTTCTTGAGCCCCGATTCTCCGCGGAACGCACCGATGTATCTAGGATTGGATGGCTTCAGCCCCTGCATGAAGAGGGTCTGCCAGTGCCTTGCCATCTCCACGGTGGGAGGTTTGCGCTCGTCGGCGTTACGGGCGATTTCTTCCAGGACGCGCGTGAGGTTCTGTCTTAACTGGGGACTATCTTCGTCCCAGTCAGGCACCTATTACCTCACGAACCTTGCTTTGGACCGGTCCAGCCGGTGTCGGAGAGTTGCTGTCCTCGTCACCTTCGATCGGCTGCCCCTCAAGTGGATCGCTCACGGTGGCTTCCGCGTCCACGAACGCCGCGATCGCACGCCTGAACCCGGGGTCTTTCTTCCGATAATCTCTGAGACTCTTCAAATTCGCTTCCAGAGTGCGTTCCCTGCGGCCCCGCTGACCAAGGTAGATTCTGATGGCCTCAATCAGCAGTTGATTGACAGGACGGCCTTCGATTTTGCTGAGGTTTTTCAGCGCGTTACGTTCCTCAGTTTCAATTCGCAGAGTGAAAGCAGTTCGGCTCATGTCAATAGCTTACGCCGGAGCGGTATGTGATGTCAATATGTCATTTTGATGTCACAAACGTTTGCGGATAATACTATTTAATCCGCTCATATTAAATCACTTACACGGCGGTGATCAATGCCGCCCCCTAGGGACAATAATCAATTCAGCCCCGGAGCCGAGGAGGCAATGATCCGAACGAAATCCACGTGTAGTTGCTATTTGGAGCGGCGACTTCTCAATCGACTGGGTCTCGCTAGCCTCAACAGCGAGCGCACCAGCGTATCCGCCAGCCAGTCCTGATATTTCTGGGAAGGCCACCCGCGCTCACGTACCAGCATTCGATAGACATCCCCGCCAGTCAGCATCCAGAAAATATCCCGCGCAGTTCCGTACTCAAGTTCCGGCCGAAGTCTGCCTGCGTCGCGAAGAGAAATGATCATTCTTTCCTGTCTCTCGTACCGCAGGCCCTCTCGTTGCCGCTCGAGCTTTGCCAACTCGGGCGCAACCACGCCCGCTCCGCGCAGTAGATCGAAAGTTGCGTTTTGCGCGTCGTGAATCTGCCTGGCAATAGGGGCGGCCAGCCGTAGGCGCGTTTCCGGATCAGTCGCGCTCAAGGCTCGCTGTACAGCATCCTCGTATTCCGAACTGAACGCCGTTTCATCAAGGAGCGCGGTAAGAATTCCGGTCTTCGATTTGAAAACGGCGAATACGGTCTGCGCGGAAACCTGTGCCCGTCGCGCAATGGCTTCGATAGTCATTCCGGCATACCCTTGGCTCTGCAACAGGCGCCGAGTAGCTTCAACGATCCGGCGTCGGGTGTCGCCCGCCTGGCGTTCCCGCGCGACTGACCTATATGGACGTTTCCTTGTTCTCGGCAAGCGCAAAAAATTCTAGCATCCTTTATTGGTTAGAGTTATCTATATCGAATATGAATTCGAACTGGAAAGTGCTCCCATGAAGTTAGTTGTCTTAGGCGCGACCGGTGGCACGGGACTCGAAATCATTCGGCAAGCGCTCGAACGCGGCCATTCGGTTACTGCATTGGTCCGCTCTCCCGACCGACTCAAGCCATTTCTCAAGCACATCATGATTGAGCGAGGCGACCTTCTCAACAGCTCCGACCTGGAAAACGCGATTTGCGGTCACGACGCTGTTTTGTCAGCGTTCGGGCCCCGCGTTCCTATAGCAAAACCTGATGCGAATCTGCTTCAGCGATTTGCCGTCGCGCTCACAGCCGCCATGCGCCGCGCTCAGGTCAAGCGCGCTGTCATCGAATCAGTAGCTTTTCTGTTCAAGAACTCAATCATGCCACCGGCTTACTTTCTCGGGCGGCTGTTCTTCCCGCGGACCGTCGCTGATACGTCCGCCATGGAGCGCATTTTCGCGCAGTCCGATCTCGACTGGACGATGGTGCGCCCGCCGCAGCTTACCGATAAGCCTTTCACCGGAAAGTACCGTCTGCGCGAGGGCCATCTCCCTCTCTTCGGTTTCAAAATTTCTCGCGCGGATGTCGCCGATTACATGATCAGAGCGGTCGAGAACCGCCTGGCTATTCGCAATGTAGTAGGACTCTGCAGCTGATCAGAAGGGGTAAAGATGACGCTCTATTCGTTCGTACTGTTCGTTCACGTCACAGCAGTGCTCGCCCTCTCCGCCACTTTGAGCTTCGAAGCCCTCTCACTTTTCCGCCTGAGGCACGCTTCCAGTTTGAGCGAAATCCAGCGCTGGATGGATCCCGTCCCAGGTCTCCGCTGGATTGCCATAAGTTCCATGGTTCTTCTCCTGGTCTCTGGAATCTACCTGGCCCAACAGATCTCAGCATTGGGCATGGCATGGCCCAAAGTGACGATCGCAGCTCTTCTGCTTATTGCGCCGTTTGGCGCATTAACTGGCAGGCGCCTGCGTGCCATCCGGCAGGCTTGCGCCGCCGCCAAAACGATTAACTCCGAACTGCTCGGTCACGTGCGCGACCCGATTCTGAAAATCTCTCTTGGCATCCGCGTCGGAATTTTTCTGGGCATTGTCCTGCTCATGGCAGCAAAGCCGCAGCTGTGGATGGCCGTCGGTGTTGTGGCAACTTCGGTAGTCCTAGGGCTATTCTTCTCCGCGATGCCCTCGCGAAAAAATGCCACAAACTTGCCAGCGCGCAGCACCGGTATCGGGGACTGAACGGAAGAAATCATCGCCGTCAATGAACTGAAAGATCGTTTACGGGAGAGGACTACAGAACTTCTTTTTCCTTGAGTCCTTCACCGCCAACCGCTCATCCGTTATAGCGGGCATTCATTCGATTAGCGTCCGCATGCGGGCGCGTTTTGCGTTTCGGTAAACATTCCAACAACCAGCCCGAAGTAATTTCAGGAGAGACAATATGAGTGGAGTAGCAACACCAGTCGCTGAACCGCAAGCTCCCAAATCTGCTGCCTACAAAGCGAAGGCCTATGCGGCGCAGAGTGCCACTTCAGGATTGGCGCCGTTCTCAGTCCCCCGGCGCGACCTGCGCCCAGACGATGTGCAGGTTCAAATCCAGTACTGCGGCGTTTGTCATTCCGACCTGCACCAGGTTCGCAATGAATGGCAGAGCACGCTGCCAACCATTTATCCCATTGTGCCCGGACACGAAATCATTGGCCGTGTCACGAAAACCGGCAACTCGGTAACGAGGTTCAAAGAAGGAGACACGGTCGGCGTCGGCTGCATGGTCAGCTCCTGCGGCGTCTGCGTCAACTGCCGTGCGGGCGAGGAACAATTCTGCGTCAACTTTCCCACGCTCACCTACAACGCCGAAGACAAAATTCTCGGCGGCGTAACTTACGGCGGATATTCGGGCAGCATTGTGGTGCGTGAAGCATTTGTGCTGCGCGTCTCGGACAAGCTCGACCTCGCAGGCGCAGCTCCGCTCCTGTGCGCCGGAATCACGACCTATTCTCCGCTGCGCCATTGGAACGTCGGCAAAGGCCAGAAGGTCGGCATCGTTGGCCTGGGCGGCCTCGGTCACATGGGCGTGAAGTTTGCCAAAGCTTTCGGCGCGCACGTGGTTCTCTTCAGCACCTCGCCGAAGAAAATCGCCGACGCCAAGCGCCTGGGCGTGGACGAGGTCATCATTTCCACCAACGCCGATGAAATGCTGAAGCATGCCGGCAGCTTCGATTTCATTCTCGACACCGCTTCGGCCGAGCACGATCTCAACGCGTATCTGCCGCTGCTCAAGCTCGACGGCACTATGACACTCGTCGGCGCGCCGGAGAAACCCGCCCCGGTAGCTGCCTTCAATTTGCTATTTGGGCGGCACCGTCTGGCTGGCTCTGCAATCGGCGGTATCCGCGAAACTCAGGAGATGCTCGATTTCTGCGCCGAGCACGGCATCACCTCGGACATCGAGCTGATCAAGATTCAGGACATCAACCAAGCGTACGAACGTTTGTTGAAGAGCGATGTGAAATACCGTTTCGTGATCGACATGGCGTCGTTGCAGTAAGTTTTTCTTGGACTGGCCCACTCAAGGCCTCTTGGGTGGGCCCATTCACTTCCAGCTTCTGCCAGGACGGGTTGAAAGCAGAGTCACATTAGTGACTTTCGTTTTCGATATTGTTACGTTCAAATCCAGAGAAGATTTACAATTCAGTTA
>QHZW01000167.1 GCA_003224815.1 Acidobacteriota bacterium | reverse complement strand
GACGCAGTACGACAAGAAATTCAGCCTGCCGGTTGTCATCCCGCCAGAGTCTCTGGACAACATTCTCGCCAACGTTATGGGGCAGATGAATATGCGCAACCTGCGCGTTGCGGAAACCGAAAAGTACGCGCACGTCACCTACTTCTTCAACGGCGGTGTCGAGCAGCCCTTTCCAGGGGAAGACCGAGCGCTGGTGCAGTCACCGAAAGTGGCCACCTATGACCTAAAGCCGGAGATGAGCGCCGCTGGAATCTCGGAGACGGTGGTGAAGGCGGTCGAAGACGGAACTTTCGACGTGATGATCGTGAACTTTGCGAATGCCGACATGGTGGGCCATTCCGGCAAGCTGGAACCAACGATCAAAGCCGTAGAAACAGTTGATGCCTGTCTCGGCCGAATTGAACTCGCGGTTCGCAACAAAGGAGGCGCCATGCTGATCACAGCCGACCATGGCAATGCCGAGATGATGATTGATCCCGTTAGCGGCGGTCCACACACTTACCACACTACGAATCCGGTGCCGTTCATTGTGGTCGCGGAAGACGCGAAGCAGTTTACGCTGAAGCCCGGCGGATCTCTGCGCGATATTTCGCCGACGATTCTCGGCATGTTGGGACTACGCGGACCGGGAGAGATGACCGGAACCGATCTTCGTTCGAAAATCATCTGATCACGAGATGCCACGATTTCCCGAAACTCCGCGCAAAAAACTCCTCATCGCCACACATCACCGCCTCGATCTGTGGATCGCCCCAGAGTGGTTCGGGGAAAAATTGCAGAAGGAATTTCCGCAACTTGAGATCACCAGGGTGACCAGCTACGAGGGAATCGAACGCGACCTCGCTGATGCTGAAATCCTGTTTTCGCAGTCCCTCTGGCCCGAGCAGTTCGCGGCTGCGCGCAAGCTTCGCTGGATTCATTCATCGGCCGCCGCTGTGCATCAGTTCATATTTCCTGAGTTGGTAAAAAGTGATGTGATTTTGACCAATGCACGAGAAGTCCACGGGCCAGGAGTCGCCGAGCACGTCATGGCCCTGATACTCGCGGTAGCGAAGCGGATTCCGGAGTCCGTGCGGTTTCAGCAAAAACGCGTTTGGGGACAGGAGATCCTGTGGAACGGAGGCGCGTGCCCTCTCGACATTGCAGGCGCGACACTGGGGCTCGTTGGGTTCGGAAGTATCGGCAGAAGTGTTGCAAGGCATGCATACGCTATGGGCATGCGTGTTGTGGTTGTGCGTGAGCACCCGGAGCAGAATCCGCCCGAGTCGGTTCAACAGGAACTACCGTCGTCGCGCTTGGGGGATCTGCTGGCGCAGGCCGACTACGTTGTATTGTCACCGCCGCTCACGCCGGCAACCCACGGCATGATTGGGCGCGAGCAGTTGGCTAGAATGAAGTCGTCAGCATTTCTGGTCAACGTAGGCCGCGGTCCGCTGATCGATGAAACTGCGCTGATCGAAGCCCTTCGCGAGCGGAAGATCGCCGGAGCCGCGCTTGATGTGTTCGACAAAGAGCCTTTGCCGGCAGATTCTCCGCTGTGGGACCTAGAAAATCTGCTCATCACGCCTCATACGGCAGGAATGGACCAACGACTCTGGGAGCGACACTACTCGTTGTTTTCGGAAAACCTCCGCCGCTACTTTAAAGGTGAGCCTTTGCTTGGGTTAGTCGATAAGCAGCAGGGATACTGACGCAGCGCCTATCCTCTCCGCAGGGATAAAATCCATACGGAGCGTCTGTTATGCCAGTCGGCCTTGTTGATTCACTTTCATCGGATCGCGAGTCGGCAGCGGGGCAAATGATCACGCCCGAGCAGTGCGCACTCATCGTCATAGATATTCAGGAAAAATTGCTCCCGCCGATTTTCGAAAAGGAACGGCTGCTGAAAAATGCGCAACTACTGATCCGACTCGCATTGATTCTCGACATGCCCATCATCTCCAGCACACAGTATGCGCGCGGCCTGGGACAGACCGTGCCAGAGATTCAGTCGCTGATGGGAAAACCCTCCATCGATAAGCAAGCATTCTCATGTTTTGGGAGCGATGCATTCTGTTCGGCGGTGAAATCAATTCCTGGGCAGCGGAATACAGTTCTTCTATGCGGGATGGAGAGCCACATCTGTGTTACGCAGACTGCACTGGGCGCTCTGCGAAAAGGCTATCTCGTGCATGTTGCCTCTGACGCAGTCAGTTCGAGAACCGAGTGGAATTGGAACATTGGATTGGAGAGGATGCGGTCGGCGGGAGCGGTAATCTCATCGACGGAGATGATGATTTATGAATTGCTTCGCGGATCGGGAACAGAGGCATTCAAAGAAATGCTAAAGCATCTGAAGTGAGCGCCATTCAAAGACCGACTACTCTTTTTGCTTCACCCGCACCATAGTGATCTTCGAGAACCCTTCGTCAAACGTTGGCGGCTTCAGCTTGGCGGCCATCTTACGCATGATGTCTTCTGAAACGGTACGTTGGCGGCGCTGATTGCGTTCCAGGCAGACATCGAGAGGAACGTCAAAGTAAAGCGCCTGAGCTTCGTATCCTGAATCCTTGGCAAGCTTGATCCAACTGCTACGCTCATGAGGAGTGAGGTTCGTGGCATCGACGTAGTTCATGGGTCGGCGCGCGATCAGGCGGGCACGAAGCATTGACCGCAGATTCGAGAAGACCAGGTCCTGAAAGCGCTGCTCGTTCGGATCGTCGAAGAGGATAGAGCGAACGAGGTCGCTGGAGAGCGGACTGATGTTGTTCCGCTTGAACCATGAACTTTTGCCGGAGCCGGGTAGCCCGATGGCAAGTACGACGGTTCCCTTGCTGGGGCGATGCGAAGCAATCGCTGTAGGTGCCGGTGTAGATGCCGCGATTGCGTCTGTTGGAGCAGTTTGTGGTTCAGCAGTTGGGGATTTCGGAGCCGCTGAAGCCACCGATGTTGGACGCCTCCGTCCGCGTCCTCCGCGTCCTCGGCGCCGGCGTGGCCGCCCAACGACGCTTGCCGCTTGTGATCCTGTTCCAGTTTGGGCGGGAGTCGCCGACTCTGAAGCAGAGTCCAAGTCGGCCTCGCTTCTTTGTCTCAAGTCAGGAGCATCAGAGATCTCAGCAGTGGGCTTCGTCGCGCGGGCCTCCGCAGTATCTTCGGATCCAGCTTCCGGTTCAAAGTACGCTGGTTGTAGCGGCGCCGGTCGAGCGCCAGCTTCCTCCTGGCTCTTCTTGCGCCCTTTGAGCTTATCTCGCATCCATTTACGCATGCTTGGCTTGTAACACATTGGAGCGGTTGCGGGCAATCCGCCGGGTGAGAGAGCAGCTGCCATTCATAATCCTCGGCGCATAGGGGTCGAGTGCGAGCGAATTCGTGAGCAGCACGAGCAGGCCTGCTCCATCAAACTGCAAGAGAGTGAGCCACAAAGCAGGACTGGACATGGGCAAGCCCGCAGTTTCTGTCCGAATACTCACATGCACGGCAGTAACCGCTCGTTCTCGGCTCACCAGAGACCGTTCAATCGCCGCTGTCGAAAGTAAGCTGCGACAGATCGGTTTGACCAGACCTCATAAACAGGAAGCACTCCGAGAGAATCATTTGCTACACCCGGGATTCACCGACGTGAGCACGTTGCTGGCGGATGCGACCGTACAATTGTAAGCCGGACCGTGGATATCAAAAGACCTGTAGGTTTGCGCACGGCAAATACAACTGAGTCTCCACTACAGCTTCTGACCCGAAGCCCAGTCTGCTGGAAATACACTGCAGCAGACTGGCTGCTGTACATGCTGACAGCTGCATGGTATTCAGTCTCTTATGACTGATCCAGTGATTCTCGAAATCTGCGTCGACTCCGTTGAATCTGGGGTAGCAGCGGAGAAGGGCGGGGCGCACCGCGTTGAACTCTGCAGCAATCTCCTCGAAGGCGGAGTCACGCCGAGTTCAGGGCTGATTGCGACGGTGCGTGACCGGATATCCATCGGACTTTATGTAATGATTCGCCCGCGCGGAGGCGACTTCTGCTACAGCGAAGACGAATTCGAAGCTATGGAACAAGACGTCCTGGCCGCCATGCAACTTCGTGCTGACGGCATTGTGTTTGGCATTCTTACAGAACGTGGAAACATTGATACACAGCGAACGCGTGAGTTAATTCAACTCGCACGCCCACTTAAAGCGACGTTCCATCGCGCGTTCGATATGACCAATGACCTGGACCGCGCTCTGGAAGATATCGCTACGGCTGGGGTTGATCGATTGCTGACCTCGGGTGGCGAACAGACGGTCGAAGCTGGGGCCGCAATTATTGCGAAGCTCAACAAGGTCGCGAACAATCGCCTGACAATCATGGCTGGAGGCGGAGTCACAAAAACGAATGTGCATAACATTATTACCAAGACAGGTGTCCGCGAAATTCACGCCAGCGTGCGAGTCCGGGTGCCCAGCCGAATGCAGCATCGCAATGAACGGGTATCGATGGGAGACACTAAAGGCCGAGAATATGAGCGGTTTGTAGTTATGGAGGAGCGAGTTTCACACCTGCTCGCGGCTGCATGCAACGTAAATCGGCGGTAGGACTAGGAGATTCATTTCCAATTTAAATCACCGTGCACACCGGCTTATACGAAATCAAGACTATTAAGGTTGAGTTCGCACCCCAGCATGGCATCACCAGCGCCGCGGCTCTATCATTGATGCCACTCGGAGTCCCTGATATCGTCATTCAGGCATACTCAGACACGAGGACGTAAGCACGACTCAGCGCAGCTACATCAAGACAGTGCCAGCAGTTGTGACCGCAGCGATGAAGCGACTTGAGGCGCAAATTGCTTGTACAGCACTTGTACAGCAGCCGCCCTCAAGCCATTTGGTAAACTGAACAAAGTAAACAAAAAGCCGACGTAGCTCAGTTGGTAGAGCAGCCGATTCGTAAACGCTCATCTCTCCCGCCTTTTCAAGCACTTTCGTGAGACGAGCAGACCTCAGGCGACTCATGAGAATCATTGAGTTGCAGATTCGTGGGATGCACGTATCCTAGGCAACACCGCCTTTGCCTCGGTTACCACACGACGCGAAAGTGGCGGTGAGTCATGGCAAGCAGGGCATCGGCCGGCACACGTGCGACACACCGACGCTGACAACATCGACCGCAAAAAACGGACCAACAGCAGACCGACAGTCAGTCGATGGTTCTGTTCAGTATCCTGTTGCCGGGATGAATTCTGCACACAGTTGACACACTATTTTGTTCGTGGACGTGATTTCGCAGTCGAACTGGAAACGCTCTCTTTCACTTCCTAGAAGCCCGTTTCCCAATACCTATCCTTCCGAAGCATGTTCAACTCATGTTCAGTGAGTGATTTGCCCTGTTGTCGCCAGTTGACCAATGGTTGCAAGAGTACTCTCACAAATTTCTTCCCATAGAAGTCCGAGTGGTATATTATCTCTTTCCATAGAACTTCTAGTGGAGAGACTGATGCTCAAGAAGAAGCAATCCAACAGCGAGATGCTCAAGGGCACCCTCGACATGATGATCCTTCGGACCCTCCTTGGCGGTGACGCTCACGGGCACACTATCGCCAAAGTCATTGAGCGCACGTCCGAGGATCTTCTGGAGGTGGAGCAAGGCTCCCTCTATCCCGCCCTGCACAGGCTTGAGGACCGGAGGTGGGTTTCTTCCTATTGGGGCGCGAGCGAGAACAATCGCAAGGCCAAGTTCTACCGGTTAACGGCAAAAGGCCGCAAGCAGTTGCTTCGCGAGACCAGCCGCTGGCGGCAAATGACCCGCGCCATCGGCCTTGTGATGGGAGAAGAGGGCGGTGCGCAATGAGCTGGATGAGATTCCATAATGAGGCCCGCGGTATGTCACCCGACGAAGCCAGACGGCAGGCCCGATTGAAATTTGGCAACGTGCAGAAGGTGCGCGAATCGCTGTGGGAGCAGAACTCTCCCCAACGGTTGACCGGTATCGCACGCGACCTAAGATACGCTTTTCGCACGTTGAGCCGCACGCCCGGATTCACGATCATCGCGATCGCGGTCATGGCTCTTTGCATCGCTGCGGCTACATCCCTTTTCACCATTGTGCGATCCGTTCTGCTGCGGCCGCTGCCTTTTCGCGACCCCGCGCGGCTGGTGATGGTGTACGAACACTTCCGAGGAGGGGAATTAAGCTACCACCCTGTTGCGCCAGCCGATTTCTACGACTGGCGCTCGAAGACCCACGGCTTTGAAGACATGGCAATCATGCGTTCTGCCGGGTACAACCTCACCGGTGTGCGCAACGAATTGCCGGAGTCGGTCCGCGCAGCGGCAGGTTCCTCGAACCTGTTTTCCCTGCTGGGAGTGCAGTCGGCACTGGGCCGGGACTTTACGGGGGCGGACGATCAGCGCGGCAGCGCCGTTGTGATGTTGACCTGGAGCGCGTTCGAGAGGCGGTTTGCAGGCGACGCGAAGATTGTGGGCGGCCAGATTCACCTTGACGGCAAACCCTACACAGTGGTCGGCGTACTGCCCTCGTGGTTCACTTATCCCGATGCCGGAATTCAGCTGTGGGTTCCCTACAAGGCCGATGCCAGTCCTGAGATGCTTCAGCATCACGACTGGCATGGGAGCCAGGTGGTGGCAAGGCTCCTCCCTGACATAAGCCTGGCCAGCGCAATCGCGCAGGTTGGCGCGATACAGTACCAGCTTCATTTGCAGCTCCCGCACGATCCGGTGGCTGAAGATGTTGTTTCGCGCTCGCTGAACGAGGATCTCGCCGGAGATGTGAAGAAGCCGCTGACGTTGATGCTTTCCGCAGCTGGTTGCATGCTGCTCATCGGCTGCCTCAATGTCGCCAACCTGCTGGTGGCGCGGGGCGCGGCACGGCAGAAGGAGGTGGCGATACGAAGCGCCCTCGGCGCTCAGCGGGCCACCCTGATTCGCGAGCAGATAGCCGAGAGTGTTCTGATTTGCGCAGGCGGCGGTGTGGGCGGGATTCTGCTGTCATTGGGCGCCACTGAGTGGCTGGCAAAAACGTGGAAGGACCTGCCCACCGCACAGAGCATTCACATTGATGGCGCGGTGATTGCGTTTGCCTGCGCGCTCATGTTCACTGCGGCGCTGATTGCAGGCTTGCTGCCCGCGCTTTCCACAACAGGCAAGTCGATGCTGAAGGCCCTGCAAACCTCGGTCCGGACCGGCTCGAGCAGCGTTTCGCGCACCGCGCTCAGAAAGTCGCTGCTCACGGCGGAGATTGGAATCACCGTGGTGCTGCTGGTGGCCGCCGGGCTGCTGCTCAAAGGTTTTATGCAATTGCGCGCAGCCAATGTCGGGTGCGTAGTAGACAACACGCTCACTTTGCAATACAACCTGCCCGGCAAGAAGTACGACACGCCGGAGAAGCGAAACGCATTCAACGAAGCGCTGCTGGCGCGAGTGAGAGCTATGCCCGGAGTTCGCGGCGCTGCATTGGGAACCACGGTTCCGGGAACAGGATACTGGGGTACCGACGAATTCACGGTGAAGGAGCATCCTCCGCTCAAGACGGGCGAACACTTGCCCGACGCGCTGACGCGCTGGGCCGATCCAGGCTATTTCAGCGCGCTCGGAATCCCGCTTGTGAGCGGACGGTTCTTTACCAGCGACGAACGTGTTGAGCGCTCGTACAAGGTGATTGTGAGTCGTCAACTCGTTCAGCAATATTTCGCAGGCGAAAATCCTATCGGCAAGCATTTACGCTTTCCCGGGCGCGCCCACGATGGAGCGCCTAACCTGGTGGATTGGGAGATTATGGGCGTCGTCGGCGACATCCTGTACCAAGTCGGCAAAGAGCCGAAAGCAACAGCGTATTTCCCCATCCTTGAGGGCCGGAGCAATGCAACTCTCGCGGTTCACACGGCAACGGATCCATTGCAATTCTCGGTGCCGCTGCAAAAACAGATCGCGTCGCTCAATCCTGAACTTCCGGTCTCAGATGTGCTCACCATGAACCAGATCATTGGCGCGTCCCTGGTGAATGCGAGCCTGAGCGCAACCCTTGTGCTGGCTTTTGCTATTTTGTCGCTGATTCTTGCTTCGGTGGGATTGTACGGCGTGCTATCGTACCTTACCACTCAGCGGACCTCGGAACTGGGAATCCGCATGGCGCTCGGCGCGCAACGAGATGAGCTCTTGCAGTTAATGCTGATCGATGGCCTGCGGCCAGCGCTGTTCGGGCTCGGGCTTGGTTTGGTGATGAGCTTCGCGGCGACACGCATCTTCCAGTCGATGCTTTTCGGAACGAAGCCTCTCGATCCTGTGGTGCTGTCCGGCGTCGTTGCGATGCTGCTAGCGGTTGCGGTTCTGGCCTGCCTGGCTCCCGCATGGCGTGCTTCCCGGTTAGATCCAATGAAAGCGCTCCGAACCGAGTAGAACAGGGTATCCGCAGATTGAGGCATAATCGCCAACTCACTCACCGATTCCGGATCGGGAACGGGAAGTCCTAGGGCTGTATCTGAAGCGCCCCCCGAGCGAAGAGTTGGGATTCGAGACGCTGTGTAAGGGCGCTTCG
>QHZW01000501.1 GCA_003224815.1 Acidobacteriota bacterium | reverse complement strand
CGTAATCAAACGTGACCGCGCCCATCTTCTGCAACCGCAGCATGCCTTCAACGTGGCGCGCGATTGAGTCCAGCGATTTTTCCTCGTAGGCTTTGGGATCGCTCTTTCGCAATTCGACAGCATCTTCAAGCGGCATGCCGGCGGGAACATAACCATTCAGCGGATCATGCGCGGACGTCTGGTCAGTCAGAATATCGGGCACGACCCCGCGCTCGGCGAGTTCAGGAATAATCTCAGCGCAGTTCCCTACCAGCCCTACCGAAACATTTTCTTTCTTGCGGACCGCGTTCTTTACAATCCGCAACGCTTCATCAAGCGACGTCACCATGAAGTCGCAGTAGCCAGTCCTCAGCCGTTTCTTGATCCGCTCCGGATCGACATCGATTCCTAGAAACGCTGCGCCGTTCATCGTCGCAGCCAATGGCTGCGCTCCGCCCATTCCACCCATGCCGCCGCTGACGATCAGCTTGCCGCTGAGATCGCCTGCAAAATTTTTTTCTCCGGCAGATGCAAACGTCTCAAATGTCCCCTGCACAATTCCCTGCGAGCCGATATAGATCCACGACCCAGCCGTCATCTGGCCGTACATCATCAGTCCGGCGCGTTCGAGGTCGTTAAATTTTTCCCAGTTCGACCAATGCCCCACCAGATTCGAGTTTGCAATCAAGACCCGAGGCGCGTACTCGTGCGTTGTGAAAACTCCGACCGGCTTACCGGATTGCACCAGCAGAGTTTCATCGTTCGCCAATTCCTTAAGTGAGCGAATGATCGCGTGATAGCACTCCCAGTTGCGCGCGGCTTTACCCGTGCCGCCATAGACAACAAGGTCTTGCGGCCGCTCACCGACTTCTTCGTCGAGATTGTTCATCAGCATGCGCATGGCGGCTTCCTGCTGCCACCCTTTGCAGGAGAGCGTAGTACCGCGAGGCGCGCGAATCGGCGTGTAGACGGGAGCTTCGGTTTCTACCGGCATTAAACTATCGTAGTGCTTTGAGAGAGAGTGTGCCAGGGACCAGTCTGCGTGGCGTGCTTCAAGGTAAAGGCTAGAAGCTAAGAGCTAGTAGCTTCTTTACCACGTGTTGTAGGCAGTTCCATCGCTGCCGATAGCGGTCGAGGCGCTGTGCACATCGTCGATGCCGCCCTGGTCCTGCTCATCAGGTGAGGTGATGGTGTCTTCCTGTTGCTCGACCACCCAGTCCGTCTGAGTGGTAATCGGGCTGAAACAGGTTCTGCCGCAGCACTGACTCGCGCGCCCGCTGCACCGAACCGTTAAAGTTTGGGATGGCGATCGAAACCAGAATCAACATGATGAAAATCACGATCATCAGCTCGATGAGCGTAAATCCGCGGCTGCAGCAGAACCGGCCGCCGCCGCACAAGGCTCCGGGACGCAAACCTGTGCGCCGCTGATTGTTGGTTCTTGTGTAGTTCGATCTCAATTACCAGTCCTTGTAATTGGTCCCGTCGAGGGCCGTCCCGTTCGACTTGGTGTACACGTCAAAAACACTCTCGCCGTTCCATGAATTCGAATCAGGATCGTCCTGCATCGAGCGCATGCCCCAGTCGGTGTTCCCCGTCATCGGATCAATCGGAATCCGCCGTAAAAACTTGAGCTTTTTCCCACCGACATCGACGCCCTTGACCAGCGTGTCTAAATCCGGTGGGTAGCCTTCGGAGCCTACTTTGATCTGAAATGCGCCGCGATCGGCCGCATCTTTATAGCGATCAATCGCGTCCCGCATCTCCCAGATGGCATGGCGCAACTCGCGCTCCCTTTCACGTTTGATTGTGACCCGGGCCAGCGGCACCGCCATGCCTGCCAAAATCGACATGATGGCTGTAGCCACGATCAGCTCGATAATCGTAAAGCCGACTTGGGGCTTACGCTTCTGCATCATCTCTCTTGAGAACGCGCGGGCAGCCGAAAATTGCACGAAAAGCAGCGAGCTATAAACGATGAGCAACAAGCTTCCGCAACCCAAAGCTTAGGGCTTTGCTCAGAGCTCGCAACTCGCCGCTCAAAGCTGCCTTATTGAATTGTAACCGTCGCGGCAGCTCCGTTTACAGGTAGTGCCTGCATCGCCGGGTCGCGAGCGCCCCCACGGGCAATGGATAACGAGCTTTGTCCAGGGGCCTTGGCCATGAAGGTGAGCGTCAGCACCGGGCCCTGTCCTGAAACACCGTTGGCTCCCGGCGGACGCGTCGCCGTCGCCTGCATTGTTCCCGTGCTGTCGTCCTCGCGATGGGTCACCGTGACAATCTGCCCGTCCTGCGAAAGCAAGCTGCCGTTTGAGACGTTTACCACCTGCAGAAGTTTCGGATCATACGTAAGCTGCAGCGGCACGGAATAAACATTTTGTGCTCCGCTCATCATTACGTTGACGGTGAATGTTGAACCGGCTTTCGGTGCAAGCGTCGGAGGATCAAAACCGAAACTGGCCTGCCCTTCCCCGCGTTGCATCAATTGCGGCTGCGGCGGAGCTGATGCGGGTGCAGGCTGCGGAACAGCGACAGATCCTGCACCTGATGCAGGACTGCTGCTGCTCGTTGGCGTAGATGAAGTGCTGTGGCTCGCTCTCCGCAAACTGATGGCGTTCGCTGTGCCTATATCAATCGCTTGTTCATTCAGCGCGCTCAGGACCTGTCGCCGCACAATGTGCGGAATCAGAACAAAAACCGTTTCCGTTTGAGAATGCTCGGTCGAAGTCTGTCCAAATAAATACTTCAGCACGGGAATTTGCGCGAGTCCAGGAATGCCCGACAGACTCTTGCTCTGCAGGTCTTCCATCATGCCGCCCATCAGGTTCGCTTCACCTTCCCGTAGCCGGACCTCATGCTCAATTTTTCTTTGTCCGATAACCGGCTGATCAATTCCGCCGATATTCACGGTGTTGGTCTCGGAAGAG
>QHZW01000330.1:467-29888 GCA_003224815.1 Acidobacteriota bacterium | reverse complement strand
CTGGAGGTTGTTTTGAGAATCTTCCCGTGTCCGGCTGCAGGCTTAGTCCTGCTCGCGTCAACGTTTTCCTTTGCACAAACCGTAACCATAGTTTCGCCCATTGAGGGCGCCACAACTTCACCTGTCCGTGTGGTCGCAAATTTTTCCAATACCAGTGCCATCGCAGCAACCATGGTGTTGGTTGATGGCGCCGAAGTGAGCCAGGGTGGCGCCGTTACGCCACTCGATGTCACCATCCCCATATCGCCGGGAAGTCATCAGATAACAGTGAAGGCGGTTGGCGACGATGGAACAGAAATTTCAGCATCCCGGGCAGTCGATATCGCCGCGCCAACGGTGGTGATGGCTGCCACGACCAGTTCGACTACTTCCACTTCAACCACTTCCACTACGACCAGCGGGACGATTACATACAGCAAGATTGAAGAAAAATCCGGCTGGTACACATATCCAGACCAGGGCAATCCCGTCTGCAGTTCCAAGCCAGCAATGGTGAATACGCCTTCGCTCGATGGCATCTCCGGCGAGTTTTATCTCGGACCGAAGGGTCAGTTTAACAATTGCCTGTGGCCTATTCTTTTGGGCAAAAGTACCACCGCCACCCACTTCCAGCTCGACGTGCATTATCGCCTGAGTAATCCCGCTTATCCCCAGGGGGTTGAGTTCTCCTCCAACAAGCACATCGGCACAAAGTGGTACAAGTTTTCCATACAGTGCTCGTACAACAAGGGCGTTTTCAGCATGTATGATCCAGTTCAAGGTAAGTGGGTAGCTACCAGCATCGCTTGCAAGCGACCAACAGCGGGGAAATGGGACCACTTGATCGTCAACACCCAAATAGCCAACGGCAAGGCGGTATTTCAGTCAATTGTGTTTAACGGCGTGACTCACACGATTAACAAGTCGTTCAGCCCGCTAACAAAATCCAGTTCGTACAACTTCGGCGTTCATTTCCAAATGGATGGCAACAGAGCCGGCAATGCGTATCACACTTGGGTTGACCAGTTAACGTACAAAATCTGGTGATCTGTGCATGCCCCGGCGCAGCTTGTTTGCGGACGGGGCATCGGATTTACCGATGCTCCGATTCTGATGCATGCTTCGCGCCTGCTAAGACGGCTTCGATTCCTTCTGCATCATTGTGGTTCACCTCGGACAACCTCGTCAGCGCGAGACGACTGAGACAGCAGTCCGTAGGCTACGCACGTCGAACTAGAAGTAAGCACGCGGGCGTAGCTCCCGGTATTCATTTGTTCAACTCACCAAAGGAAGGCGGGATACCCAATGGGTGTGATGGCATTGTTATGTCGATTGAGGTGTTAGCGGTGGCGGTTGTTGCTGGAAAATTGCGCTTCTCGTGCCGGGTTGGGAAGTCGGTGTCCGCGCTGGTGCACACTGGTTTTTCCCGCACTGTATAAAATTTCCTCAACTCTGGGTTGCACTTCGGACATCGATACTATAGTGGACTAGCATCTAAGCCTTTCGTAGTGAGCAGTTTACGGCTTGATTAGTCGCTTCTAACGGTTGGCATCACCCGTGCTTATCTCGAGAGTGGCTGTGCAAGCCACCGCGAATCCGCCCGGCGCAGGTAAGCGAAGGTAGGATGTAGCGGGAGTAAGACCCAGATTTCTGTACGACGCGCACGGCGCGTCATCCCAGGCGCCAGAATTCAACTCTGACGCCCAGGTTCAAAAATCAGAGTGAGGAAGGAGTCCTCCTAATATGAATCGCGCTTCTTTAGTCATTGCATTGGCTGCAAGCATGGCGGCGACGGTCGGCTGCGCCAGCAAGAACTACGTTAAACAACAGACCACGCCACTGATCAACAAAACCAACGAACTCGACGACCTGACCGCCCAGAACACAAAGGCGATCAAGGACGTTGACGCGCGCGCACAGGCTGGTATTCAGCAGGTGAACCAGGCCGCCGCCGCTGCAGACCAGAAGGCGCAAGCCGCCGGTCAGGCAGCGTCACAGGCGCAGCAGTCTGCTGATAACGCCGTGCACCGCGTTGACACGCTTTCGAGCGCCGTCGCGAACCTCGACAACTACCGAGTGGTCAGCGAGAGCGCAGTGCACTTCGGCTTCGACAAGGATTTCCTTACGAAGGACGCGAAGGCTGAACTCGACAAGCTGGGTTCCACCGTGCCGAACACCAAGGGATATATCATCACGGTTGAAGGTGGCACGGATTCAGTTGGGCCGGCCGACTACAACTACAGTCTGAGCGAGCGCCGCGCGAATTCGGTGATCCAGTATCTCGGCGAAAAGTACAACATTCCGCCGCATAAGATCTACCTCATCGGTCTTGGCAAAGACAAGCCGGTGCAGGACAACAAGAGTCGTGATGGCCGGGCGGCTAACCGCCGGGTTGATATTCGTCTGATGACGAACACCGCGGAAGGCGCACAGCCGAGCGCGACCGGATCGGCACCGCCTTCAATGTAGAGTTTCCCTCCTCCCCGGAGGATTTCGCCAATGGGCCGCTCTGAAAAGAGCGGCCTTTTTTTTATAGGTTGGGGCGTCGGGCTTCTAAGGCTCGGGCGCGCATTTCTTCTGGCCTGCCGCTCTTTTGTTAATTGACGTTTGTCCAGAGTTGAAGCACTATTCAGCGCATGAGAATTCGCCTCGCGACCGCCGCTGCATTGATTCTGTCGCTATTCAGCACCAGAACGGTTTGTTCCGAAGAAAAACCATGGGCCGAAATCCGCAGCCCGCATTTCCGGCTGATGACAAATGGGGATGAGGGTGCAGCGCGGCACGCCCTCTTGCATTTCGAATAATGCGATCCGTATTCGAGATGCAATTCCCCCACTTCAAGCTGGAGTCGCCGGCGCCTTTACTGGTCCTCGCACCTAGGGACGAGAGCACAACCAAGGGGCTTCTACCCGAGATGTGGGCGCATCCAGGGCCAAAGCCGGGTGGGGTTTATATCCATGGATGGGAGAGGGAGTACGCCGTTGTCCGACTCGACAGCATTGCTCTCGATCCCGAGGCATACCACACGGTATATCACGAATACGTTCACAGCATTCTACATAGTAATTTTCACTGGCTTCCATCATGGCTCGACGAAGGACTGGCCGATTTCTACGGGTACACCCAGTTCGATAACTCGAAGGTGTATATCGGCAGCCCGCCTGACGTGAGACGTATTCGATTCATGGATAGTCGGCCAATGATTCCGCTAGATCAGTTCATTACATCAAGCATATTTTCCCGAGATGAAGAAAAAACGCAGCTTTCTTACATGCAAGCCTGGGGGCTTACCCATTTTCTTTCGTTCGGACCGGACATGCAGAACGGGCAGCGCCTAAGAAACTTCTTCCATGAACTGCAGCAGGGGGTGGAGCAGAAAAAGGGCATTTCAGGAAACGATTGGCTCTTTCCGCGACGTCCAGAAAGCATACGACTCCTATATTCACAAACTACGTTTCCCGGCCGTGGTAGTTCCTGTGCCAACTAAGCTGAACGAAAAAGAATTTTCGGTTCGCCACCTGAGCATGTCGGAAACGGACGCGGAGTTGGCTGCATGGTTTATCCGTATTCATCGCTGGGACGAAATGCGCGTGCACACTGCCGCAGCTTTGAAGGAGGATTCCAAACTCTCGCTCGCGCAGGAGGACGCGGGATTTCTAGACTTCAGTGAAGGCAGAGACGAACAAGCTTTGAAGGAGTTCGCGGCGGCGGTTGAACTGGATAACAAGAACTACATCGCGCTCTTCGCTGAAGTCATGACGTCGCCACTTGCAAGGTCGAATGCTCCTGAAGATCAACGTGCGATGTACGAAAAGCTGAACCATGTGGTCGACTTGAAGCCGGATTTTGCTCCAGCATATGTGGAATTGGCAAAGCTAAATTTAGCTGAGGGCAATCTGCCCGCAGCGTTGGTGTTGAGCCGCAAAGCGGTGCAACTGGAGCCTTTCCGTTCGGGGTACCACGTCCTGACAGGTAGGATTCTGCTGCGCATGAACCGTCCATCGGAAGCCGCGGCTGAGGCCGCCTATGTTGCACAACGATGGGCAGGTTCCGACCGCGATGAAGCAATGGAACTATGGAACCAGATACCCGCCGCTGATCGGAAAACTGACGCGCCTATTCTGCCGGAAAGCGCCAGCAAAGGTGAGTCGGCGGTCGGAATGGTGAAGGTAGTTACCTGCAATGGCTCGGACTTTGCAATCACACTCGATGTTGAGGGCAAGGCTCAGACCTTCAGGGCCAAGGGCTTTCCGGTCGGATACTCCGACACGTTATGGGTAGGGCGTGACCACTTCAGCCCCTGCTTCCACGTTCAGGGTTTACGGGCCATGCTTCGTTACAATGCCGCCAAGGATCCGTCGTATGCGGGAGATCTGATGTATGTTGGATTTAGAGATGATCTACCCGACCCGAAGAGGCCGACGTCCGAGGCCGCAGCGCATTGAGTGGCCTGGCCGTGGTGGAATGGCTGGGGCAACGATAGAATATTCGCATGCAGCGTTTTCTGATCGCGACGGTTTTCATTGCGCTTGTCTTTTCGATGTGTCCACGGCCGCTTTCCGCACAAAATGAGAGCACATCAGCCCCGGATCAAGACCGAGATCAAGATCAGCAGCAATCGGCAGGGCAGCAGGATGCACCCGCAAAGCAGGATTCATCTGCCAACCGCGAGCGGCAGGGGGAAATGAGTTCAAGCAAGGATACGCGTATCGACCTGAGCCCGCCGGCAGATGATGCCAAGAAGCATCCCCAAAGTGGGGCAGCGGTTACGGACGCCGAGGATGACAACGCAGACGTTCAGGAATTCCAGAAGTGGGACCCACATAAGGCCGCGAAGGATATAGAGGTCGGGGATTTTTACTACAAGAAGAAGAATTATCGGGCGGCGCTGGAGCGATACAAGGAAGCGCTGACATACAAGCCGAATGATGCGGGGGCGACATATCGGCTGGCACAGTGCCAGGATAGAACGGGGAATTCGTCAGAGGCGATTACGCATTATCACGATTATCTGAAGATTCTGCCGCACGGGCCGTTTGCGGCGGACGCGCAGAAGGCGCTGGAGCGCTTGAAGGCGGAGGGGCCCAAGGAGAGCAGCGCGAAGTAGAACGCTTTCAAACTGCAAAAGCTCTTAGCCGCAGAGTTCGTACAGGGCACGAAGAGAACACACCTACGCCTCTCCCTTAGAAAACTGTTGGCAATTCCTCAAATTTATTCAGCACCAGCAATTTCGCAGGTGGTTCGGGTTCGGCCAGTTCTTCGTGTTCGAGGATCCAGGTGTCATCGTGCGGAATGAATACGGCGTTGATCCCGGCTCGAAGGGCGGGATTGATGTCGGACTTGGGGCTGTTGCCGATCATCCAGGTGCGCTCGGGTTGGAGCTCGTGTTTGGCAACAACCGATTGATAAACGGCAGGATCTTTTTCCGGAACAACCTCCACGGCCCTGAAGTATTTCTTCACGCCTGAGCGCTCTACCTTTCTCGATTGTTCCGTGAGATCACCTTTGGTCATCAGCAGCAACTGATGGCGCCGCGACAAAAGTTGGAGCGTCTCTTCCACATGCGGTAAGAGTTGCAATGGTTGCTCGGCTATGGTGTGAGCGAACCCATGAATGGTCTCGTGCAAGGCGGGCGTCAATGGTTCTACCGAAAGCCGCTCAAAGGTCTTGACCAAAGCGTGCGCAAAGCTGTGAAGTCCGTATCCGTGAGTTGTGATCGCATCACGCTCCACATCATTCAAAATTTCACGCACTTCAGCCGATGTTCGTTCTCGATGGTTCAAAAAGGAAATGAAATCCGCGATGGCGCGTTCGAAATAAATGTTGTTTTCCCAGAGCGTGTCGTCGGCGTCGATCAACAGCGCCTGTGCGCGATGGGGCCTAATGGACGAGGAGCAGGGACACATACACAATCATGATACTCACTAGTGCATGCCGATCAAGAAGGGAACCACGACACAAACGGGTTGAGAAAACGCTTGCTGCTAGAATCCGAAAACAATGATGATTCGAGGGATATTGCTGGCAATGGTAATAGTGTGCCTCGCGCTTGGCGAGCAAATAAAACATCATGCAATCGCCGCCGATGCAGGGCGGGCGCACTCTGCACGTTTGCAGGTTGTGCCTGATCTGAAGGAACGGCTGGCCAGGTTCAAAGAAGTGCAGATGCCGTTTCATTCTGAGGGATTGAGTGCACGCGAGAAACAACTGGTCTTAAAGCTGGTGGATGCGTCGCGGTACTTGGAGGATATTTGTTGGCGGCAAGTGGACCCTGAAGGGCTCGAACTTCATAAGTCGCTCGAAGGCAGTTCGAATCCACAGGACGTGGAACTGCGACGTTATCTGTGGATCAACGGTTCGCGATTCGATCTGCTGGAGAATAATCAACCATTTGTCGGAAGCACTCCGAAGTCGCCGGGAGCCGGTTTTTATCCGCAGGGGTTGACGCGGGAGCAGTTGGAGCGGTACGTAAAAGACCATCCCGAAAAGAAAGCGGAATTGTATAGCCCGACGACGATTGTGAGGCGGCATAGCGATCAGCTTGAGGCGGTGCCATATCACGTTGCATATCGCGAGTTCCTTGAGCCTGCGGCGAAGGACCTGCGTGAGGCGGCAGAATTGAGTTCCGACGAGGCATTTGCCAAATTTCTCCGCATGCGTGCTGACGCGCTTTTGACCGACGACTATTTCGCAAGCGATATTGCGTGGCTGCAACTGAAGCGTCCGAAGTTCGACATCATTTTTGCTCCTTATGAAACCTATAGCGACGAATTAATGGGAGTTAAGGCCACGTACGGTGCGTCGGCGATGATTCGCAACGAGGCTGAGAGCCGGCGCATGGAGATCTTCCAGCAATATGTTGCCGACATTCAGGATGCATTACCGGTAGCGGCGGAGTTCCGTCCGTCAAAGCGCGGACTGGAAACGCCGATGGAAGTTGTGGATGTACCGTTCCGCTCGGCAGACCTTGGGCATGGCTATCAGGCGGTGGCCGACAACCTGCCGAATGATCCGCGGGTACATGAGCAGAAGGGAAGCAAGAAGCTTTTCTTTAGCAATTTCATGGATGCGCGGGTGAACTACGTCATCATTCCGCTAGCGCGTTACATGATGAGCCCGGGGCAGACGGCGAAAGTGTCGGAAGAAGGATATCTGCTGGGGACGATCATGCATGAGATTTGTCATGCGCTGGGGCCGGATTTCACGCACAACGCCGCGGGGGAAAAGGTCAGCATTCGCGAGGCAATTGGCCCGATATATGGTGGACTCGAAGAAGCCAAGGCGGATGTTGTTGGGATGTTCGCGTTGAAGTGGCTGGTGGATCACGGAGTGCTGCCGAAAGAGAAGCTGCAGGAATTTTATGCCTCGTATGTTGCGGGAAACTTTCGTACGCTGCGTTTCGGAGCAGTCGAAGCGCACGGCCAAGCCGAGATGATGGAATTTAACTACTACGTGGAACACGGCGCAGTGCGGCGACTGGATTCGGGCAAATACGTTGTGGATTATCAAAAGATGCCGGCGCAGATCGAAGCGCTTGCCAAAGAATTGCTGCAAATCGAAGGAACAGGGGACCGAGCGCGTGCGGAAGCATGGTTCAAAAAATATGATGTGATTCCGGCGGAGTTGCAGGCGTCTCTGGCGAAGGGGAAAAGCGTACCGGTGGACTTGGACCCCATATTCTCGTTTCCGAGAGAAGTGAAATAGCAGCAGCACGGGCGAGGACGCCCGCGCCTCCAAACCACTATTCGGCAAATTCCACGCGCGGTTCCATCGGAATAATTCCAGCGCGGTGGCCCATGTCCAGCAGGCGGCGGATGGCCTCTTTCCCGTCAGCACCGTAATCAAGTGTGCGCTCATTCACATACATCCCGACGAACTTGTCTGCCATCTGCGGATCGAGGTCGCGCGCGAATTGCATGGCATAGGCAAGAGCTTGTTCGCGATGATCGAGCGATCGACAATGCGGTGTAGGCCGGAGCGGTCGTAGGTTAACTGACCCTCGTGGATGATTAGCCCAGCTTCATACTTGCCGCTCAATACGCTGGGAATGATCTGATCGAAAGGCAAGACCTCGCTTTCGATTCCGGGAGCGAATAGCTGCAGAGCGAGATAAGCCGTGGTGAGTTTGCCGGGGACAGCGATCATTTTCTGCTTGATCTCAGAGGTGCTGATGGCCTTGGTGGCGACAATCATCGGGCCGTAGCCTTCGCCGACGCTGCCGCCACAAGTCATGAGTGCATAGCGGTCCTGGATGTACGGATACGCGTGAAACGAAACGGCAGTGACGTCGTAAACGCCCTCTTCGCCCTGCATCGCTTTCTGATTCAGGCTCTGGATGTCGCAGAGAGTGTGCGAAAAACGCAGGCCCGGAATCTGGACCTTGTTCGTCGCAAGACCATAGAACATGAATGCATCGTCGGAATCGGGGCTATGGGCGATAGTAATTTCACGAGTGGCGGTGGCGAGAGTGGACATGAATCTATTGTGCCATTGATTGCGCTGTTCGCGCGGCTCTCGCCCCTGAAGGGACTCGCAGATCCTGGCATTTTTCCCCGGCACTCCCGTGCCGGACTTTCTATGACGTCGCTGCGCGACTGGTTGATCGCAGGATCATACGTTCCATTGCGTAGCGAGCGACCTTTAGTTTGCCTGTTCGTTGTGCCGGAACAGGCTGCGCCAGCTCCGAACAGCACCTGCTGCCAACATGACCTTCATGATCTCGGCAAAAATGAACCAATAAAGTCCCAGGCTGATGGCGCGCGAGAGCGAGTGCGTGAAAACATAAAGCCACGAAATACCGCCTCCGAACAGAAGTATCTCTCCGGCAAGCGAAGCAACAAAAGCCCGCGCAAACGTCTGCTTACCGCGTTCGAAGATGAAGCCGACCAAAGCCGCGACGAATGGATATGCGATCAAATATCCGGCGGTCGGGCCAATCAGGTGGGCAATGCCCGGCTGGCCTGTGGGGCTGAAAACCGGCAATCCGCTGGCACCTTCTGCTAGGTAAAGTGCCATGGCGAGAAATCCGCGGCGGCTGCCGAAGGAGAGGCCGACCAGCAGTACCGCGAGGTTCTGCACGGTAAGCGGTACAGGTGTTCCAGGAAGCGGCACATAGATGTGCGCGCAGAGGGCTACAAACAATGTCGCGCCCACGATCAACGCAGCCTGAGTTGCGAGTTCTGTTGCCGGACTGCGGCGTTCAGCCACCTGGGTGAGCGATTGAGACATGCTGGCTCCTTACGACCTGGTAGATCCGTGTTCGGACGGATTCGGCCTGTTCTCCGCGTTTCTGAGGCGCTGGCGGACCCAAACGTAGGATGAGACAAGCGCCCACAACACCGCGCCGGAAGCAACGGCTACGATTAAGAACCACCAGATCATCCGCACGACGAATTAGGATATCAAACCGGACGAGCCGCCGGGCGGCGGAGGTCCGGCGTGTCTTGACATGGATGCTAAGGACACGGATATGGAATTGGCGGTGTCGCTGCAATCCCCGGGATATAGGTGCCAGGGGTTCCTGGCGAATTGCCAATGGCTGGAGTTCCGGGGATATAAGAGCCGGGTGTTCCCGGATTACCCGGAATGTAGCAGATGCCGGAGTTGGCTGATGCTGGTATCGGCGCGGGCGGCGGACGCCTCGCGACGACTGGCGGAGGTGATTGCGATGCCGCATCGTTGGGCGCCGCAATCTGCGAAGCAGATAACGTAACCGGTAGGGGCAATGAGCCGTGCAACGCTGAGCCCTCCTGCATATAGAAATGATGGCTGCGGGTGAGAAGGATGAGGGAAACGGCGCCGCCGGCGCCCAACCCCACCAGGCTGCCGATTCCGAGCGCTTTGGGGGATGGCGAGTTAATCGTCATTCCACCCAGGCTTGAAGAGTCGTGAAAGGCGCTGCCAATGGCCAGGCCGATACCGGAGCCGGCGAATGGGGCAATGAGCGCGCCGGTCTTGGCGGCGGTAGTCGGGTCGTTCCACGCAGTGCGCTCTTCGCTGACGAACTGTAGCGGCCCGCGAGTGGTGGCGACGTTTCCGTTAGGAAATGCCAGAGATGCCGACTGCATGGTGATAACAGCGCGGCTGCCGTCGCGGTGCATGCTTTCGACTCTACTTTGCACGAAGGTCCCGGCCGGAATCGCGACCCGGTCCTCCAGAGTAACTGGCGCAGAGATTTGCGCATAGACTTCATCTCCGCGATGGGTGGTCTTGCTGTCCAGCGGATGGGTGAGCACCATCACGAGGCGTGTGCCCGCAGGGATAGTGACGGTCTGTTCGGCGTCATTTGTAGGCTGTGACCCGGATTGCTGCGCCACCGGCGAGTCGGGCAGGGTTGAGCTTGACGGCGTCTGTTGCGCGCTAGCAGCAGCGCTAAGCACGGCCATCGCGAACGCTGTGCAGGTTAAGGCGAAACTTGATGAGGAACGACGCAGACAAGAACTGGCTGACAACATTGAACACCTCCCGCGAAGGCCAGCTGACTGCGCGGCCTTCGAGTGGGCGCGGGCAGGGGTAGCTTTGCTCGTCCAATTAGATTGAATCACGCGGAGGAACAAAGGTTGTTTGATTTTTCGTGAAGATCGGTAAACAACATCCATGCAGCTGTAAATCTTCTCACGTGCAGCTTTGACTGCCTTGCGACAAGTATGGTGAAAGACCGGTATAGAATCCACGCTGCTCGCCAGAGTACAAAGGAGACGCGCATGATGCTCTGTTCGTGTTTAGCTTTTGTATTGCTCATCGTTCGCCTATGCGCAAGCTTTACCCGCCGGTGAATACGCCAAACATTTTCTGGTGTTAGAGGAACTCTCGGTAGCGGTGGCAAACGCAATGCCAGCTGATCAGTATGGATTCAAGCCGCATCCGGAGTCGATTGACTTCGGCCAATTGATGTCGCACATCGCGACCACGAATTATCAATTCTGCGCCAGCCTCAAAGATGTCGATCCACCATCGATGCCGAAAGCTGTATCAAAAAACGAGGTCGTTAAATTCTTGGGAGACTCTTTTGAATACTGTTCGGCGGTCATCCCGAAACTGACGGAAGATGATTTGAGTAAGATCCACAACTCGCCCGACGGAAAGTTGCCTGGTCGAGAAGTTTTGCTAGCGATGTACATCCATGTGGCGCACCATCGCGGGCACACGGAGATTTATCTGCGCGATAAGGGAATTAAACCGCCACAGTATCGGATTTAGACGAGCACGCGGACAGGAATGTCCGCGCCACACGTCACTTGCCGGACATCAGCTTCTCGATCTGCTCTGGCTCCTGCGGCAGGGATTCAGTGAGGCGGATCAGCTTGCCATCTTTGTCCACGTAGAACATATCCTCGATGCGCACACCGAGCTTTTCTTCGGGAATGTAAATTCCAGGCTCGATGGTGAAGACCATGCCGGGGCTGAGAGGAGGCGAATACTCGCCGACGTCGTGGACATTGAGTCCGACGTAGTGCCCGAGACCGTGGATAAAGTATTTGCCCAGCGGCTCGCCGTGTAGATCTTTGCGATGGGTGTTGATGTAGTTGGAGGCGGGATCGTAGATGGTGTCAGGCTGGTTGCGTTGTAAATGTGATTTGACATCGAGTACTCGCCAGCGGCGTCCATCACGAGGATGTCGCCGTTCTGGATTGTGTTGTCGTCTTCTGAATAGTGCAGGATGGTCGAGTTGATGCCCGAGCCGACGATAGGAGCGTAGGAAACGCGCTCGCATCCGCGCTTGCCCCACTCATATTCGAGAAGCGAGGCGATCTCGCGTTCATTCACGCCAGGGCGGATGGCACGGATTGCCGCGAAGTGCGCGGCGATGGAAGCGTTGGTGGCTTTCCGAATCAGCGCAATTTCGCCGTCGTCTTTGATCACGCGGAGAGAATCGACGAGAGGGCGAACGTCCTCATAAGAAGTTCCGTTAGGAAAGGCGTTGGCATTCTCAAGCCAGGCGAGAGGCTGAATCGAGCTCGATTTCTCACCGGGGCCGGGAACGTCGGTATAGACCTTGATCCAATGGGAAGGGAAGAGCTTGACGATTTCATTGCGCATCTCGTCGAGCGAGGCGACGCGATCGAAACCGGTCAACTTGGCCGCATCGGGATTTTCGGGGCCAAGTTTAGGTCCCATCCATTTCTCTTGCGAGTAGTTGCGGCTGGGGAGAAAAAGAATTTCGGTGTAGGGGCGGGCCGGCGTGTAGTCCTTGGCTTCCTGGGCGCCGGCAATCAGGATGGCGGCCCCGGGCTCGGGCCAGCCAGTCAAGTAATAAAAATTGTTGTCAGGGCGATATCCGTAAATTTCATCACCGGATTCAGGGGGCGCGAACAGAAGAGCGACTCCGCCGTTAAGTTTTGCGGCGAGTTTCTCGCGGCGCGTGTGATAGTCGGAGGCGGGTTGGCGTTCGAGGGCGATGGCTGACAGACAGAACAGCAGTATTAGAGAGGCAGCCAGCAGCGATTTTTTGTTCATCAATCTCCTATTGTCCGGTAACGGATTTAGTTGCCGATACGAAAGCGTCAACGTTCGATTTATCTACTACGGCCGATCCGGTATCGACGAACGCGGGTACTGGTGAAAAACTTTCGTGTGCCCAGTCGGAATCGAGCTTGCCCGGGCTCTGATGATGCAGTTCATCGAGCATTTGCAAACCGACGTAAGCCATGGTGTACGGCTTCTGCGAAATGGTCGCGGCGATCACGCCTTTCTGGATCCATTGCAGAGTGTCAGGATCGGTGTCCATCGCGATGATGGTGCGGCCTTTTATGCCGTTGTTACTGAGCACAGTCGCAACTTCTTTGCCGGCAAGCGCCTCAAGACAGATGAAGGCGTCGATGTGTTCTTTCTTGTCATTCGCCAGATATTGCGTGGTGGTATCGAAGGCGATGCGAGGATCACCTTGCACATCCACAATGTGGGCGAGCTTGATTTGAGGCGAAGCTTCGAGCGCGTCCTTGTAACCATGCAGGCGCTCTTTGAGGTTTGGCTGCGAGGGCATAGTGAAGACGACCACAGTACCTTTACCCTTGAGCTCCTGGGCTAAACGGGTCCCTCCCGACACTCCGGCTTGGTAATTATTGGTGCCAATGAAGAACAGGCGTTTGCTGGCTGGTGCGTCGGAATCCATGGTGATGACAGGAATGCCGGCAGCAATGGCATTGTCAATGCCATCTTTGATCACGTTGGGATCGGCGACCGAGATGAGAATGCCATCGGGCTTCTTGGCCACAGCGGCAGCCAGCGCATCGCGCTCAGCGGCGGGATCGTAAGTGTCAGGTCCATTAAAAGCGAAGCCAACTTTCAGTTGGCTTCCGGCATGCGCCCATCCGGCACCAGCGCTCTGCCAGTAAGGGACCTTGATGTTTGTGGAGATGAGCACGTAAGTTTCGCCGCTGTGTCCGCCGGCGCAGCTAAGCAGTCCGGATAAGCAGGCGAAGAGCACGACCAGAAACAAAATGCGAGTCTTCATAAGTGACCTCCCGCAGTCGCGCACAAAAGCGAAACGCATTCTAACTCTGGGAGAGAGTAAAGGGAAGGAGCAGCCACGGATAGGAGGCGATCGAGGTCACTGTCGCTGGTGAACGATCGATGGTAAGAGATACATGATCGAAAGCAGAAGGAAGAACACGCCAACAATGCGAAACATGACTGTCATGATTTTGGTATTCCGCATTCTCCCATTCCGGACTCGGTGGAGGGTTAATGTTGGGATGATGTTCACGGAGACTGGTGGTCCACGCATTGTAGAGAATGGACAAGCGGCCAGCCCAGAAAAGTAGAATCAGGCCGACTACTGCGTATCTAGCCCCTGTAAATAAGTGCGTAAGGACTCCTCGTCTCAGTATCCCGGAAATGGAAATATACACTACGGCTTGTAGTAAATCAGACACCGACAGGGAATGGTTTGGTGTGGGCTTCGGCGCTCGAGATTCCGAGCCCGGAGAATCGGCCCTGGAGCAGCGACATCAGTCCGGTGTACCAGTAGCCCACGACGAACAGGAGCAGAAACGGAACCGTGAGATAGTTCTCGTTCTCTAGCGCGTAGTAAACCGTGAGCGCGAAATAGGTGCCGATAAGCAGTTCTACCCAGGGCACCCAGCCCAGGCGCTTGCGGTATTTGTTGGCGCGGACAACGTCTTTCTTGGTCTCGACTCGGTATTTGGGCGTGCGGGCAAAAGCGGTCTGCTTTCCGATCAGAGCTTCGAGCACGGCGATCGTGTTGGTGACGGTGAGGCCGATGCCGAGTGCCATCAGAACAGGTAGATACAGAAGCGCTCGCGGCCAGGTGCGCGGAAAGAGTTCGCGCTGCGAAACCAGATAAAAACTGGAGATCGAAAACGTTGATGCGAGGAAGAGCGGAATGTCGATGTAGAGCATCTGAAACCAGCCCTGATAGAAGCGAATAACCATGGCGGGAAGCAAAAGCACCGAGAGGATCACCATCAGCGGATAGCTCATGTTTGCGGTCAGGTGATACCAGGCTTCGACCTTCACCCGAAACGGCTGGTCGCTTTTCAAAACCCGCGGCAGAATTTTTTTGCCGGTCTGGATCAGTCCCTTGGCCCAGCGCGCCTGCTGAGTTTTGAATGCGGTCATTTCGACGGGCAGCTCGGCGGGGCACTCGACATCTTGACGATAGATGAATTTCCTTCCTTTGAGCTGCGCACGATAGGAAAGATCAGTGTCTTCGGTGAGCGTGTCGTGCTCCCAGCCACCTGCATCATCGATGGCCTGGCGGCGCCAGATGCCAGCGGTCCCGTTGAAATTGAAGAAGACCTTATGGCGGGCACGGCCGGAGTGCTCAAGAACGAAATGACCGTCGAGCAGAATGGCTTCGACTTCCGTTAGAAAAGAATATCGACGATTGATGTGGGTCCAGCGGGTTTGCACCATGCCGATCTTCGGATCGGTAAAGTGATGAATGGTCTTGAGCAGAAAGTCAGGTGGCGGAACGAAGTCGGCGTCGAAAATAGCAACGAACTCGCCTTTCGCGGATTTCAGACCTTCATGCAGCGCGCCGGCTTTGAATCCGGCGCGGTTCGTACGATGCAGGTAAGTGATCGGAAGTCCTTGTGAAGCATAGTGCTCGACCACGCCGCTGGCAACGTTCACGGTTTCATCTGTGGAGTCGTCGAGCAGTTGAATATCAAGTCTTTCGTGCGGATATTCGATCCTGCTAATGGCTTGCAGGAGGCGGTCAACCACGAATTGCTCATTGAAAATCGGAAGCTGAATAGTGACGCGAGGCAGGTCGTCAAATTCCTGCGCCGGCGTGGTCGTCTCGTTCTTCCTTTTTTTGTAATACAGATAAACCAGCGTGTAGCGGTGAAGACCGTAAGAAGCCAACAGGATAAGGACGATGAAATAGGGGATGAGGAGGGCCATGTCAAAGGCGTTGGCCGTGTAAAGGCCCTTGAACGTGGTATCGAGAAAATGCTGGCGGAAGTATTGCGTGAACCCGCGTTGGGCGAAAAAGAGGACGAGAGTTGCTGGCAGCAGGGACATCTGACAGGGAGGCTGGTCAGACTGAAACCTAGCCGATTGAAGTCTCATTGTAAATGAGCGGGATTCGCTTAGGGTAAACTGGCGGGTTCATCACCGAATCTAAACCCGAAACTCCGATCATGAATGATGCCTACATCTGCGACGCAATCCGCACGCCGTTCGGCCGGTACGGCGGAGCGCTGGCCTCCGTGCGAGCGGATGATCTGGCGGCAATTCCTATCAAGTCACTGATGGAGCGGAACCCCAAGGTGGATTGGGGAGCGCTCGATGATGTGATTTACGGCTGTGCCAATCAGGCGGGCGAGGACAATCGTAATGTGGCGCGTATGGCGCTGCTGCTTGCTGGGTTGCCGAAGGAAGTGCCGGGAGCCACGGTGAATCGACTGTGCGGATCGAGCATGGAGGCGGTGTCGGTCAGCGCACGCGCGATTAAGATCGGAGAGGCGTCACTGGTGATTGCCGGCGGAGTGGAAAGCATGTCGCGGGCGCCGTTTGCAATGGCGAAGTCCGAATCTGCGTTTTCGCGGACCGCCAAGATCGAAGACACGACCATTGGTTGGCGGTTCATAAGTCCGGTGATGAAAGAGAAGTACGGGACGGACTCTATGCCGGAGACGGCGGAGAACGTCGCCGAGGAGTGGAAGGTATCGCGTGAAGAACAGGATGCATTTGCGCTTCGCAGCCAGAAGCGCGCAGCCCAAGGGTCAACCTCCGGCGCTTTTGCTGATGAAATTGTTCCGGTAACCATTGCGGGGAAAAAAGACGCAGTCACTGTTGTTGGCAAAGACGAGCATCCGCGTCCGGAGACAACGCTCGAGGCTCTGTCGAAACTCAAGCCAATCGTGAAGGCGAATGGAACCGTGACTGCGGGAAATTCTTCAGGAGTGAATGATGGTGCCGCCGCATTGCTGCTGGCGTCGGAAGAGGCTGCGGCGAAATATGGGCTGAAGCCACTGGCGCGAGTGATCGGATCGGCGGCAGCGGGAGTGTTGCCGCGAATCATGGGTATGGGGCCGGTGCCGGCCACGCGGAAGGTCCTTGAAAAAGCCGGTCTCAAACTGTCGCAGATGGATGTAATCGAGTTGAATGAAGCGTTCTCTGCGCAGGCTTTGGCGGTGTTGCGTGATCTCGGAGTGCCTGATGATGCTGCGCATGTGAATCCGACCGGCGGCGCGATTGCGATCGGGCATCCGCTGGGCGCAAGCGGAGCGAGGTTGATTACGACGGCGGCGTATCAGCTCAAGCGCAGTGGCGGGCGTTATGCTCTCTGCACGATGTGCATTGGGGTAGGGCAAGGAATCGCGATGGTGATCGAGCGCGTTTAGGAATCTTCTCATTCGGGGTCGCTTGACGAAAAGCGAGAGTGGGGCAGCAACCGTGAGGGCTGGGGAGAAGAGCACGGCGCCAGCTGTGCGTGCGATCAAGAAGGTCGGACTCTTCTCGTTTGTATTCGTAATGTATTCATACAACACCGCCGGCCCTTTCGGGCTGGAGGATCAAGTGCGAACATCGGGGCCCGGAATGTCGCTGCTGTATCAGCTCATAATTCCATTTTTCTGGTGCATTCCAATTTCGCTGGTCGCGGCCGAACTCACAACGGCAATGCCAGTTGAAGGCGGCTTCTATCGTTGGACGCGCGCCGCTTTCGGCGACTTCTGGGGATTCCTCGCTGGCTGGTGGAACTGGACGGCATCGTTTCTTCTGGGAGCGCTCTACGCGGTGTTGTTTGCCGACTACCTGGCGTTTTACTTTCCGCAGTTGACGGGATGGCGGCACTATGGAGTCGGGCTGCTCGTAATCGCGCTGATTACCTATGTGAATGTCCGCGGCATTCGGCTGGTCGGAAGCATTGCCACCGTCCTGGAGTTGGGGATTCTGGGAATCGTTGGAGTCATGTGCGTGATGGCAATCCCCAAGTGGAGCCACAATCCCTTCGTGCCGTTCGTGCCGCCACATGTGCCACTGTTTCAAGTATTCGGCGTGGGACTTTCACTCGGGCTTTGGCTATATGCAGGGTACGAACAGGTGTCGTCGGTAGCCGAGGAGGTTGAAGATCCACAGCGGAGTTATCCTCGCGCGCTTGCATGGGTGGTGCCGCTCTCGATGGCCACTTATCTCCTGCCGACACTTCTGTGTCTAGCGGCTGTAGGTCATTGGGACCAGTGGCACTCAGGATATTTTTCGGATTTGGCGCATGCCATCGGCGGACCAAAGCTGGGGTTCGCGATCACTCTGGCTGCAGGAGTGATGAATCTTTCGATCCTGAACAGCACTGTGCTTACAACCACGCGCATGCCGGCAGCAATGTCGGAAGACGGATACTTGCCCGCGTTTCTCTCGCGGCCTCATCCGCGCTTCGGCACGCCATGGCTCGCAATCTTGCTTTCGGCGATCGTTTATTGCCTGCTGGCGGGGCACAACGTGGTGCAACTAATTTCGATCTATGTCTGGCTGAGAATCGCGACCTCGGTCTTGACCGTGCTTTCAGCGTGGCAGTTGCGGCGCACGCGTCCTGATCTGGCTGGTTCGTTTCGGATTCCCTGGGGCAGAGTAGGGCTCGCGTACGCTGTACTTGCGCCACTTGCGCTGAGTGTTTTCGCGCTGGTGATTCCTGCATTCTCTGATGCTCCCGCGGACCGATTTACACTGAAATGGGGGCCGCCAGCCCTGCTGATTGGGCCTGTCGCATATTTCCTGCTTCGCTGGCTGATGCCGAGCCGGAGAGATCAACTGATCCAGTCGAGCACTTTGTAATACGCTCCCGCGAATGGCAGAAACCAGGGGCGTCCGTTATAAAGACCGAGCGGCGCGCCGGGAAATGGAATCTCGCTGAACGGATTTTCGACCTTCTCACCCGCGATTTCTTCTGCACTCTTGGCGCCGAGATAGGTGGCCATCGCGACGCCGTGGCCTGCGTATCCCAGCGCGTAGTAAATCCCGTCTGCATGTCCAGCGTGCGGCATGGTATCGAAGCAGAAGTCGAGCGTGCCACCCCAGGCATAAGCGACTTTAGTTTCGCGTAACTGCGGAAAGACCTGAACCATTCCACGTCTCAGGATTTCGGCGCTGCGGCGGATCGTATTTTTCGTTTCCGGAAAAAATGCGGCGCGTCCGCCAAACAGCATGCGATTGTCTGGCGTGAGGCGGTAGTAATACAAGTAGTGCTTGGAGTCGTAAATCATACGATTGCGCGGGTTGAGTTCGCGCGCGAGATCGTCAGGCAGCTGCTCCGTGGTGATAATGAACGATCCGATTGGAATGATTTTCTTGCGCAGTGCTGGAGTTGCGGCAGAGGTGTACCCGCTGGTAGCAACAAGGACGTTCGTAGCGAAGATATTGCCGCGGCTGGTGTGAATTTCGAAACCGTGATTGCCATTTTGAGTTTCTGGCGTGATTTGCTCGACGCGGGCGTTCTCGTAAAGGTTGGCTCCTGCCTTGATCGCTGCGGTTGCTAGTCCCGTTACGTATTGCGTTGGATTAAGTCCGGTGCTGGTTTCGTCAACGATGCCGCCGAAGTAGATTGATGAACCGATCTCGTCCGAAAGTTGCGCCCGCGGCACAATTCGAAGCTGATGATTGAATTCCTTTGCAATGGTTTCAACCGAGCGGGCGTAGGAATCGAAATGCGATGGCTTGCAGGCAACCTCCAGATGTCCGCAGCGCGAGAAATCGCAACCAATGTTCTCTTCGCGAACAATCTGCTCGACCACATCGATTGATGCAAGTGACGCCGCGTACATTCTGCGGGTCAGTTCCATGCCGTACCGGCTGGCGAGAGTCTCCGGGCTGAGCTTCAGTCCGGTAAGCACCATGCCGCCGTTGCGGGAGCTGGCGCCCCAGCCAATGCTGTGCGACTCGAGAACAACGACATTCGCGCCGCGTTTCGCCAGGCTGCGCGCGGCGGAAAGTCCGGTGAATCCGGCGCCAATGACGGCGACGTCGGCTCGTTTTGGGAGATCGCCGGGGGTGCCTTGCGGCATTGAGACCGTCGTCAGCCAGTAATTGGAGCCGATGAAAGTTTGCATTTGCTCAGAGTTCGAAAGCTCTTAGCCAAGGCTCAACCGCAAAGAACGCAAAGAAAATCTGCAGGCGGTTAGCTCGGGCGGACCAGCGATCGCAACTTCTCCGCTGCCAGTTCGGCTGTAATATCCCGCTGCGGCGTGCCCAGCATTTCAAATCCAACCATGAATTTGCGCACAGTTGCTGAGCGCAGGAGCGGCGGATAAAAATGCGCATGAAAATGCCATTCGGGGTGATCCGATCCGTCAAATGGGGCCTGATGGAATCCCATAGAGTAAGGGAACGGCACGTTGAAGACGCGATCATAAGTGGAGACGATCTGTTTCAGGATCGAACTGAGCTGAGCGATTTCGGATTCGTTCAGTTCGGGGAATGTCCCCAGGTGACGGCGGCTGCAGAGCAGAACTTCAAATGGCCATACGGCCCAGAAGGGCACGAGCGCTACGAAGGAATCATTGCTGAAAACGACGCGGAGTCTCTCGACGTCTTCGAGCGCAACGTAGTCGCAAAGCAGGCAAGAATGGTTGGAATCAAGATAACGTTTCTGGCATGCCAGTTCACGTGAAGGCACTTCGGGGATGGTCCCAGTTGCCCAGATCTGACAATGCGGATGCGGATTGCTGGCGCCCATCATCTCGCCGCGATTCTCAAAAATCTGAACATGCTGGATACCGGAGATGGCTGCCAATTCGCGAGTCTGGACGATCCAGGTGCGAACGACTTCTTCGATTTCGGATGTCCGCATAGTCGCCAAGGTCAAGTCGTGGCGCGGCAGGAAGCACATCACTCGGCAGACGCCACGCTCGGTCTCCGCAACCAGCAGGCCTTTATTTTGAAGGTCGAGTTTGGCGGAAGGCGCATCTTTCTTTAGAGCAGCAAAATCATTTTCAAAGACGAAGGTTGACTGATACTTTGGGTTGCGAAGGCCGCCCGCGCGCGTGTTTCCGGGACAGAGATAGCACGTGGGATCATATTGCGGGCGCTCGGTGGGCGGGACAGATTCAACCGCACCTTGCCAGGGCCGCTGCGTACGATGGGGCGAAACCAGCACCCAGTCGCCGGCAAGAGGATTAAAACGGCGATGTGATTGTTCGCGAAAAATTGGATTGAGCTGTCTGTCCATGAATCTGAGAGTCGTCAGGTCGTAAGGCGAGACGGACTTAATGTTCTCTCATACCCTGTTCATCATTACAATAGCGAGCGCAGATAGGCTCACTGCAAATGTGAAAAGATCGCAAAGGTAAGGAGATAGTTTTGGCACAGCTCGATGCGCAGGAACTGGCGCAGGCGTTTCGCCGGCAGTTTGAGATGGAACCGAAAATCTTCAGCGCACCCGGGCGCGTGAATCTGATTGGCGAGCACACGGATTACAACGATGGGTTTGTCCTGCCGAGCGCGATCGGCTTCTACGCTCACGTTGCTGTGGTGCCGCGAAAGGACACGAAGATAATACTTCGATCCACCGAATTTGAGCAGACTTTTGAGGCGAATATTTCGAGCGCGGGCCTGCACAAACTGGGTGGGTGGTGCGATTACGTGCTGGGGGTAGCTGCGCAATTGTCCGAGCGGGGTATACAGGTTCCGGGCGCAAACATTCTCGTGCACGGGGAAGTCCCGATCGGCGCGGGATTGAGTTCCTCCGCGGCGCTGGAAGTGGCCTCAGCGATGGGCTTTCTGAGTTTGGCCAAGGCGGAGATGCCGCTAAAGGAAATCGCCAAGCTTTGTCAGCGCGCGGAGAACGAGTTTGTTGGAGCGCATGTTGGAATTATGGACCAGTTTGTGTCCTGCCACGGGCGCAAGGGCAACGCCGTTATGCTGGACTGCCGGTCCCTGGACTGCGAGTTGGTACCCATCCCGGATTCGGTGAAATTTGTTATTTGCAACACCATGGTCAAGCATGAGCTTTCGGGTGGCGAGTACAACGTGCGCCGGCAGCAGTGCGAAGCGGGCGTGCGGATTCTGGCAAATGCGTATCGCGGGATCCGGGCACTGCGGGATGTTTCGCTGCAGCAATTGCAGGCGCAGGCCTCGTCCATGCCTGAGATCATTTACAAACGGTGCCTGCACGTGGTGGCGGAAAATGATCGGGTAATCGAAACTGCGCGCATGCTTCGCGCGGGAAATTTGAAAAGTGTAGGCAAACTGATGGCCGATTCGCATGCGAGCCTGCGGGATTTGTACGAAGTAAGTTGCGCAGAGCTCGACCTCATGGTTGAGGCGGCGCAAGGCTTGCTTGGTTTCATTGGCGGGAGGATGACAGGCGGAGGTTTTGGGGGTTGCACGGTCAACCTGGTCGAAGAGCAGCATGCGGCCAAATTCGCCGAGATGGTGGCGGAGCGGTACAAGGCAAAGACAACGATTTCTCCGGATGTGTTCATGTGCTCGGCGGCGGACGGCGCGGGGGTTGAAATAGAAGGCCGGAGGTGAAACCAAGTGATTTTGAGAAAACGTTTACAAATACCGAGTGATCGGGGATAATCGTGCGTTCCACGCAAGATGCAGATGGAAAAACGTTAATTCGCGGCATGTAGTTCTTGGCAAAGAATGGAGGAGTGCGAGATGAGGGTAGGTGCTCTCGTAATTGCGCTGATAATAATGACTGCCAGCATGCAGAGCCAGGTGACAAAGCAATCTTTTGGGAAGACTCCTGACGGCACAGCGGTGGATGTCTACACGCTGAAGAGCGGTGCGATTGAAGGCCGCATTATCACCTATGGAGGCATTGTGCAGTCGCTGAAGGTGCCGGACAAGAACGGCAAGTCGGCAGACGTGGTGCTGGGATTTGATTCGATCGACGGTTACGCGTCCGGCCCGAAACCTAATGCTCCTTTCTTCGGCGCTCTGATCGGGCGATACGGGAACCGCATTGCGAATGGCGAATTCAAGCTGGACGGCAAGACGTATCACATTCCGCAAAACGATGGCACCAATGCGCTGCATGGCGGGACTAAGGGGTTTGATAAATATGTGTGGAAGGCGAAAGAGATTCCGCATGGAGTCGAACTGACGCACGTGAGTCCGGACGGCGACATGGGATTTCCGGGAACGCTGACCACCGTGGTCCGTTACACGTTAGCAGGGAAAGAGTTGAAGATCGAATACTCGGCGATGACCGACAAAGATACGGTCCTGAACGTGACGAATCATTCCTACTTCAATCTGGCGGGGCAGGGCGACGGAGACATCCTCAAGGACCAGTTGAAGCTCAATGCCAGCCGCTACACGCCGGTGGACGACAAGTTGATTCCGACCGGAGAACTGGCCTCGGTGGAGGGCACGCCATTTGATTTCCGTAAACCGACTGCTGTGGGCGCCCGGATCAACAGCGACAACGATCAACTGAAAAAGGGGAAGGGTTACGATCACAACTGGGTACTCGACGGCGGCGGAGGACAGATGGCCGAAGCGGCCGAAGTGTATGAGCCTACCAGCGGCCGCGTGATGCAAGTGCTAACCGATCAACCCGGCGTGCAGTTCTATACCGGCAATTTTCTGGATGGGACGATCACCGGCAAAGACGGAAAGGTGTATCAGCAACGCGCCGCATTGTGCCTGGAGACGCAGCATTTTCCGGATTCACCGAACCATCCGAAATTTCCGACTACTGAGCTGAAGGCGGGACAACACTTTCACTCAGTGACAATATTCAGATTCTCGACACGTTAAGCCGGTGCAAGCGCTACGAAGCATCGCAGCTCGACCTGCTATTGATCCTGGTCTCATGAAATCGCTTGAACTGCTGCGCGAAGAAGTGCTCGAAGCAAATCTGGAACTGGTCCGGCGTGAGCTTGTGCTTTACACGTTCGGTAATGCCAGTGGAATAGCACGCGATGAGGGTCTGGTCGTCATCAAACCGAGCGGGATTCCGTACGACAAAATGAGACCCGAGCACCTCGTGGTTACGGATCTAAGCGGCAAAGTAGTTGAAGGCCATCTTCGTCCATCATCTGACCTTCCAACGCATGTTGCTCTGTACAACGCGTTTCCGCAGATCGGGGGGGTGGCGCACACGCATTCGGAATACGCAACTGCGTGGGCCCAGGCGGGGCGAGAGATTCCATGTTTCGGTACAACGCATGCGGATTATTTCCATGGGCCAGTGCCGGTGACCGAGCCAATGTCCGCAGAACAAATTGAGGGAGAGTACGAGTTGAACACCGGCACCGCGATCGTGAATACGTTTCGTGGGCGTGATCCGAGAAGCATTCCCGGTGTTCTGGTGGCGAACCACGGGCCGTTCGTGTGGGGAGCAACGGCAAGCGCCGCGGCGCATAATGCTGTCGTTCTGGAATCCTTGGCGCGAATGGCGTTTCTGACCACTACTTTGAATCACGAAGCGCAAGCCATTTCCAGCGCCCTGCACGACAGGCATTTTCTGCGCAAGCACGGCAGTACCGCATACTACGGTCAGGCAGGGGAGAAAAAATGAGCCTAACGCTCGCGATGTTTGAAACAACGCGGCTGGTGCGTCTTTCCGGCGTCGATCTGGCAATCATTGTTTTCTATTTCGGGTTGGTGCTGGTCATCGGGTTTTATCTGAAGCGTTTTGCGAAGACTGGCGAAGATTTCTTTCTGGCTGGCCGCGAAATGACGGCGTGGGTAGCCGGCCTGGCGTTCGTTTCGGCGAATTTAGGCTCTCTCGAGCTTCTCGGCTGGGCAGGATCGGCATATCAGTACGGCATCATGGCGGCACACTGGTATTGGGTGGGCGCGATTCCGGCCATGGTTTTTCTCGGCATCGTGATGATGCCGTTTTATTACATTTCGAAAACGCATTCTGTGCCGGGATATTTGAAATTGCGCTACGGTTCCGAGGCGAGCGGACTCAGTGCGATTACGTTCGCAGTGATGACCATCCTGATGTCGGGCGTGAATATGTACGCCATGGCTGTTGTCATGAAAGTCGTTCTCGGGTGGGACATCAACTTCAGCATTTGGGTTTCGTCGCTGACGGTTGGCGTTTACGTTGCCGCGGGCGGGTTGTTCTCAGCCATCTTCAATGAGGTGTTGCAGTTTTTTTTAATCTGGTTTGGCGCACTGCTGATTCCGATTCTTGGGATGATCGAAACTGGCGGCTGGAGCGGCATGGTGGCGCGCATCCATCAGAACTTCCCCGGGCAGGATTTCACGCATATGTGGGCGCCGATGGGGTCGTTCGCAAATAATCCCATGGGCATTAATTGGATCGGGATTGTGTTCGGCTTGGGCGCGGTGCAATCCATGGGGTATTGGACGACGGACTTTCTCGTCGTCCAGCGCGTGCTTTCGGCTAAGGACATCCGCTCGGCCAAAATGGCGCCTATCATTGGATCGTTCTTCAAGATGGCGGTGCCGCTGATCGTTATTCTTCCGGGCTTGCTAGGACTGGCCGTTCTACCCATGCACCTGGTGCCGAATGCCCCGAACCTTGCTCCGGGACAACACAGCTACAACGAGGTGCTGCCGTTAATGCTCGCGCGTTACTGTGGGCCGGGCTTGCTGGGTCTAGGAATTACCGCTCTGGTCGCTGGATTCATGGCCGGAATGGCCGGAAACGTCAGCGCATTTGCGACGGTTTGGACATACGACATCTATCGCCCGTTCCTGAACAAGACCGCGCCAGACAAACACTACGTTTCGATGGGTCGATGGTGCACGCTCATCGGCCTCATTGTCAGCATTGGCACTGCATACCTGGTTATGGGATTTGCCAGCATTATGGACTATGTGCAAGCGTTATTCGGGTTCTTCATTGCACCGCTGTTTGGCACGGTGCTGCTGGGCATGTTATGGAAGCGGGTGACACGATGGGCCGGCTTCCTGGGATTGCTCGCAGGCACGATTTCGTCCGTCACGATGTTTGTGTTGATGCAAAAGGTGGACCCTCAGAAATGGGTGCCGATCTTTGCGCGGTCGCCGCTGGCAAAGGGGCTTGCACAAGACATGTACCAGTCTCTGTGGTCGTGCGTGACTTGCGTGGTGGTTACGGTGCTAGTCACGCTAGTTACTCGGCCCAAGCCGGACGAGGAACTCGTAGGTTTGGTCTATAGCCTGACGCCACTGGCGCAAGAGGAACACACCAGTATTTGGCATCGTCCGATTGTGTGGGGAGTGTCGGCCTTGGTGTTGCTGGTGATCTTGCAGATTATTTTCTGGTAATAACTCATGAGCGAGAAACATCACATCATTCCGGTTTGGTTCTTCGTCGGAGTCTTGCTGCTGGTGTATGGAGTCATGATTTTCATCAGCGGACTCGCGGAGTGGTCGCATCCACCCGAGACCGTGCTGGCGGAGTTGCACGCTCCCGTGTGGTGGGGCGGCCTGTTGATTGTGCTAGGCGGCTCGTATTGTGCGATGTTCAGGCCGAGAGCTGAAAAATTGAATCAGTGAATCATTGAGCGATTAAATCATTGATGGTACGCGATCGTTCAATCGTCCGACGGTCTAATTCTTAATTCAGGGGCATTATGGCAGTGAAGAAAATGACGATGGGGCTAATCGTGGGGAACCGCGGTTTTTTCCCCGATCACCTGGCGAAAACTGGGCGGGAAGAGATGCTGCGCGCTTTGCAAGGCGCTGGTATGGATGTGGTGGCACTGACTCCCGAGGAGAGCAAGTACGGAGCGGTTGAGACGCGCGAAGAATCGCGGCGCTGCGCGGAGTTGTTCAAGAAAAACCGCGAGCGAGTGGACGGTGTGATCGTTACGCTGCCGAATTTCGGCGAAGAGCGTGCGATTGCGGACACCTTGCGACTCGCCGATCTGCGGGTGCCGGTACTGATCCAGGCGACCCCTGATGATCCGAAAAAAATGACGATCGCTTTCCGTCGCGACAGTTTTTGCGGGAAGATGTCGGCGTGCAACAACCTGAAGCAATACGGCATTCCTTATTCGATTACCACGCTTCACACCGAAGCGCCCGATTCTCCTGAGTTTGCAGCTGACTTGCAGTGGTTCGCTGCCACTTGCCGAGTGGTGAATGGATTCCGGAATCTGCGCGTCGGAGCAATTGGTGCGCGGCCAGCGGCGTTCAACACTGTTCGCTACAGTGAAAAAATTCTTGAGGCGAACGGCATCTCGATTGAGACGCTCGATCTATCAGAAGTGCTCGGCGCGATTGACCGTATGAAGGACAATGATGATGCCGCACAGGCGAAGCTGGCGTCGATCAAAAAGTACGTAGATTCGAAAGAGGTGCCTGAGACAGCGCTGATGAAGATGGCCAAGCTCGGCGCGGTGATTGACCGCTGGATGGCGAGGACCGAAGTGGCGATCAGCGCAGTGCAATGCTGGACGTCGCTCGAAGAGAACTTCGGTGTGGTGCCTTGCACGGTCATGAGCATGATGAGTGAGCAACTGTTCTCGAGTGCATGTGAAGTAGATATCGCTGGAGTGCTGGGTATGCACGCGCTGCAACTCGCGTCGGGAACGCCTTCCGCGTTGCTGGATTGGAACAATAATTACGGAACGAATCCTGACAAAGCAGTGTGCTTCCATTGCGCCAACCTGCCCAAGCACTTCTTCCGCTCTTTCAAGATGGACTTCCAGGAAATTATTGCGGGGACTGTAGGCAAAGAGAACACGTACGGAACCGTTGTCGGCCTGATTAAGCCGGAGCAGATGAGCTTTGCACGCTTCTCGACTAATGACCTCGAAGGCAAAATGCGCGGCTATGTAGGCGAGGGTCGCTTCACGGATGATCCGCTGAATACTTTTGGCGGCGCAGGCGTCGTCGAGATTCCGAAGATGCAGAAATTGCTGCACTACATCTGTGAAAACGGATTCGAGCACCACGTGGCGGCGAATCTTTCGTCCGTCGCCGGTGCCGTGCACGAGGCGGCAACCCGCTACCTTGGATGGGACACCCACTGGCACGAGCGGCCGGAACGTGCTGCCTAGTCGGATCAGAATTCGAAATCAGCGAAGCGGTTTTCTTTGCGCGCTCTGCGTCCTTTGCGGTTAAGAGCTTTTCTCTCCTCAAACAAAACGGCAAGGGTCAAAAAGGACGCAAAGAAATCCAGGACGAAAGGAAGGCGCGCTGACATGCGCGCATCACTAGGAGTAAGTGAATGGCCACTGTTGCCGGAGTTGATTTCGGGACATTGAGTGTCCGCGTTTCCATCGTGGACAGCCAACGCGGCATGCTCGGCTCCGCAGTTTCTGAGTACCCACTGCACCGCAAACGTGAAGATCCCGAGTATGCGACGCAGTCGCACGACGACCAGATGCGCGCGCTGGCTGAGGCGACGCGTGCTGCTGTGAAACAGGCAGGTATCTCGGGCGAACAAATCGAGGCCATTGCCCTCGATACAACCGGCTCTTCTGTCATCACTGTAGATAAAAACCTTCAACCTTTAGGTGAGTACTACCTCTGGTGTGACCACCGTGCAAAGGGCGAAGCCGAAGAGATCACTGCTGCGGCGCATCTTGAGAATCTCGAAGTAATGGAGTGGTGCGGCGGAGTGTATTCGTCCGAATGGGGGTTCTCCAAACTCCTGCACTGGCTGCGACACAATCCTGAGAAGCGCAAAGATTTTGCGTCCGCGTTCGAACATTGCGACATGGTTGCCGCCACGCTGTGTGGCGTCACCAATCCGGCAAACGCTAAGCGCAGCATCTGCGCCATGGGTCACAAGTGGCTCTGGAACGCGAAGCTGGGTGGGCTTCCGCCGGAAAAATTTCTGACCAAAGTGGATCCGCTGCTCGCGGGAGTGCGTGAAAAATTGGATGGCGAGTATGCGACTTCTGACCAGATGGCCGGCAAACTCTCGCCTCCCTGGGCGGAAAAACTCGGCCTTAAGTCCGGTATTCCGGTTCCTGTCGGCGCATTTGACGCTCACTGGGACGCCATTGGTGCGGGCTGCCGGACCGATGACATGGTCAACGTGATCGGCACGTCAACGTGCATTATCGGAATCACGCCGTCGCCCAATCTGGTGCCTGGCGTCTGCGGAGTCGTGCAGGGAAGCGTTCATCCTCAACGCACAGGAATTGAAGCAGGACTTTCCGCTGTTGGAGATATATTTAACGCGATTGCGACACGGGCGGGAACTGACATTGCGACTCTGAGCAAAGGACTTGAAACCTATCGTGCTGGGCAGACCGGACTACTGCGCATGACCTGGGACAATGGCGACCGAACGGTGTTGGTGAACCCCAATCTGCGCGGAATGACGCTCGGATGGAACCTACAGAGCACGGCGCAGGATGAACTTTTCGCGGCGATTGAAGGGACAGCGCTCCACACGCGCGTGATCTTCGATCGGATGTCCAGCAAGGGCGTGTCGGTGAAACGCGTGATCAACGCCGGCGGCATTCCGCAGAAGAATGAAGTGCTAAACCGGGTGTATGCGAATGTGTTGGGGCGTCCGGTGCTGGTGCCGAAGACAAGCGTGACCAGCATGGGATCGGCGATCTTTGCATTCATGGCGGCCGGGACGTTCAAGACAATTGAAGAGGCGCAGGACAAGATTTGTCCCGCGCACAAAGTCTATGAGCCCGATGCGGCAGAGCAACTCATTTACGAAGATCTCTATCGGCTGTTCGGTCGTTTGTATTTTTCCTTCGGCGACAAGGCCGCAGATATGGGCGATGTGCTTCCTGGACTGATCAGGATTACGGAGAAGAGGCAGACGGCGTAAGTGCGGAATTCTCGCGCGGTGCTTTACTCCGCTCCAGGAGCGCACTCGACCCTCAAAGAATGCGCTACAATCGTTGCCTTCAATTGCGTCCATGCATCGGAGACGAAATGAAATGTCTTTGCTCCGCGATGAGCATACTTCTGGCGACGATTGCTGTTGCCCAGCCGGCGCCGAAACGTCCCAAGATCACCGGCATTGATCATGTGGACTTTTACACGACGAATGCGCAGGCGAACGAAAGGTTGTACAACACTGTGCTTGGAGTCTCGCTGGCAAATCCGGTGGAGCCTGGGCAAACGCAGCGGTTCATAGTG
>QHZW01000330.1:0-245 GCA_003224815.1 Acidobacteriota bacterium | reverse complement strand
GCGGAAGATCACTTCTACAAAGATATTCTCGGCTTCCATCTCTACTGGCAGGGAGGAATGCAACCGGGCAGCACCGACTGGGTCGCGATGCAGGTTCCTGACGGCACCGACTGGTTGGAGTACATGCTGAACGTCAAGGCTATTCCTGATCTGCATACGACGGGCGTGATGAACCATATCTCGCTTGGTGTGCGCGATATGAAAGCTGCGCAGGCCAAACTCGAGGCGCATGGATGGAAGCCGCA
>QHZW01000166.1:6221-6595 GCA_003224815.1 Acidobacteriota bacterium | reverse complement strand
GTTCCAGCAACCAAGACGAATTGCAGGAAATGATCAATCGCGGCGCCGGCCTGCGTGCCGGTACTGGTGCCACCGCCGCAAAAGGAACGGCAACAGGCAAGCACTAGATCTCGAAAAGGAATGTCGCTTAAACGGAATCAAGAGAGGGGAACATGCCAGTATTCACATTTTCAGGAAAAAATGCTTCCGGCGAGAAAGTCTCCGGTGAACGGGTAGCAGCGAACAAGCAGGTGCTTGCAACCCAGTAGCGCCGTGAACAGATTGCTACACCCACCATCCGTGAAAAGGGCAAAGAGTTTGTGATGCCGACTTTCGGATCGGGCAGCGTGAAGGTCAAGGAGATCGCGATCTTCTTCCGCCAGTTCTCCGTCATG
>QHZW01000166.1:0-6216 GCA_003224815.1 Acidobacteriota bacterium | reverse complement strand
ACATTGGCGAATGCCATGCGTCAATATCCCAAGGTGTTCGATGATCTCACCACGAACATGATTGAAGCCGGTGAGACTGGCGGTATCTTGGACATCATCCTCCAGCGCCTCGCGACATACGTCGAAAAGGCCGTGAAGCTGAAGGCTGCGGTCAAGTCGGCGTTGATCTACCCGGTCGCCGTGGTCTCGATGGCCGGGTTGATCGTCGGCGCCCTGCTCAAGTGGGTCGTTCCCATCTTCGCCAATATGTTCGTCGGGTTGGGCGTCTCTTTGCCTCTGCCAACGCGCATTGTCATCGGGCTAAGCGCCTTCATTGGCCAGTTCTGGTGGTTCTTCATCGTTGGAGCGGTCGCGGTTTTCTTCGGGTTCAGGCAGATTCGCAAAGATCCGCGCGGCAAGTATTGGATGGACTACATCATGCTGAAGCTGCCGATCATTGGCCTGCTGCTCCGCAAAATCGCCGTCGCTCGCTTCACTCGTACACTGGGCACACTGATTACTTCAGGCGTTCCGATTCTCGAAGGCCTGACAATCACTGCCCGCACTTCAGGCAACGCTGTCCTTGAAGAGGCGCTGATGAAGGTACGCAAGGCGATCGAAGAGGGCCGCACTATCGTCGATCCTCTCCGTGAGTGCGGTGTCTTTCCGAACATGGTTACGCAGATGATCGGAGTCGGTGAGGCTACCGGCGCGATGGACTCGATGCTCCAGAAAATTGCCGACTTCTACGAAGATGAAGTGGATGCAGCCACTAAAGACATGCTGGCGATGCTCGAGCCGGTCATCATCGGACTGCTCGGAGTTTCCATCGGTGGCATCGTCATTTCATTGTATATGCCGTTGTTCTCGATGATTTCCAAGCTGTCCGGGTAAGCACGCTACGAAGGCCCGCTCCCCTGCGGGCTTTCACAGTTCACAGTTTGGTTTAGAACGTCCTATCACCCTGAGAGCGGGGAATGCCTACAGACATCGATAAACGGACTTGGCTGGCATGGCTGGTGAAGGTACGCATCTTCATTCTGACCGTGCTGCTCGGAATCGAACTCGCCATTGTGCAGTTCTCTCCGGTAGCCTTTCCGGTCCGGCTGTTTGTGGACGCCATTCTGCTGGCCTATACGATTTCTGTTTTCCACCTGCTGCTGCTCCACTTCTGGAACGATCCAAAGCTTCAGGCAGCTCTGCAAATCGGAACTGACCTGCTGCTGGTGGCTTTGCTCATCTACGTCACCGGCGGTGTTGATAGCTCGCTCAACTTTCTGTATCCGCTAGTCATTATTGTCGCCAGCATCTTGCTTTCGCGGCGTTGGGCATATGTAACTGCTGCGCTTGCTTTCGTTCTTTATGCCACCATCCTCGAGCTTTGCTTTTATCGCATCGTCCCCTCGTATATGGAGAGCAACCCTGATCCGAGACGGCTGCAGGCGATTATCTTCGTCAACCTGTTCGGATATATCGCTGTCGCCTATTTGGCAGGGCTTCTCTCCGCGAAATTGCGCCTGGCCGACACACGCCTGCGCTTCACCCGCGGTGCGCTCGAGAGTTTGCAGGCAGTGCACGAAAACATCATTCGCTCGACCAGCAACGGCCTGATCACAACCGGACTCGATGGCCGCATCACGCTCGTGAATCCCTCCGCGGAAAAGCTGCTGGAGCGCACCGAGCAGGAATTGTTGGGCGAGCCCGTAGCGCCGCTGTTTCAAGATCCTCTGCCGCAATCCGGGACAGCGATTGCTCACGGGGAAGTCAGGTTCGTAGCACGCAATGATTTCCGTAAAACATTCCGCATTCTGGCCTCTGAACTGAACGTTCCCGATCGCGGCGTGGTGGGCCAGGTCTATACCCTCGACGACCTGACGCAGATTCGCCGTCTGGAGCGTGAAGTCCGCATGCAGGACCGCCTCGCTGCAGTCGGGCGCTTGTCAGCGGCTATCGCGCACGAAGTTAGAAACCCTCTGACTTCGATTGCAGGGTCGGCCAGTCTGCTCGCCGAAATGCCCGACCTCAACGACGATCACCGGCGCTTGCTTCAGATCGTTACTCGCGAATCGGAGCGGCTGAACGGCATCATCACCGACTTTTTGGCCTACTCGCGCAACAAGAAATTCAATTTCGCCACGGTGAACCTTATCCCCGGCCTGGAAGACACGCTGACATTACTGGAACATCGCATGTCTGCACAGAAGACGGGGATCAAAATCGAGCGCAGGTACGCGACTAACGAGGTGGTCGTCATTGCCGATGGCGACAGAATGAAGCAGGTCTTCTGGAACTTCTGCGAGAACGCCGTCCGGGCCATGAAAAAGGGCGGAACGCTAACCGTAAGCGTGGAAGAGCATGGCGGGGACTGGCAGCTGAGCTTCGCCGACACTGGCCCGGGGATGAGCCCGCAGATGGTCGAAAAGATCTTCGAGCCGTTTCAGTCGCAGTTTGAAGGCGGCACCGGACTTGGCCTCGCCATCGTGTACCAGATTGTGCAGGCTCACGAAGGCAAGGTATTCGTACGTTCCAAGCAGGACCATGGCTGCACTTTTGTGCTGCGTCTGCGAAAGGCAGGTCAGGCTGCGCAGTTGGCCGCAGCCGCGTCATTCCAGCTCGATGAACATGCTCGTCCAGAACCACAGCGGGAGCGGCTGATCGGGGAAGGCGCTCATGCCTAACATCCTGATCTGCGACGATGAGCGCTCCATCTGTGAAATGCTTGACATCACCCTCCGGCGCGAAGGCTACAAAGTCGAGACCGTAAACTCCGGCGAGGCAGGGCTGAAGAAGCTCGATTCCGCGCTCTTCGACGTTGTGATCACCGACATTCGCATGCCGAACGTAAACGGCATCGAAGTCCTGCGTCATGCTCACAAGGTCTCTCCTGATTCCGCCGTCATTCTGATCACTGCGGTTGACGATTACGAAGCTGCCGTCGAAGCCGTGAAAGCCGGCGGCGCCGCTGATTACATCCGGAAATCGCCCGGCATGGTGGACGAGATCAAACTTGCCATCCGCCGCGTGCTCGAGCGAGTCACTTTAAGCCGGCAGAATTTTGCGTTCAAGCGCGATGCCGCCACCCGCAATTCTCTGGACAACATCATCGGCGTGAGCCCTGCGATGGAAAAGCTCAAGCAGACCATCCGCACCGTGGCTTCCACCCAGAGCACGGTCCTGGTCTACGGCGAGAGTGGAACCGGAAAAGAGTTGGTCGCCCGGGCGGTGCACATCTGTTCGCCTCGCGCCACTGAACCATTTGTTTCCATCAACTGCGGTGCATTTCCGGAAACGTTACTTGAAAGCGAGCTTTTCGGATATGTGAAAGGCGCGTTCACAGGGGCGAATCAAAATAAACGCGGCCTGTTTGAAGTCGCTGATGGGGGAACGATCTTCCTCGACGAAATCGGAGAGATGAACCTCACCATGCAGGTCAAGCTGCTCCGGGTCTTACAAGAGCGCTGCGTGCGTCCGGTTGGCGGAACTGACGAAATCGCGATCGACGTTCGCGTGATCGCAGCCACTAATCGAGATCTCGAGCGCCAGGTTGCTGAAAACACCTTTCGCGAGGACCTTTATTACCGGCTGAATGTCATCCCGGTCACCGTACCGCCATTGCGCGACCGCCGCGAAGATGTGCCCATGCTGGTGAATCATTTCATAAAAAAGTATGCAGGGGTGGCAGGCAGGAACATCGCGCGGATTCATACAGAATCACTTTCGCTGCTTGGACAATACGAGTGGCCTGGCAATGTTCGCCAACTTGAGAATACGATTGAGCGCGCCATCGCACTCGAAACCGCGGATGAACTAAAAGTTGAAATGCCGGCCGAGCGTCCACGAGCGCGCGCTGCCGCAGCAGGTGCAGGAAACGACGTGACCTCAATAGCACCGGGCGCGGTGCTCCCTGAGGGCATGGACATGGAGAAATATGTTGCCGAAATTGAGCGCTCGCTGCTGAAATCCGCATTGCAACAGGCCAATGGAGTGCAGACCCGCGCCGCCGACGTGCTTAAGATTTCCTATCGATCGTTCAGGCACTTGATGAAGAAGTACGACGTCTAGTGGTCAGTGGTTGGGCAAACTGTCAATATGAGCGAGCTTATCTTCTCGGGCTCAAATTTGGCCTACTGGATTTTCGGTTTGTGTTTCGCGACCAGCATTGGGCTGATTTTCTTCCTGTTGGAGCACATGCGCTTCCTGAAAAAGGGTGCCAGCCTTTCCACCACGTGCACGTTCTCTCGATGAATTTGTCTTAAAAACAAATGTACTTGGGCATCACCTAGGGGTGTTGGACGAGTATCGGCATCTTTATCCGTCTAGCCCTTTGCCTAGAATAGTTGTCAGTGCTGTTGTGTCGATGCTTCTCAGCATGATCGGGATCTTTGCTTGTGGGCTATTGACGTAGTCCTGCACACCTGGCGAACAACTTTCGAATAGTCACCGAAACCTCGAGGCTGAGAGCGGTTATCATAATTCCCATGCTCTCCATCACCCGCTTCCTGTGGAACGCCACTCGTGGTCACCGTCTGACGCCGTGGCGCAGCCCATACCTGTTGTGGCGCATTGAGACCTACTGCGGTCTGAAAATGCAGCAGATTGGCTTCCTGGAATTTTGGGAGTTCCTCTGGCGCGAGCGCGGCAACTTGTGGCGTTTTCTCAAATGGACGGGCGAGATGCAGCACTTCGTGCACCCGTCAGATAGAGCCAAGAGCTAGCAGGTAAGGGCCGCGTATGACTTCTGTACCTTGACGCCCCTTCCTGGAACTATTACTTTCAACTCAAACTGACTTGTGAGGCTGAATGGCGCATCGTCCTATCGTTACTCTGACCACCGACTTCGGGCTGAACGATCATTTCGTTGGCACCATGAAGGGCGTCATTCTCAAGATCGTTCCCAATGCCGAGATTGTGGACATCTGCCACTCGGTCCAGGCATTTGACATTCTCGACGGCGCACTCGCTCTGGCGCAAGCCTACTTCTATTTTCCGCCTAGGACGGTGCACCTGGTGGTGGTTGATCCGGGTGTTGGCAGCGCGCGCCGTCCGATCATTGCCAATTCTGAGGAGCAGAATTTCGTTGCTCCCGATAATGGAGTGCTTTCGCTGATGTATGCGCGTGAAGAGCGCCTGAGCGTGCGCCACGTTACTTCAGAACACTATTTTTTACAGCCCCTCAGCAATACATTCCATGGCCGCGATATTTTCGCGCCGGTCGCTGCTTACCTGGCAAAAGGTGTGGACCACGAAAAGTTCGGCGAGGAGATCACGGATTTCGTTCGGTTTAACGCGCCCAGGCCAAAGCCGACGGACGCGAATACTATTCGCGGTGTTGTGTTGCGCGTCGATCGCTTCGGCAACCTGATCACGAATTTCGCCCCGCAGGATGCGCCAGCTCTTTTTCAGCAGATGCCGCCTGCTTTCAAAATTATTGTGGGGAAGCGCGAGATTTCGGTGATGCGCTCGAATTACGCTGAAGGCGCGCCCGGCGAGGTTTTCGGCATCCTCGGCAGCATGGGATACCTGGAGATTGTTGCCAACCGGAGCTCGGCCGCGCAGCTCGTGGGAAGCGGCAAAGGAACAGAAGTCCAGCTCATTCTTGAAGGCGCAACCGCAGCCACCAACGGCCAGTAAACGAGCCAAAAGCTAAGGCCGCGAAGCCACAACTATAACGCGTGAAGTGTAACGCCTGAAGCCTAATCGATCCGAATATCTCCGGATCCTGTCTGCACTTCTACTGGCACTCCACCTGAACCAACCTTGCCGCGCACTTCCTTGCGGCCAATAGTCCCTTGCACGGTTACAGGATGACTCAGATTGATCGATCCCGATCCGGTGTGCGCATTCAGGTCGAAAGAAGCGTTCTGCGGGAAGCGCAGCTCAACGCTGCCCGATCCTGTATGGACGACCCATCCTCCCGTAGCTTCGCCTTCTGCTTTGATGTCGCCGCTGCCCGCTTGCGCCTGCAACGATCCGCGAACATTGCGCAATTCCAGCCCGCCAGATCCAGTCTCGGCCCGGACGGCTCCAGGCGCAGTCTGCTCCAGCACAAGATGTCCGCTCCCGGTTTGGCCGTCGAAGCCACCGGCGATATTGGAGGCCCGGATGTCTCCGCTGCCGGTGCGGGCAAAGGCGCTTCCTTTAACGCCGCTGAGGGCGAGATTGCCTGAGCCGGTATGCGCCCTCACTCCGTCGCCGATGTCCCTCACCTGCAGGTTGCCGGACCCAGTATTCGCTTCT
>QHZW01000165.1 GCA_003224815.1 Acidobacteriota bacterium | reverse complement strand
TTTGCTCACCGTACTCGGCATCGGGCTTTTGCGAACGATTCTCGCCAGCGGGCATCCGACCGCAATCATTCCTCCACCGAGGCCCAGCACAGCGGCACAAGCCGCCGGCGCGTGGCTGCTGTTGCGATCGTTTGCAAACGGGTGCACAGCGATGACAGGTGTAGAGGCAGTAAGCACTGGCAGTACGGCATTCCGCGAGCCGCGTGTGAAAATCGCTCGCCGTACGCTTTCATTCATTATTGGAGTCTTGGCTCTTTTGCTGGCAGGAATTGCCTGGACTTGCCGTGCGTACGAAGTCAGCGCCACCCGGCCTGACCAGTCGGGATATCAGACCGTACTTTCCCTGATCACCACAGCGGTTGTGGGCCGGAATTGGTTTTACTACCTCACCATTGTATCCATTCTGATGGTGTTGGTGCTTCAGGCAAATACTGCGTTCACCGGATTCCCCAACGTATGTCGCGCGATTGCCCAGGACGGATATCTTCCCTACTCGTTCACCTCTCGCGGGCGGCGGCTGGTTTACTCCCACGGAATATTTCTTTTAGCGTTTTTGTCTGCGGCTCTTTTGATCGCATTCAGAGGTGTGACTGATCGACTGATCCCACTGTTTGCTGTTGGCGCTTTTCTCGCATTCACACTTTCGCAAGCGGGAATGGTCGCACATTGGAAGCGTGCTGGCGGCGTTCACGCACGGCACAGCATGCTAATAAATGGCGTCGGCGCCATTGCCACGGCGATTACCGTTGTCATTGTCATCGCGTCGAAGTTTGTTGAAGGCGCATGGATAACCTTGATCGCGATTCCAGGAATCCTGTTCCTGATGCGCGCTGTACGCCGCCATTACGACCGCGCCCGACACGAGTTGGCGAGTCCGTATCCATTGTTGACGGCAAAACTCCATTCCCCAATCGTTGTAGTTCCAATCGAAGGATGGAATAAGATCACGCAAAAAGCTCTGCGGTTCGCCCTCACATTGTCTTCGGAGATCATCGCATTTCAGGTCAGCACTTCGGATGAACCGCATGATCTAGAAAAACGGTGGGGCACGCTGGTGGAAAGCCCTGCACGCGAAACAGGCTTGCCAGTGCCGACGTTGAAGGTCCTTCGCTCGCCGTATCGGGCGGTAATTCATCCAACTGTCAATTACATTCATATGCTCGAGCGCGAACACCCAGACCGAGAGATTGCTGTAGTCATTCCGCAGCTCGTGGAGAAACACTGGTACGAATACTTTCTGCATCGGCGACGCGGCGAGTTGCTTGCAGCACTGCTTGTGCTCGAAGATGAGCCCAGAATCAACATCATTAATGTCCCTTGGCATCTACAGGCGTGAATATTCACTCGGTTACAACATCAGGGAAGTTGGCAAAGTCGGTCGCCGGAGTGATTCGAAGATCAGGTATTTCTCTTTCGCTATTGCGATAGTGATTTCACGCTGCCGGCGCAAGGGTACTCTTGTAATCATCTACAAACTTTCTAATTCCCTTGTCCGTAAGTTCATGCTTCAGATCGAAGCTCTCCCAAGGTGCATCTAAATTCAACTCCTTATACGGAATTGGTCTAAGAGGATTCTGATTTGAGTCCACCGCCGCGTAGACGAAATTCTCTCCCGGAAGTGGGTATTTCGAGGCGGCCCACTCCTCCAATATCTTGGCCGGAGCAGTGGCAAGTTCTGCACCGAGCTCGAAGGCATAAAGGAGATGATCAATCGTGCGTAAGCTTGCCGCTAAGACATGGACGTGGCCGTCACCGCGCTCATACATCTTTTTGATATTCCGGACCACTTGCATTCCGTTGTCTCCGCGATCATCCAGGCGTCCAATAAACGGTGAAACGTAAACTGGTTCTTTGCTGCCTTTGGTTGCAGCGTACACGGCAGCAGCCTGGGACTGCGAAAAGCAAAGGGTCATGTTCACGCGCATGTTTCTCTCGACGGACATTTTCGCCGCCCTAAGGCCCTCGCGTATGCAGGGATATTTGATGTAGGCGTTCGGAATCCAAGTGAACATCTCCTCCCCTTGGGCCAGCATTTGTTCCGCAGTAGTGTCGAAATCGGCAAAAACTTCAATTGATACACCAGCGGAACCCACCAGCGGAGAAATCCGTTCGACAATCTGTTTGTACTCTTGTTTCTGCTCCTCCACCGAGAGCTTATACCCAGAGGCCATGCGCCGCTGAACCTCAGGATTTTTGGCCACAAAGGTCGGGTTGGTAGTTTGTCCGTCGAGAAATCCGAGGAGGTCCCTGATGCGGCGCGTCTCCTCGGGATCCCCGCCATCTATAAGAATCTTCGTTGCAGGTCTGTTTGTTGGCATTTTCGAATCCTATGCAGCTCGATCTTTGTCCTCACTTATGACTGGCAATCCTGCTTGCATCCAGTCGCTTTTGCCGCCCACGTAATGCCGCACTTCGGAGTAGCCCATTGCTGTCAGCTCTTCGGCGACTCTCTTCGAGGCATGACACGTAGGGCCAGCGCAGTACACGATGACCTCGACATCTTTCTTCGGTATCAGCTCGGATGCAAGATTCCGAGCTTGGTCAGAGGGCATATTGAGTGCTCCCGGAATATGTGCCTGGCGGTATTTTTCGGGCGCAAGCGCTTCCAGCAGCACAAACTTTCTGGGATGCTCGAGTTTCTGCTGGAGTTCCTCGCGAGTGATTTGTGTCACCATCCGATTGTGCCCATTCTTCTTCGCATAACTTTCTTCTTTGTAGAATTCAGGCGGCTCGCCGCGTACGAGCTGCCCGCCTTGCGCTCTGTGCGCGACCTGCGGGCCTGCGACGCCGCGCGGCTGTGCGCGCCTGTTGAGAAAGGGCCTTGCGGGAAGCCGTACTTCGAGGCTCGCGTTTTAGGACTTCCTCGCGGATGCGTGAATATTTCCGGGCGGGTTTCTTCGCGCCTGCTTGCCCCTTGCGGTAGGCGCGTTCGGCGCTTTTTCTGGTTCTCTCGTTTGCTTTGCCCGGAGCTGGGGGTGGGAGCGGCACACCGGAACGTCTGGCTTTGCTTAAGCCGATCGCGATCGCCTGTTGGGGAGAGCGCGCGCCGTGCTTGCCGCGCCGGACGTGCTCAATCTCCTCGTGTACGAATTCGCCCGCAGCGGTTGTGGGTGACTTGCCTTCACGCAAATCCTTTTTCGCCCGTCGAACGGTTGTTTTCGCTGGCATACGGCTCCTTTCCTGGCGTGCTGTATTACCGATGCCATTTGTTCGCCAAGAGATGTCGAAAGGAAACAGTGCTCGCGTTTCTCACTCCCAATCGATGAAGGCGAAACCTCATCCGCGGCAGTTATAACTATGCTCGAAGAGGAGTAACACGGCGGGGCGTTCACTCCCGCCGCGCTCTTAAGCTGCTATGCCGCCAGGATCGTGGGCTGCGTGTTCTTGGATATTTCGGCGACTGTTTTGTGTACCTTTTCAGGTTTCTCTCGCAGCGCCAGATCGGCTTGTGCGACAATCCCGATCACGCGGTTCTCCTTATCGACTACTGGAATACGGCGGACCTGATGCTCTTGCATCAAGCGTTCACATTGATCGACGTTCTCACCATCCCGGCAGATCGCAGGATTGTAGGTTATGAACTCCTGAATCCGTGTGGATTTCGCATCCAAGCCGTGCGCCAACACGCGACAGCAAAGATCGCGATCGGTGATCATGCCAACCAGCGCGCGAGACTGATGATCGATTACAACCGGAATTGAACCGACGTTTAAATCGCACATCATTTTGGCGACGTTCTGCGCGGTGTCGTTCGTGGTGCAACAGGCCGGATTGGTGCTCATTACTTCTTTGATCTTCATAACGGAATCCTCAAATGGACTTACGTTTGATGTTTGACTTTGATTTTGTCGACAACCTTACGGTCACCGGCATTCGTTTGCGCGATACGAATCGCCAGATCATGTTGGGTCATGGTGTCAACACTTCCCGTGAGCACGACTGAATTCTGGTCCACTTTCGCGTCCACGTTGGTACCTGAAAGCGTAGATTCGGTCCTGAGCTCATCGAGAATCTTTCCCTCAACACTTTGGTCAGACATGGTTTCAGGCGGTGTAGCTTGTGTGTCCGGGGGCATTTGGCTTCTCGGCGTTTGCCCTTCCGGAAATGTCGGAGGCGTTTGATACGGTGGAGCGGTCGATGGTGGTGGCTCAGTTTGCTGCTGGGCCACAACCATCACGGCCAGAGACAAGACTGCGCAACATAGCAGGTACTTCATAGAAACCTCCTTCGGCTAGCTTGTCTTGTTTCGTATTACGATGCAGAAAATTCGAGAGTGATTTCCGATCTATTTCGTTCAAATCCAGATGCTTACAGAACTCTGGCCGGAGATGATACATAAACCGACGCGAACCTGGGCCTACGGATAAACATCCAAGTTGAAATACGCAGGAGGTGTCCGTTATGCGAGTCCTGAAACTCATACTCGTTCCCGCCTGGGTTACTTTTGCTGTGACGGTTCTGGTCGCGGCCTCAATGAAGGTGTCAATCAAGGAATTCGATGTTCCAACACCCAACTCTCGCCCGCACGATCCTGCCGTTGCTCCCGACGGATCGCTTTGGTACACCGGACAAGCAGCCAATAAATTAGGCCGACTTGATCCTGCGACCGGGAAATTCAGGGAGTTTCCTTTGAAGACTCCAGGGTCGGGTCCACACGGGTTGGTTGCGGATGCTCAAGGTAATATTTGGTTCACTGCGATCTCAAAGGGATATATCGGCAAACTGAATCCCAATACCGGCGAAATCACTGAGTATCGCTTGCCGGACGGCGCCGACGACCCGCACACACCAGTCTTCGACCACCAGGGAATTCTTTGGTTTACCACGCAGGAATCCAATGTTGTGGGCCGGCTCAACCCCAAAACAGGCAAGATCGATGTGAAGCAGGTCCCAACGCCACACGCCATTCCGTACGGTATTGCGGTTAGCCACTCCGGCATCCCATTCTTCTGCGAATTCGGATCAAACAAATTAGCCAGCATCGATCCGAAGACCCTCACTATTACGGAATACCTGGTCCCGAATTCCGGCGCGCGGCCTCGTCGAATTGCTATTGAAACAGATGACACGATCTACTACACCGACTATGAGCGCGGCTATTTAGGCCACTTCGATCCAGCCACGCGGAAATTCGAAGAATGGGCTTCTCCAGGAGGGTCGGGGTCGAATCCTTATGGCATCGCAATCACTCCAGACGGAACCGTTTGGTACAGCGAATCGGGAGTAGAGCCCAACACGCTGGTCAGCTTTGATCCCAAAACGAATAAATTTTCAAGCACACCAATTCCATCTGGTGGAGGTGTTGTGCGCAATATTGCCGCTACTAAGGATGGCAGACTCTACCTCGCTTGTAGCGGCGTGAATAAAGTGGCTATTGCTGAAGTGCGTGAGTGAGCGAACCGCTGTGTTAGTGCTTTTGCGCTCGTGGCTAGCGGTATACCTGCTTCTGCGTTTTTCTTAACTTTCCTATCTGCGCGTCATCTCTGATTGGAGCTGGACGGCTACCAGTGGGCGATGCCGAGTACACGTTGCTTGGGTTCGGGGCCGGACGCACTGCCGGGTGCTCTGACCCAAGTGATGACAATACTTGGATGTCTTCTGGTCAAGCTATCGTCAGACCGGTGGAATACATCTGTAGAAAGTACAGCGAACTGGCTCGGGTGATCTATCGTCCAGATTAAAACCGACCCGACACCTCCTGACGGACAAAGGTTCGCTGCAAGAAAGGAAAATCGGAGTGTCCGCCAGCAGAATTCCGCTGATTGCTCCCGACGATTTGAAGAAACCAGGTTATGAGCCTGCCCAGCATCTCCAAAAACAAGTTGATGTCCGCGGGCTGGAAGCGGAACTGCGCAGGTGTGTCCACGGTGAAGTCCGATTTGATGCCGGCAGCCGGGGCATGTATGCGGTGGACGCATCCAATTACAGGCAAGTACCCATCGCGGTCGTCATTCCGAAATCGCTTGAAGATGTTATTCGGACAGTAGCTGCGTGCCGCCGGTTCGGCGCACCAGTTCTCTCGCGTGGCGGCGGTACGAGCGTCGCCGGTCAATGCTGCAATGTTGCCGTTGTCATCGACTGGAGCAAGTATCTGCACAACATCGTTGAGCTGAATCCTGGTGAGAAATACGCGCGCGTTCAGCCGGGAACGATTTGCGATCACCTCCGAAACGCTGCCGAGGCCCATGGATTGACCTGGGGCCCAGATCCAGCCACGCACACCCACTGTGCGTTCGGGGGGATGCTGGGAAACAATTCCTGCGGCACTCACGCCCAAATGGCCAGATCGCTAAAGGCGGCCGGGTTGGAGCAGTGTACGGCAGGTTGAAGAAGCTGCGCGATGACTATGCCGAGCTGATCAAAAGCAACTATCCGAGGCTTCCACGCCGTGTTTCCGGCTACAACCTTGATCAATTGCTACCCGGAGCGGATGGTCGCTTCAATATTGCCCGGGCTCTGGTGGGCAGTGAAAGTACATGCGTCACAATCCTTGAAGCGAAAGTTCGTTTGGTGCCTAGCCGTCCAGGTCGCGTTCTCGTTGTGCTCGGCTACCCTGAGGTTTACCAGGCTGCTGATCATGTGCCTGACGTGCTCGAATTCCACCCTATTGCGATCGAGGGAATGGACGATTTTCTGATTGCCGGCATGAAAAAGAAAGGCGGGGCATTTCGCGATCATTTGTCGATGCTGCCCGAGGGAAAAGGGTGGCTGATGGCGGAATTTGGAGAGGAAACGAAAGATGAAGCGATCGGGCGCGCGAATGAATTCATGGAGAGACTTAAATCGCACGCGCACCCGCCCACGATGAAGCTCTTCACTTCCGACGAAGGCCAGGAAAATATTTGGCAGGTGCGCGAGTCCGGATTGGGTGCCACTGCATTCGTTCCCGGCGATCCCGTCACATGGGAAGGGTGGGAAGACTCTGCCGTTCCGCCGGAGAAAGTCGGTGCCTATCTGCGCGAGTTATGCAAGCTCTATGAGAAATATGGTTACCGTTCGTCGATGTATGGCCACTTCGGACAAGGATGTATACATTGCCGAGTCAACTTCGATTTGCAAAGCCGCGCCGGCATTCAAAAATGGCGGGCTTTCATGAATGAAGCTACCGATCTGATCGTCGGTTTCGGCGGCTCATTTTCAGGCGAGCATGGTGACGGCCAATCCAAAGCTGAGTTTCTCTACAAAATGTTTGGACGCGAATTGATTGAGGCTTTTCGGGAATTCAAATCCATTTGGGACCCGGATTGGAAAATGAATCCCGGGAAGATCGTCGAGCCATATCGCATTGATCAAAACCTTCGGCTCGGCGCGACCTACAAGCCGTGGGAGCCAGAGACTCACTTCAAGTTTCCTGACGACAACGGCCGCTTCTCTCACGCTGCATTGCGTTGCGTCGGGGTGGGAAAGTGCAGGCGGGCGAATGGCAAGGGCGAGCAGGACACGATGTGCCCCAGCTATATGGTCACGCACGAGGAAAAGCACACGACGCGAGGCCGCGCCCACCTGCTGTGGGAAATGCTGCACGGCGATGTCATCAAAGAAGGCTGGCGCGACGAAAACGTCAAACAGGCCCTTGATTTGTGCCTTTCGTGCAAAGGCTGCAAAGGCGATTGTCCGGTCAACGTCGATATCGCTACCTACAAGGCCGAATTTCTGTCTCACTATTGGGAAGGACGCATACGACCGAGACACGCGTACGCATTTGGATGGATCAATAAGTGGGCGCGCCTAGCATCGATTGCGCCCGGCTTGGCCAATCTGTTCACGCAGACACCAGGCTTCAGTGCGATCGCGAAGGTCGCTGCCGGCATGCCGCAACAACGGCGGATTCCGGCGTTCGCCCCAGAAACGTTCAAATCATGGTTTCGTAAGCGGGGTCGACGAAACCAGGACCAGCCCAAAGTAATCCTCTGGGCAGACACCTTCAACAACTATTTCAAACCAGAAACGGCGAAAGCCGCCGTCGAGGTGCTTGAGGCCGCTGGCTTTCAGGTCGTCGTTCCACGATCCAATCTTTGTTGTGGGAGGCCGCTCTACGATTATGGATTTCTAGACATGGCAAAGTCCTATCTCAACCGCATTCTCACAACGCTGACTCCCGAAATCGACGCCGGCACATCCATGGTCGTGCTTGAGCCAAGTTGCTGTTCTGTATTTCGCGACGAACTGAATGGTCTAATGCCCGATTTACCACGAGCTCACAGGCTCATGGAACAGACTTTTACTCTTGCCGAGTTTCTCGAGAAAAAAGCGGACAAGTACGCACCGCCGCAGCTAAGCGGCAAAGCCATCGTACAGGGCCACTGCCATCACAAAGCCATCATGCGATTGAAAGAAGAAGAAAAGGTGATGGACAAATTGGGCTTGGATTACGAAATCCTGCAATCCGGCTGTTGCGGAATGGCGGGGTCGTTTGGTTATGAGAGCGACAAATACGATGTTTCGATCAAGGCCGGCGAGCGGGTTTTGCTTCCCGAGGTCCGGAAGGCAGGTCTTTCGACATTCATTGTGGCTGACGGATTCAGCTGCAAAGAGCAGATTGAACAACAGACGAATCGCCAGGCACTACACCTGGCGGAGGTAATCTCGATCGCAATGAAAGAAGGCCCGTATGGGCGGGGCGGGACCTACCCGGAGGATCACTCAGTACGGCCGCGACTAGAACAACAGCGACGTTCGACGCGTCGCGCGGGATTGATTACCGCAAGCACGATTGCGATTGTTGCTGTCATTGGGGTGCTCTGGAAAAGGCGGAAAAAGCTTTAGCGATCTGCAATTCATCGTTGAAATGCCTCAGATCTTCAAAGCCTCTGTGAGTCTTATGACGTACTGCTCAGGCCTCGACCAGAATCGTTCTTTCATCTCACCTAAGCTTGGCCACGCACACGCCCTCTGTGTTGCGAATTCCAAGTTCATGCGGCACGTGCACGATCAGTGAAGAACCTGATGACTTCATCAGCACTTATTTTGCTAAAGTCATTAATCACCCAGTTCGCGCCGTTGCGACCCAGAACGCCACTTTTATTGCGATCAACTCCAAGAACTAACGCGAACCAGCCACGACGCCCAGCCATGACGCCAGCGATTGCGTCTTCCGCGATTCCCGCCTTCAGCGGATCGGCGGACGACGACAACTGGGAAAGACACTGCAGGAAAATGTCAGGTTCGGGCTTGCCCCGCAGATGAAGACGATCACTCACAACACCGTCCACGATTTCGTCAAACAAACTACGGATGCCGGCTTGTTCAATAATCGGTACCGCGTTCCGACTGGAAGAAGCCAGACCGACCCGAATCCCACGGCTTCGCAGTTCGCGCACGAACCTCACCGCGTCCCGGTCAACGTCAACCCCAACTTCACGAACTTTCTGGGTGAATAAGTTATCTTTGCGATTTCCGAGTCCGCAGACTGTCTCTGCGGTCGGAGGGTCCGACGGGCTGCCGTATGGAAGGGAAATTCCTCGTGATGCAAGAAAGCTGGTAACTCCATCGTAGCGCGGCTTGCCGTCCACGTAGGCTAGATAGTCACCTTCCACCCTGAACTCGCGAAAAGGTTCATGAAACCGTGAAGCTCTTTCTTTCAAGAACTGGTCGAACAATTCTTTCCACGCCGCAGCATGTACTCGCGCGGTGAAAGTGATCACACCATCGAGATCGAAAATCATTGCCTCAAAAGCACTTCGCATTGCAGGACTCCTGCAAAAGTCTTTAATCAGCCGAGTACACCAGCATCACCGGACACCCCGAAGTCCGAATCACTACACGTGTCGCGCAACTTTCGTGGTCCCAATGCCCGTGCCAGGCCATTACCACGAGGTCCACATGTCGATCACGAGCCACTTGCGCAACCTCGGATCCAGGTTGACCTCCGGTAACAGCAAACTTGAAATGAACGGAGGAAGAGGGAGCGCCTGCCGCTACAACACGATTCATAAATTCTTCAGCCCAGGCGGGCCATTCATGTTGCGGTTGATCTACATATAGCGGAGCAGGAATGCTACCGGGTTCACCCGGGCGCTGCTCGCCTCGGGCCGCAACATGCAACGCGATCACTTCCGCTCCTGCACGCTGGGCCAGTTCGGCCGCAGGACCGGTAGCCGCGTGGCACGTGGGCGTGCCGTCGTGTGCGAGAAGAATACGGCGCACATTCCATGATTTTCCGCCGAAATCGGGCGAGAGTAAGACCGTTCGCTCCGGTTTGGAGGCAAAAATGGATTCAGTAATCGATCCAAAATGGTTTGGATCAGTCGAGTAACCAGTACCGGTGGACATCACGATAACGGCTTTTGGCAGATCGCGCG
>QHZW01000500.1 GCA_003224815.1 Acidobacteriota bacterium | reverse complement strand
CCATTCATGACCGGCATTGAGAGATCCGTCACAATTAAGTCAGGGCACAACTGCCGCGCCCTCTCAATCGCCTCACGTCCGTTTTCCGCCTCTCCGCACACGTCAAAGTCTGCTTCTCGCGCTAAGAGCTCGCAAAGTGCATTCCGAACAATAGGATTGTCGTCCACGATCAGGACACTCTTCACCATAATGAAACCTCGCCAACGTGCGATGTCGAGGTCGAACAAAGCGAACAAAGCGAAAGGCGGCGATGCGAACGAACCGGTTCAATGATCGGCTTGCCTCAATTTTCAGGGCCGCTGTGATTTCGGCTGAATGCGCCCCGTCTCATCTTGGCAGGCATTGCCGGGGACTGTTTGCGTCGCCAATCTTGATCCTCGGCTGTATTGGTCTGCTACAGACCACACGCCAATATCCATTGTCCCGTTTGATGACAGCAGTTTGATGAAAGGGGCTTGTGTCGGAGGTTGCCTCTGTCCCGAGTAAATTCGTGTGTTCCTTGCAGCAGAGTACGTGAGCAGCATGGCGCCAATTTGTGGCACAACCTGGCAAAACCGATTTGCGTCCAACGGCAATAATCTTTGATTAGCGAAGGTCGCAAGTGGCGCAGAAGAACCATACTGCCAAGCTTCAGAAACTAAAGCATTACATAGACTCTCTGTGTGGCATCTACAGTCGCATTGCGCGACGCCTCGGCGTTGACCGTACGTACGTCAGCCGCGTTGCTAAAGGGGAGAGGCGCTCACCGGAAGTAGAGACGGCCCTGATTCAGGAGTTTGATCGGAGTCAAGAGAAGGGCGGCCATTAGAGTTGAGGCACTCCGCGCGCTGATTGAAACAATCACGAACTCTCCCGACGACCATCAAGATTGTTTCAAGCCTACCTTCTGGACGGTCGGCTGACCGGAGGCTAGGCGTATCGGCGAGTTCGAAAGTCATGGCTAAGGCCGACCAATAGTCTTCATGAGGTCCCTCGCAAACCACGCTCGGGATTCGGGCAGTAGGCTACGCCTTGGTTGCACTCACACTTGCTCACTTCTGCTAGTCGCCTCAAATCTGCCCGTCGCGACCAACTTGTCTCGTAACAGCGTGCATTTTGGTCGGCAGTGTTTTGACTGTCCGCGATAACAGATCCACATCTTTTCGCTTGGCGCTAGGTTTAGTGGTGCTTTGGCTGATGCCCTTGACGTAACTCGTCTCGCAGCAGGGCGATGTGGCTGCGCAGTGTGTACAGGGGATTGGCGTAGGCCAAGGGTACCGACAGGCGCCCGACGTTCGCCTCCAAACGGTCAAGTTCAGCAACTTGGGAGCTGAAATCTGCATTCGGTTCTCTGGTCTCGATTTGCTCCTCGATCGCTTGCAGATCCTTATACCAGCGGTTGATCCGCGACCGCATACGCCAGTCGTAAGTCGGCGGGATCAGTTTGAACAGCGGATATACCAACGTGATCAGCGGCAACAGTATGATCTTGAGCCGATCGATCAGATCGGCGGCCCAGAAAGGCAGATAACGCTGCAACAGTGATGGCCCGGAATTGAAAAAGCGTTTTGCCGCGTCGCTGATCGGGAAATCTAGAAACTTACGGGAGGGGAAATCGCCGGCTTGTTCGAACAGGCCGGGCTCACTGTGGATCTGTCGCGCAATACTCAGAATCAACTCCGCCAACGCAGGATGAAATTGTTCGCTCACAACGAGAGTGGCCGCAGGTGCAAGGAGGGCGGTGTCGCGCGGTGGGACGTTCGCGCGCAAGTCAATTGCCCCTTCCGGTAAGGGCGCGTGGCGAGATGACAAAGAATGCCGCATCAAGTTTTCCGGCGCGGAGTGCGTTCGCAGCGTCCTCTCCTCCGAGTGGCAGAAGGTTCGCCGCCTTGCGATCAATGCCATTGTCGGCTAGCAGCAGCAAAGCCATCTCGCGCGTGCCGCTACCCTCTTGATCGATGCCGACGCGACGGTGTTTGAGATCGGTTAGCCGCTTGATTCCCGTGCGCCTGCGGACAAAGATCCAGACGGGCTCGTAATAAAGGCTCGCTAGAGAACGCAAATTTGGGGCATCGACGCTCGCCCCGGTGCCTCCCTGAACGAACGCCACATCGGCTTCCCCCTTTTGCAATAGATGGATGTTCTCCATTGAACCGGAAGTGGGACGCACGGTGACGTCGATGCCTTCACGGGCGAGCTCCGCTTGATAACGCAAACCGAAGAGATAATACGCGCCGCCCTCTGCGCCAGTCGCGAAGGTGATGTGCCGGGGAGGAGCGGGCTGAACGTAGTGGTAGGTGATAATGAGGGCAGCTAGTGAGAGGAGAACCGCCGGGCCAAATATTCGCGCACGCTCACGCCACGTGCGAGCATTGCCCTCGCGACGGCTTGATTTTGCAGACATGATCACCCGACCATGGGCCCGCGTTTTGGTCGCTGTCCCAACTCGTAGCGAGGCAGCAACTCCAGGCGTTCGCCCTCGCAAGTTCCAACTCTAAAAACGGAAGCAGTTAGTTTGAAGTCTCGCCCCGTGTACGGGACATACTTCGGGATGGGGAAAAGGCAGGCTGCGGTTGCTTAGAAATAAGTTGGGACTCATCTTCCGGAGGCATGAGCGTCTTCAGTCATGCTCACGTCGATCATCCTCGCATTGATCATCCTCGCATTGATGCAGCCCAGATGGACGAAGAAACCACGGAACGCAGAACAGCACGCTCTGGCACAGGAATGAGCA
>QHZW01000164.1 GCA_003224815.1 Acidobacteriota bacterium | reverse complement strand
GGCGTTTATGACTGCGAAAACCACGGTCTGCCTGGTGACTGCAATCGAATCGGTATGGCTACCGCGGTGATTGATGTCCGTTCGTGCAATACTAGCGCCCATGCTTCTTCTCTTCATGATGGCGCGTGGGTCACATAAGAGGCCGTATGGCGAGCGGAAGAGTTTGCCGGCTAAACGGCACCGGACGGCAACCTGCCCTGACTAACCTAGTCCCGGAGGCTTGAAGTGGAGGGAAGATCAATGCGACATAAACTCGTCCTCTGGTTCGTGTTATTGATTGCTGGATTTCTTGTTGGGTTCATCCTGCAGTATGCCAGACTGCAGCGTTTACAGAAGGAACTATCGGCTTCGACGAAACAGTTGGGATCCTGTCAGTCCAGCGAACAACTGTCGCAGCTTCGTGACAAAGCCACCATGATGTATCTGCAGGCGGTGCAAAAGAACTACGGAGTGGCCGGCGAGTACGCGAAAGAGTTTCTTGATCAAGCTCAGCGAATTGTCAGTAGCACAGAGGATCTCGCACTCCGCGACTTACTTCGTGACACCCTCGCAACCCGCGATCAGGTCACGGGCGATCTAGCGAAGGGAGACGCCGCCCTTTCAGAAATACAGGCAATTTTATCCAAGCTCGAACAGGCTGCAAAGCATTGATGCCTTTAAGGTTTTTCGACTTATGAGGAGCCATGCCGCTGTCGTTTACCTGCAAAGACAACGAAGAGTATGGCAGCCAGGGTCGCAATCAGTCCGGCCACAATGAATAGGCCAGGATGTCCATGTTGAGCAATGAAGGCAAGGATCGGTCGCCCATAACGGGCCGCCAGGAATGCCAGAAGTGTGTACCTGATTATTCTTCCCATAGTTAGGGCGAGCAGGAATTTTCTCACCGGATATTGCATGGCGCCCGCGCCAAACAGGAAGGGTAGCATGGGCACAGGCGGGGGTAGTAGCGCGGGAATAGCGATTGCGCCCAAACCCCAACGCTCAAACCTCTTGTATACCTTGTCCAAGGTTTTGGCTGGGAACCTGCGCGCGAGGGTTTCTTTCCCCCCTTTGCGCGCCAACCTGTATGTCACAAAGCCCCCTGCCACAGAACCAACCGTCGCCATCAAGGCGTAGTAAAGCCACAGCTGTTCTTTCCGTGCGGACAAGAAGATCGTCAGCACGTCCATGCTTCCAGGCAACGGGATGATGGAGTTGTCGAGGAGTCCGAGGGGAATAAAACCCACGCCACCGAGTTGGTAGATCCAGTACTTGACGCTGCGCGCTACCGTGGGCGCCGCGCTCGCAATAGTCTGGTGAATGAACATTTTCGTACAAGGCCAACATCCATTCTTGCATGCGAGACGCGAAAATTAGCCGTCCTCAAGGGGGCGGCCACTTCGATTTGCAGTGTTGTTCGGCTGGTTACATTCTGATTGGCGACTGACGAGTCGCAACACACTGCCACTTGCCATGGGTGTGCGTCGACCCAGAAGATTATCGAACGTGTCGAGGATGGATGCTCTGGTTCGCGAGAACCTCTTTTGTATTGGTTTCGCAATTGGGGATTAACGAGCAAACCCGACAAGAGACCTGAGGTCATCAAAGCGTCGCGATTCTCATTCGGCCAGTCCAACTCTTGATGCAAGTCTCGCCTAATTATTTGAGCACAAACTGCGTGCACGCATCTAGCGATTGGGTGTTGTCGCTGCTGTAAATTCTAGGAATGCATGCTCGCAGTTTTTATTCTTTACTCGCGGTTACCGTGCTCATCGTGCATGCGCTATTCATCCTGTGGGTAGTCTTCGGCGCTTTTGTGACACGCTCGCGCCCGATTCTGCGGTGGCTGCATGTCGGCTCTCTTATCTGGGGAATCTTTACGGAGCTGCTTCCCTGGCCATGCCCTCTGACGGTGCTAGAGAACTGGCTCGAAGGCAAGGCCAGAGTCGAGCCTTACCAAGGCGGGTTCCTACTTCATCATCTAGATAAGCTGGTTTATCCTGACATTTCTCCGACCACGCTAACCATCGCGGGCGTATTTGTCTGTGCTGTGAACCTCTCCTTTTATGGTCGGCAAATGTGGAGTGCTCGACTCCGATAACCCGAAGTTTCTTGACGGATTGCGAGCAAGAGAACGTAGACGCACGAAGTGCAGGGACACTTCAAGCGCCGGAAAATTGGGCCTGATCGCGTTAGTTGGTATCTCAGTATTACCTAACGGGGAAAAGTACAAAATGAGTTCGATAAGCGGACGGACATTCACCAAGCTGGCATTTGCCACGGGCGCCACCGCTGCGTTTGGCGATGAGGCGGGCTGGCCGTCTCGTATCGCGTGGCGTGAACGCCGTGACCTGTTTCCGGAAGGAGTCGCCTCAGGAGACCCGGACAGCAGCAGCGTGCTCTTGTGGACGCGCTACCCGCGAGCGGGCGAGGAACGACATTGTGGGCTGGTCAGGAACTCGCGCGAGATCGCCCGACCACAAGAACGGCTGGCGACGATGGAGATGTGACTCTTCTGTCGGAGACCATAGAGCGAACCTTTCGGCACTGGTGACACTCATTAAGGCTATCAATCCTGCCCTACACAATCTGGTCCATACGCTCACACGCCTGCGCCCGGCCGCGTTCTCCTACCTAGGCGCCGACCCGTACAGAGACCAACTCCGGGATGCACCGCGAAGTTTGAATGGACTTGATGGCGTCTTCAGCAGTGAATCTGCCCATGAGCAGTGCCAGCTTACGATTGGTTGTCATCTGGATTGGTACCCGATCAATCCGCTGCACATATTCCGGCGAACGAACATCGCCACGACTCAGTTTCACAACAAATTTGATCTTTTTCATGATTTTTCTCGTCTCCCGCGGAACTCACAAAACCTAGACTGACCAACATAGGGAGGCGATTTGAACCGCCTCCCCATTTCTCTCACTAGCTACTGACGTTAGGCGGCCTTGCTGTGGACCTTGGCTTCGAGAGCTTTCTCGCTGCCAACGTTAACCTTGATCTGCTTGGGCTTGGCTTCCGCCTTCTTGGCCAGGTTAACTTTCAACACGCCCTTGTCGTAATGGGCGCTCACCTGAGTCGGATCCACCGAGCTGGGCAGAGTAAACGAGCGAGTGAAGCTTCCGTACTGGCGCTCGATACGACGGTAGTTCTCTTCTTTTTCGTCCGTCTCCAACTTGCGCTCGCCGTGCACGCTCAGGGTATTGCCTTCGATGCGGACATCGATATCTTTCTCGTCAATCCCCGGGACTTCCATCTTCAAAGTAATGGTGTGCTCGTCTTCGTAGATGTCCACCGGCGGGGCGAAGCTGGTGGTGGTCAACGCCTCTTCCGGACTTTCGGGGCTGAACGACTCACGGAAAAGACGGTTCATGCGATTCATGCGGTCTTGCAGACCGGAAAACTCACGGACGGGTTCCCAACGGGTCATTAGTGTCATAACGCAGTTCCTCCTTGGAGTAATCTAAGAGGGAAAACTTCAGATGGGCTGACTTAGTTCAGAGGACCTGAAAGAGTAAGAAGAAGTACTCGCTCACTTTCAAGGCTAGGCTTGTGCGGTAGCGCTGTCAAGCTGCTTGGTTCGTTTGTTCTCGCGGACCTGTTCCGCAGTAAACTCGCCTCCACAAGTACTGCATCGCCAGTAAGTGGAGGGGCGTGTTTCGATTCCCGATCCTTGGTTATCGGGACGCCTCGCTAAAACCAACTCGCCGTCGCACTCCGGAGATTGTCGTTGAATCATAGCCTGATGCACCCCCAGAAACATTTCTAATCTAATGGCTTTCACTTGTAGCCCGCGACCGTGCTGGTGGAATCTTTCATGGAAGGAGCAGCCGTGGTTTGATAATCCTGGTATTCAATTGTGAGATAGGCGCGCCCGCCCAGACGGATGCTCGTAGTGCTGCGATTCGAAGCAGGAAACCAGAAGTCGTTCACTTTGGCGTAGGTCTGGTCAATCTTTGTGTCTTTTGTCCAAAAGGAAGGATTTTTCGCCGGTTCTCCCTCCAACCGTACAACCGCAAAGTCCTCTGCATCTACCCAAATTCGACCCCGGTAAAGGAACTTGTTCCTAGTTCGCGGCTCAACTGACAAGACATAGAGCGCACCAGTTGGCTTACTCTCGTACCCGACCTGCGCAAACGTGTAGTTGTCACGATTGAGAGCAGTGTGTCTCGGATTCTCCTCGGCGAGCGCCTCTTTTTCGCTCTGCAAGAGCTTCTTGAATACTCGCTCAATCAGTAGCTTGGAACCACTTTCCGACAAGATTATTTCATTTCGGGAACTCACAAGTCTGAGCAAGATTGAACAGTGAGTTGCCAGTGAGCCGATTAAACTCAGTCTGACTGTCGGGCCGACATGGATCAAAATGCCAAAGCCGGGCAGTCAAATTACGTTAATTTAGTGCCATTCAAATCGAATCAGCAGCAGTAACACTTTCGATGCTGATGCAGGCTGTTGCAAGAGAGCTCTATTCCGCTAGAAGAGCCGTCTAAGCCATCGAGCCGTGCCTGTTCTTTAAGACGCTTCTCATTCCTAAAGTCCTTATGAGCATTGCCACAACAATTTGTTACGAGCCTCTGCTTCGCCGGCATCCTACCAACCCCATCCTTACGAGCAAGGGTCGGCCCTGCTTAGCAGTTCGTTTTCTGCTCAGGTTCTGTGTTTACAACACGCTCTGTTTTTTCTTCGCTGGCGTTGCTCAAAGTCAAACCGCGCCCGATTTCACCATCGTTGTTCTGCCGGACACGCAGTACTACTCCGAGTCGTATCCGAATATTTTGAATTCGCAGATGCAGTGGATCGTGGCGAATGCATCGGGTCTAAATGTTCAGGCGGTGCTCGGAGTCGGCGACATCGTCAATAACAGTACTAATTCAACTGAATGGACGAATGCCGATGCGGCTTACAAGCTGCTCGATGCCGCGCACATTCCTTATTTCGCCGCCATCGGGAATCATGACTACGACGGCTACAATCCGGCGGCGCGAACTTCCGCAACGGCAAACTTCAACAACTACTTCGGACCGAGCCGCTATCGAAGTTCTTATTGGTCTTCGCCATATTGGATCAGCAGTTTTCCTGCAGGCAGCAACGAAAACTTCTATGGCGTCGTGAACATTAACAGCCAGCCATATCTGGTCTTGGCCCTCGAATTTTATCCGCGTGACAGCGTCCTCTCCTGGGCAGCGCAGGTGATTCAGAGCAATGCGGACAAGCAGGTCATCATCATTACACATGCTTACGAGTACTTCGACAATACCCGCATCTCACCCTGCAATAGCTTCGACGCTCAGTATTATGGCCTTGGGGCTGACAACGATGGCGATGCGATGTGGGCAAAGTTAGTCAAGCAATACAGCAACATCACTATGGTGCTGAGCGGTCACGAAATACGTGGCGCTGGACAGGATGCAGCCGGGCGCCGCATCGACTTGGGCGTGAACGGAAACATGGTGAACCAGATCCTGTCGAATTATCAGAACATGACCAATGGCGGAAACGGCTATTTACGGATCATGAAATTCCATCCATCAACCGACACCATCGACGTAAGCACGTATTCGCCATACCTGAATGCATTTCTCACTGACACGAACAATCAATTCA
>QHZW01000163.1 GCA_003224815.1 Acidobacteriota bacterium | reverse complement strand
AAAACCAATCCGGGAACCGGAATCATCAGCGGCCAAGTTTTCAAAGACGATACCACCGCGCCTCTCACGGGTGCGACAGTTAGCTATACCGGAGGGAGCGCGGTCACAAACAGCAGCGGCAATTACTCGCTGTCCACCATTCCGGCAGGATCGATCAAAATAACAGCATCGATCAATGGGTACACAAGTAAGAGCCAGACGGTGGCAGTTACTGCAGGTGCGACTACGTCCACAAATTTCGCTTTGATTCCGACGTGTGTCGCAAGCACGGTGAATCCATCTGTAACCATGTGCCTGCCGACCGCAAACTCCACCGTTCTCAATCCGGTGCATGTCATCGGACTGACTACCGACAGCCACACGGTGACGCTCACTCAGATTTGGGTGGATGGAAAAAAGGTCAAGGAAGTTAACGGCAATTCAATCAACGCGAGTGTGCCAATGACAACTGGAGTAACGCATCGAGTGACGATGCAAGCCGTGGACAATATCAATCAGATTTTCAAACAGTCGGTTTACGTGACGGTGCATTGATATGAAGAGCGCTGGATTGCTTTTACTGCTGATGAGCGTGGCCGCGATGGGCCAGAGCAACACCTGCCCACTCCAGCCGATTCTTGTCAAGAATGTGGCATCTCAAATTTCAGTGTCACTGCAGAGTACGAGCGGAAAACAGGTGACCGCCTATCACCTGGGGCTGACCTTCTTCGACGTGAACGGAAAGGCGCATCTCTTTCCTCACACCTTCGCCGACAACGTCGCGCTGAAATCGCAGGGCAAGCGAAAGGCAATTTGGCATTCACCGCAGGCCCATCAATTCTTGCAACCGCTGGCTAAAGCTTATCTGCTCGACGCAACTTTCAGCGATGGAACTGAGTGGCTGGACGATGGCAGTCACTTGTGCAGCGTAACTTCCGTTCAGGAGTAATCCGCAATGCGGCGATTTGGATAATCAGTTCCGCACTCCATGTCATCTCCGACGCCATAGCCGAAGTCATGGCTGATGGTGCGCACACGATCTAACCTGGAGAGCAGGTCATCCCGGCGGTCGGGCGATAGTGCGTTGGCGAGGGCCTGCTCGAACATAAGCATCCGGGCATCGAAGTATCCTTCATCATCGCTGCAAATGTCATCGCAGAACCCTGCGGCTTGTTCGCAGTAGAAAACCATCAACTCGGCCACTCCCTCGGGATCGCCAACTGCCTTCTTGTAATCAGAGATGGCCGGCTTGGCTTGGGAGACCGAGGTGTCCTGCTTCCGGAGCACGTCAGGCCAAAGCGGCGAACCGAAGGAACGCGCGTTTGATCGATTTTGCGATGTTCCGTATATGTGTTCACGGATGCTAATTTGCTCCATCTCTTTCTCGCCGAGAGTAAAGTAATCTTTCTTAAAGATGGCGTAATTCAGTTCGCAGTCCAGTGTCGTAATAAACGGTATCCCGATCTCGCTTCCACCATAAAACCATAAAATTCAATGTTGCCGAAATCAACGTGAGGTCTTTCGGGGCCCACCATAATAATGAACCCTTCGTTATTGTCGTCGGGGATGCTTGGGTCTTGCACTGTCCGACTCAGATGGCACAGACCAAGGAATTGGCGCGCCAAATGCAGCGAACGACACGCCTGTCGCACACGAGCATAATGCCTCGATATTGACCGGTCGTCATCTATCTCGGCGAGCCTCATTGATGGCTTTATCTCACGACCATATCGTCGAGCACGCTCGCCGGAATAGCGGAGTGCGGCGCGAACTCTGGGCTCGTTGCACAACGCAGTAGCCGGTCGAAGAGAAAGAGTGCTTCGGGATAACTCTCGTCCAGCTTTGAATCAAGATTTAACGTTGTGATGAGTAACCGTCCATTCCATGCCTGACCCTCGACGATAAGTCCAACTCGTGAGAGATCTTTCTTCTTACTCAGCCATCCGGAGGTTGTACGGATGGCACTAACAATGGGCACAATGTCTGTCGGCCATCTGTCCATCGGAAGCCACCAGTGGGTCACAAGGAGGTCCCTGTGACCCGCGCCTTGGTCTAACGACTCACCTTTCAGTTCTTTAGGTATCAGCTTCTTCTGCCCGTCGAAACATCGGTACTGCAGATGATCCCGTCCACATCAAGCATGACACCGGCGGATTCTGTTGTCTGCCGCGCTGGCTACTGAGCAAGGTATCCGCCATCGATCACGAGTTCGGCGCCGGTCATGAAGCTGGACTCGTCGCAGGCAAGGAAAAGACAACCATTCGCGATTTCAAGCGGGGTGCCAGCGCGCTTCATCGGCGTCACGCCGATAATGTGGGCGTTGATGGCCGGGTCCTGGGCCTGGGTCAGTGGGGTATCAATAAACCCCGGATGGATAGAATTCACGCGGATCCCATCACCGGCATAGGTGATGGCAGCGTTCTTCGACATCATTACCAGCGCGCCTTTGGTCGCGTGATAGGCGTGAGCACCCGGCACCGCAGCGGTTCCCCAGATCGAAGACACATTAATGATCGAGCCGGCCTTCTGCCGCTTCATGTGCGGGATGCGGCCACCACTCGCTTCCAGTGCTCTTCCTTCGAGACGTCCAGCTCGACCCCGGTTACGCCACCGGCAAAAATGCCGGACGGGTTGCTCGAACTTCCGGCATAGACAATCGCACCCTCCCGGGCGAACAACTCGGCCACCGCGAAACCGATGCCGCGTGATGCGCCGGTCACCAGGGCCACTCTTCCTTTGAGCCTCATTCGCTTACCTCGTCGCGTTGATCATTCGACATCGACCCGTGCGTCCGAACCGACATGGAAACGTGTCTTCTGCGCTCGGCATGTGACCATCATTCCGCAGTCGCGAGTGCTGACATCTGTTTGCAACTGGTACAGATAAAGGAGGCCTACAATGGCAGCGAACCCATTTGCTCACACCGGAGAGTTGCAATTCAGCACAGAAAACACAGCCGAGGAAACTATAGTCCGCGGCTGGGACAGGATCACATCGGCAATGTCAGATTCGTCATTCGGGCTAATGAAAAGCTCTGTTACCCGCATCTGGCCATCGAAGGCGATTTGAAGCCAGACGCAAACGGAACTGACACGTCCGCATTGTCACCGCTTCGTTTCCGCCATCACCATCTTCGTGGAATCTAGGTCGAGCGCATAGGAGTATCCGGTGCACTTCACTGCCGGATTCGTCGCCGCAAACATTCCCTCGGGATTATCTTTGAACAGCCACACATGGAGATCGTAATGGGACAACTCGACCGGCATCACCGGCTCATGGCCTTCCATCGGACCCAGAAGGTCTTGATTGAATAGCTTGGGCCGCTCCTTTGCGATTGCCAGCGGCATAAACCACTCCGCGCCCGTCAATCGCAGCTTTCCGCTAGCGTCCGGTTCATAAAGCAGGATCTGGGGCTTCATGGGATCAAGCACCGCGCCAACCAACTGCTCGTTTATAAAGTGCACGCCCATGGCGCCCTTGGCATACTGCTCATGTCCGGGCATGGCCTCATTGGGAAAATTGATACAGGCGAGAGTCGAAAGATATCCGTCGTGTATCGCTACCACTGGATCCTGGTATTTCTCCAGTGCGGCACGAACTCGCTGTAGCTCCGGCGACATCGCCGAGGACGAGGGCTTAGCTCCTGGTATTGCTTGCGCCGACATCGTCACAACCGTCAGCATGGCAAAGGTCACGTCAAGTAAATTCTTGCGCACTGTTTTCGTAGTTGCATTTAGGGCCATTCTCATATCCTCACGGGGACACGAGTAACTCGTATCCACCACGTTTTTAGGT
>QHZW01000162.1 GCA_003224815.1 Acidobacteriota bacterium | reverse complement strand
AGAGCGCGCTTTATACGATCTCACCTACAAAGTTCCCCACAGATTCAAGGTGATCAGTGTTGGCAAACTACAAGGCGAGTCCAGAGAACAGGATTACGCAGTCACGCACTGGGTAACAGCGGTTCCGGTCGCGGTGGCCGGATTCAATTACGGCAATTACACGCGAGTGGAACTGGCGGACGAGATCACAGGCTACAAGATTCCCGGTTATTACCTGAGCGAATTGCCGGATAATCTGCGCTCTTATGGCGCGCTGCAATCACTCGCCCCAGGCGGGATGACGAAATACGCACTCGAGCAGACGCGTGCGGAGTTGCAGTTGTGCACACATTACTTCGGCAAAAGCCCTTACGACGAGATTTACATCACCGAGCAGCCGGACTTCGCATTCGGGCAGTCATGGCCGAATCTTGTCTACTTGCCAATTTCTGCTTACACCGACTCGACTCAGAGACGGATGCTGTTCGGCACCAATAACAACAAATTCAGCGGTTTCGTACAGGAGATGACTCCTCACGAAGTTTCGCATCAATGGTGGGGACACGCGGGTCGGGTGGGCGTCGTACCACGACCAGTGGCTTTCGGAAGGGTTCGCTGAGTTCTCCGCTGGGTTATTTCTGCAGCAGGCGGTAGGTGGAGATTGGAGAAAGGATTACATCGAGTTCTGGGAGCGGCTTCGCAAAAGGATCCTCGAAAAAAATGCCTACGGCGTAGCGCCGAATGATGCCGGCCCCCTGTGGATGGGATTACGGCTAGTTTCTCCCCGCAGCGAAGAGGCTTATCAGAACCTGACCTATCCCAAGGGCGCTTATGTGCTGCAAATGTTGCGGTCGATCATGTGCAGGCCTGAAGGAGACGACAAAGCATTCATCGAGATGATGCATGATTTTGTGGACAGCCACCGAACTCGCAACGCTTCCACCGAATCCTTCAAAGCCATTGCCGAAAAACATATGAGTAAGACCATGGATCTGGATCGCAATGGACGTCTGGACTGGTTCTTCCGAGAATGGGTGTACGGCGAGGAGGTCCCGCGTTATAAGTTCGAGTACCAGATGTCACCCGCGGATGGCGGGAAGTTCAAGCTGCACATGGCCGTCACACAAAGCGAAGTAAGCGATAATTTCGTCATGCTTGTTCCGGTTTTTGCGGATTTCGGAAAGGGCTGATTCGAATTGGCGATTTTCCCGTCAGAGGCAATAGCACCCAAACCGGTGACGTTCTGTTGCCGGTGCAGCCGAAAAAAGTTGTCCTGAATGCTTACAAGGATGTCCTGGAACGATAACGAGAGGGCGGCGCGGTTAGTAGCTCTGCGGACCTCTACATGACGTTATAAACGAATGAGAGCGGTGTTGTGATTGCTCGGCACGCGTCTTGATTGATATATTCAATCTGCATGTATCGCGACTTTCATGCATTCGACCGCTGGACCAAGAAGCAGGTCCATTGCCTTTACCAGGCGCTGATTGTAGCTGTGGCCACGCGTCATGCGGACGCCGTGGATATTAAATTCTTGGTTGATGGCCGACCCGTGTGGGTGGTTTTGCCGCTGCCTGCTTGGGATGAATACAAAAAGCGCACCGGCAAGACGATCACTGATCCGCTGGCGATTCAGATTGCAGGCAATTTTCTGAAGCACGCGCTTGAATCCGGCGAAGGCGTTGGACGGGAAATGTACTCGCTGACTGTGATCCAAACTCTGCATCATCTGGATGCGGTTGTGAACGAGCCCGAACCAGCGACGGCTGGCGCATAATCTGAATGCGGGCGAAGGCGCCCGCGCCAGCTTAATCCCTGATTCCCACTGCCGCCATCATTCTTCCGGTGTTTCCTCTTTCCGCGCGATGAGAAAAGAATCTGTCCAGATGGCAAGACGTGCACAGGTCGAAATCTAAAATGTTTCGTGCCAGAACACCAACTGCCAGCAATTGCCGTCTGTTGGCCTCGGGGAGATCAAGGAATATCTTCTTCGGAAGCTCGCTGTGTCCGGGAGCGCGGGCAGTCAGAAAGAGCAGCGGATAGCGTTCGTGAATCTCATCGCGATCTTTGGTTTCGCGGAATAGTTCAGCCGCGTAGCTGAATTGCGATTCGAATCTGTCTTTCACTTCGGGGCCAACTTGATAGCAGCAGCCCCGAATGCCCGGACCGATGGCGGCTTTCAGATCGCTCGAACGGGAGCCAAAATTCTTCCGCATTTCGCCGACGCCCTTTTCAACGATGCGCTGAATGGTTCCGCGCCAGCCGGCGTGAAAGACTCCGACCGCGTGGCGCTTGGTATCCACCAGGATTACAGGAAGGCAATCGGCGGTAAGAACCGCCAGCAAGATACCCGGGGTAAGGGTGATCAGTCCGTCTCCGGCGAGCGGGTGTTTGGGTGCGTGTGCGACACAATGAATGATGTCGGAGTGAATCTGGCGGCCGGTCACTAGAGGCCAAGATTTACGTTTGGACGGGCGAGATGCTCGTCCCTCCACATCACCCACGAGTGCCCCAGCGAAAGCCTGGCGATTGCGCTCCACCGCGGATCGCGAGTCAGCCTCCGTGAATCCCAGATTCAGAGACTTGCCGCCGTAAACCTTCGAAACGCCGCCGGTTCGCGTGCTGAAACCGTGCACCAGCCATGGCAGTTGCGATAACGAAGGCGCGCGCAAAACATCAATTCTGGTTAAATTTTTGCTTCCGTGAGCCTTCCGGATCGTAGCCGCTGCGGATATCGTCACAGTTCCATCTTAACAACTGATTTGTCGCGGACTGCGTTTCAATGTTTTAATGCAAAGCTGATTAAAAGGAGCCTGCGCATGCGACTGCTGTCTGCGTTATTGATGGCCATGATTCTGGCCGTGTCTGCTTTGTCTCAGCAATCGAACGAAAACAAGGAACAACCCAAGCCGGAGGCGAAGAAAACCGCGCCGGAGAAGCAGTCGCAACAGCCGCAGAAGCCGGAGGAGGCGCAGCTGAAATCCACTGACGCACCATCAGATATTTGTGAACGGAAAGACACGGCGACACACCGCCACTGCCGGCCGGCTTCCCATTAAGCGCGGGGCTGGCAAGCTCGAAGCGGAAATGTTTTTCGTGGCCTATAGCCTTGACGGGCAAGACGTGTCAAAGCGTCCGCTAACTTTCGCCTTCAATGGCGGTCCTGGATCAGCCTCGATTTGGCTGCATATGGGAGCACTGGGGCCACGACGCGTCGCGTTGCAAGCAGATGGCTCGCTTCCGGCACCGCCTTACAAGCTCGAAGACAATCCGTACACTCTGCTGGACAAGAGCGACCTGGTGCTGGTGGACGCCATCGGCACTGGTTTCAGCCGCGCAGAAACGGCGGAAATTTCGAAGAAGTTCTGGGGTGTTAACGGCGACATCGATGCCTTTAGCGAGTTCATCCGGTTGTACATCACGCGCTACGATCGCTGGGGCTCTCCGCTTTTCCTCCTGGGCGAGAGCTATGGCACAACCCGGTCGGCGGGCATCGCAGGCAAACTGGCTCCGGACGGGATTCTGTTCAACGGGATAACTTTACTTTCCACGGTGCTTAATTTTCAGACATTGGCGGATACCAAAACCAATGACGAGCCATACATTTTTCTTATGCCGTCGTTCACTATGATTGCCGGTTTCCATCACAAGCTGCCGCCAGATCTTCAGCAGGATGTGAACAAGGCGCGGCAGCAGGCCGAGCAATGGGCGGTGACGGATTATGCGAGCGCGCTGGCAAAGGGCGATGCGATTAGTCCCGACGAACGCCAGAAGACAATCGATCAGATGGCGCGTTTCACCGGTCTAAGCAAAGACATCATCGATCAAGCCAACCTGCGGATCGATGTCGTGAAGTTCACGCATTATTTGCTCATTGATCAGAAACTGCGGGTGGGGCGACTCGATGGACGATATAAAGGACCCGATCCGGAAGGCCTGATGGATACGCCTTTCTATGATCCGACCGAAGCCAATGTGCTTCCGCCGTTCACGGCCGTGCTCAACAACTATGTTCGTTCAGAACTCGGATACAAGACGGACATGCCTTATTACGTCTTCGCCAGGGAAGCCGGAGTTAATAGCAAATGGGAGTGGGGATCTGCAATTGAAGGCTTCCCGGATACTGCAAGCGCACTTCGCAAGGCTCTGGTTCGGGACCCATACCTCAAGGTGCTGGTGATGGAAGGCTACTATGATCTGGCGACGCCCTACTTTGCATCTAACTTCACGATGGACCATCTCGACTTAATGCCGAAGTATCGCAGCCAGATTTCCTACGCGACTTACGATGCCGGGCACATGGTCTATCTGCCGATTGATGGCTTGAAAAAGATGAAGAGCGATGAGGCGGAATTCATTGAGAAAACGATGGCCCAGTAATCGCTGCAACTCCGCGGGGATTGTCATGGGGCTAAACGGAGTCCGTAGCAGAGACCGCCGCAGCAGGCATTCTGGCTTTCAGGGTTCATTGCACCGAAAAGGGGTTTGAGTAGTTGCTGAGATCGCTTGCATCCCAGATAAGATTACGGCGTTCGCGGGAGGCGCCAAATGAAAGTATCGCGTTGGCTCGTAGTGCCGGTTCTGCTTGTTCTCGCAGCGGGCATCAACACAGGATGGGCGCAGAGCGCTAGCGCTGACTCTGCCGACAAGACTGCTCCCAGCTATGACATGAAGGCCCAGTCGCTGGTCGATCTGGAGCGAGCGCAGAAAAAATTTGTTGATCTGCTCGATGCGGTCCCGGCAGAAAAGCTGACCTGGCGCCCGTCGAGCGACTCTCGTTCCTTCGCGGAACTATTTCTGCATGTGGCAGGTGAGCGATATGGCATTTTGCGCCTGATGGGGGCCACACCTCCTTCGGACTATGACGGAAAGAAATTTGAGAAATTTACGACTGACAAAGCCCAAATCGCTTCCGAATTGAACCGAACCTGGGGTTTCGCTCAAAAAACGATCAACGGAATGAGCAACGCGGATTTTGCCAAGCTGATGCCTGAGCTCGGCCCTCAGGCCAATGCAGGTGATGTCGTATACATCCTGGTTGCAGATGCGCACGAACACCTTGGTCAGGCGGTAGCTTATGCGCGGATGAACGGCGTCGTTCCACCCTGGACGGTCGAAGCGCAGAAGAAAGCCGCCGAGAAGAAGGCAGAGCAGAAATAGACGATGGGTGAACTGTTTCTGGAAATTTACTTCTGTGAAGTTTTCTTGACTTCGCTAACCCGCAGCGGAATGTCGAGCGTTCCGATCTTCTTGTTGCCATCGTCCAGAACGCCGACCCTGATGTTGTAAATGCCCGGCGCCAACTGCAACTCCTGATGAGCAGCCAGTCCGTTGTGCATAACCTGCTGGTATTTTTCTTGCGGCAGCGAAAGCTCAACGATGTGTGAGGCGTTGGCCTTCACCTTGAGATCCGGACTCCACGCCACCGTTTCAAATTGCAGGTGGGCTGTCTCGCGGTTGCCATCAATCGGAGTAAAGGCCAATGCAGAGCCGTCAACAACGCAATCAATGCGGACCTTAGGATGATCAGAGTCCGGAAGTGACACCTTCGCTTTCAGAGCCAGCATGGTTGATTGTGGCGTGGCCGGTTGCAAGGCGCTAATCAGATCGGCGCGTGCCTGATCGGTGGGACGGTCGGTCTGCTTGTTTGCGAAATAGCCTTTGCGATATTCCGTGTCGAGTCCGGAGCGGGCAAGTTGAATCTTGATGTGGTGATATCTCGAATCCCAATTCTGGCGTTGCGGCACATAGGCAATCGTGTAGTAATGCGAACCGTTCTCGATACTGCGCTGCATCGCCAATTTCAGATCATTAGTGTCGTAATAGGCCCGACCTCCGGTCTCGCGCGCGAGATTGTCCATTTCGAGATGAAGGTCTTCGATGGGCCTGATCCGCGTATTGCCGCGATCTCCTCCGCCTGAGCTCGCTGTGGTCAGTCCGCTAATTAGGCCGCGAACGTCAATCGGATAAATGGAAATCTGCGCGGACGAAAGCAGGCCCGCAGTATCGTGCATAACTTCGAAGTAGTTGCGCGCGCTTGCACTGGGATCGGACGCGTTCATCTGCGGTCCGAAATAAACCGGGAACTCCTCCGAAAGCCAGATGACATTCTTCCTTCCGCGAAATCCTGAAACTGCATGCGAGATATCTTGCAATGCCTGAAGCGTAATTTTGGCGCGGTCCTGATCGCGAGCGGCCGTGGTTTCGGCCAGAAAGTCCGACATGTGATCGAAGAACTCCTGGTTCATCGAGCCTTGGCGTGCGAGCCCAAGCTGGTCTTGCGCTTCTTCACGGCTGTCTTGGGTGTCCAGGAGTGCCGAGCGATGAGGCACAACCTTTCGGGCGGCTGCAAGCAATTCGTCTGAGGTGGCTCGAAAGCCTGCAAGCATTCGCAGCGTGCTGCCGAGTTCGAATAGTGCAACCTGCCGCCCAGGTGGAAGCGTTTTCAGAAATTGCACCATCTGCTCACGCGCATAGGGCTGATCTACAAAAGGCGTATTCAGCAGATCGAAAAGAACGATATTGATAGAACTGGGAGTTTCATCGGAAATATTGGAGTACTGATTTTCCGGAAGCGCAAGCTCTCTCGGTGTAGATGAAGACGGAATGTGCGATTCGAAGAATTGGATCTGCTGACGCTTGCCGTCTTCGAGGACCTGAAAATCTGATTGAGTGAGCCCAGTGACGGGCTCGCGATGCTTTGTCACTACAACATCGACAACAACGATCCGGCTCTCGGCGTGAAAAGTGGGTGAGTTTTGCGTCTGGTTCGCCGCAGCCGATAGCGGGGCAGTTGTGCCGGCGTCTTGAGCTATTGCGCTAGATAGAAATGCGAGGCATGCCACGCACGAAATGAGAACTCTAAATCCGGCTTGTCGCATTAAGCCTCACCTGGAACATTCGCGCCACAGCCGCCATCTTAAATCCGAGCTGCTGAATCGACAAAGTCGCCCGCCTGATCGGATACAGCGAGTGGCTGAGAGTAATCACTGCTTGATTACCTCGAAATGGTGGAACACTCCAATAAGCGGAAATCTGTGCAAAGTTTTGCGGCGTTACTTTCCCGATGACGTGTCCAGAGTAATCAGTATTTTTTGCATTCTTTGGCCCAGGGCGTAATCAGAATTATGATGGTGGTTACCGCAACAACACTGAAAATGCAGAAGTTGCGGCGATTACTGCATTGCGCCCCCAAGTCATGGCGTCAACTCCCTAAGTGGCATCTCAGAAGCACCTTATCTGGGTGTTCGAACGGAGGACCGCTATGACAAAACGTCTGCTTGCTGTAGCTCTCCTGATGACTTCAGTGTTCGGAGGCCTGGTTACTCTGCGCGTGCATCAACTTAACGCACGACTCGCTCAACGCGAAGCGGAATTGAACAACGCGCGGCTTCAACTTGCCAACGCCACCGAGAAGCTTGCATTCCTGGATGCTTCGAAAACGCGTGTACAGGTTACCGCCTATGCTCTGACCGAGGATTTTGGCGAGAACCCGGTCTTCTCGAACAATACTCCCGCCCGGACTGCCTACGCGGTGCCGAAACACACGCTGCCTGCGGGCAAGGTTCTGAACGTGGCGTTGTCGCCGATAGCTGAAAAGAAGCTGCACGCCAAATTGAATGACACCCTGGTTCTGACCACGCGACGCAGCCATCGCCAGTACATGGCGCGGTTTGTTGACCGCACCGCACAGAACGAAACCCGCCCGGTTGTGGACGTTCTTTTCGCGGATGCTCATCAGGCACGGATATGGGGGAGACAGGCGTTTGACGTCGCGGATATCTCCCGCGCCGGCTCGCCCTTCCGCGAGGAATAGCTAACAAAAGGCTCAACTTAGGGAAAGTCGTGGGGACGGGTATTTGCATCTATAGTCCGTCCCTGTGAATCCAATACGCTTCATGGCGTCACTGTTTTTCCTTGCATGAGCCTGAGCAAGATGAATCCAGTACGAAGGAAAATTGAGAAGGCGAAAGCAGTGTTAGCTTTCGCTTTGCTGTTTGCGGCGGCGGTGGTCTGTCATGCGCAAGGTTTAGGCGGCGGCGCTCAAAACCAGGGGACAAACAACTCTGCAGCATCGTCGGACCGTAGCGGTAGCGGATCTTCCTACTCACCATCTTCAAGTTCGCTGCCGTCTGCACCTAGCGGACAGGGCGGGCAGAGCCCATTCACCAGCAGTGTGCCGGAAGGTAAATCAACGGGAGAAGTCCTGCCGCTGTCATTCAACGAGGCGATTGATCGTGCCCTCAGAAACAATCTCGGATTGCTCCTCGGAAGTGACAACGTCCTGGCTGCGCGCGGACAGAAGTGGAAAGAGTTAAGTGCTCTGCTTCCGAACGTGAGCGCAGCAGCCACGCAGAGCGCCACGCAGATCGATCTTGCGGCTCTTGGTTTTCGCTTCAACTTTCCCGGTATCTCGTCTGTCGTTGGACCGATCGGCACGTTTGACGCGCGCACATATTTGAAGTCGCCGATCTTTAATTGGGAGCTGATTCAGCGCGAACGCGGCGCGCAGGCAGGCGAATCGGTTGCGCACTTCAACTACAAGAGCGCACGTGAACTAGTCGTACTGGCCGCGGGAAATGAATACTTGCTCACGATTGCGTCCAGCGCACGAGTGGATGCCGCGCAGGCGCAGGTGGAATCCGCGCAAGCGCTATACGCAAAGGCGCACGATCAGCAGGTTGCTGGCGTCGTGCCTGCGATTGACGCCTTGCGCGCACATGTGGAATTTCAAACCCGGCAGCAGCAGTTGATTGCGGCGCGCAACGATTATGCAAAGCAGAATGGGCCTCGAGCAGGCCCTGCAACGCGCCTATGCGCAGCGTCCAGATTATCTCGCGGCCGTGCAACAGGTGCGCAGTGCGCAACTCTTCCGCCGGGCAGCGACTGCGGAGCATTTGCCAAGCTTGAATCTCGCAGGAGACTACGGAGCTGCGGGCGTGAACATAGGGAATTCGCACGGGGTGTTCGATGTGGGCGCGACTCTGGCAATCCCGATTTTTGCTGGTGGGCGCGCGCACGCTGACGTTCTTCAGGCTGAAGCTACTCTGCGGCAGAGTAAGCAGCAACTCGACAGTTTGCGTGGGCAAATTGATTATGATGTTCGGGCCGCGCTACTGGATTTGAACTCCGCCGCTGATCAGGTTGAGGTCGCACGGCAGGCGCTGGATCTTGCGAATCAAACGCTCGAGCAGGCGCGCGACCGGTTTACGGCGGGCGTGACCGATAATCTGGAGGTGGTCCAGGCGCAAGAGTCCGTTGCTACGGCCAATGAGAATTTCATTTCCAGCTTGTACGCGCACAACGTCGCCAAGATTTCACTCGCTCGCGCCATCGGCTTTGCCGAAGAGGGCGTAAGACAATATCTAGAGAGTAAGTAACTATGGCACAGCAAACTGAAACCGAACGGCCGCCGCAAAACGTTCCGCAGAATCCGGCGGCGAACCAGTCGCAGGAGCGCAGGCCCCAGATATCCGAGCGCGACCTGAAATGGAAGCAGCGCACGAGCAATCCTCGATTCCGTATGTTTCTCATCATTGGATTGGTTGTGTTGCTGGTCGCGGGATTTTTCCTTTGGCGCTATTTCAAAAGCTATCAGTCCACCGATGATGCGCAAGTTGATGGGCACTTGAATCCGGTAAGCGCCCGCGTAGGGGGACACGTTCTAAAGCTGCTGGTGAACGACAACGACTATGTGCAGGCAGGGCAGGTGCTGGTCCAGATCGATCCACGGGACTACGAGGTGCTGGTTGCGCGTGCCAAAGCTGATTACGACGATGCCGTTGCGACCGCGAAAGCAGCCGGCGTAAACATTCCCATCACCTCGACTACGACCAGCAGCCAAATGGCTACGGCAATGGCAGAAGTGGCCGCGGCGCAGGCTACCCTTGCCGCCGCTCAGCAACAGTATGACGCGGCTAATGCACAGCTTGCTCAGGCCGACGCCAATAATGTGAGAGCGCAAAACGATCTCGCGCGGTACAAGCAGCTCGTCTCGAAACAGGAAATTTCGCAGCAACAGTACGACCAGGCGTACGCGGCTGCACAGGCCGGATCCGCTGCCGTGGACGCGGCCCGGGCCTCCGCATCGGCTGCGCAGCACCAGATCAAGGCTGCGCAAAGCAAAGTGCTTCAGGCACAGGCAGAGGTACAAAGCGCACGGAGCGGCCCGCAGCAGGTTCGGGCAATGCGGTCGCGGGCCGACTCCGCCGAAGCCCTGGTCGAAAGCAAGAAAGCTGCGCTCGATCAGGCCCAGTTAAACCTGCAATATACGAAGATCGTTTCGCCGGTAAATGGAGTAGTCACCAACCGAACGGTAGAGGTAGGTCAGAACGTGCAGCTCGGGCAGGAGCTGATGCGGGTCATCAACCTCGATGACGTATGGGTCACGGCCAACTTCAAGGAAACCCAACTGCGCGACGTGCGCATCAATCAACCCGTGACCATTCACGCGGATATCACCGGCAAAGATTACAAGGGCCACCTGCAAAGCATTGCGGGCGCCAGCGGGTCGATTACAAGCCTGCTTCCGCCGGAAAACGCGACGGGTAATTATGTCAAGGTGGTGCAGCGTATCCCCGTAAAGATCACGTTCGATTCGGGCGAAACCAAAGCGCACGATCTGCGTCCGGGAATGTCGGTTGAACCGAAGGTCTGGATAAGGTAAAGTTTCTCCCGCCAGACCTTGAACCATGTATCGGGTCATCACCATCGAGCGTGAGTACGGCTGCGGTGCCGGAGAAATTGCCGCGCAGCTAGCCTCACATCTCGGCTGGAAGCTTTGGGACCGGGAGCTGACAGCCGAAATCGCCCGCGTCGCCAACGTCGAGCCATCCTCAGTTTCCATGTGCGAAGAGCGTGTGGACAGCACTTTTCAGCGCCTGGTGAAGGTCTTCTGGCGCGGCAGCTATGAACGCAGCGCAAACCTTGAACATCAGCCTTTTGGTCCGGATCGCATGGTGGAAGTGGGCGAACATGTGATGAAGGACATTGCGGAGCGTGGCAATTGCGTGATTGTGGGCCGCGGCGCGCCGTACTTCCTACGCGAGCGTGACGACGCGTTCCACGTTTTCATGTACGCACCACGTGCGGAGAAATTGCGACGGTTGCGAGATCTCGGGAAAACCTTGCATGATGCCGAGGACCTGGTTGACACAGTTGATCGCGAACGTATTCTGTTCGTAAAACATTATTTCGGGGCCGACTGGCCTACCCGCTCGCTTTACAACTTGATGATCAACACATGCATGGGAAACGAAGTCGTACTTTCGACCATTCTTCAAACTATGCGCATGCTGGAGCCTGCCGCCGTCCACTAGTTTCGTCATCCAAGATTTCTCCGAGCGGTTCCAAGTCCGCACCTTTCTGCGTGAGACTATAAGAGTAATGCTGCGTTCTTCGCATAATCGCTGGTTCGGCTGCGCTTTGGCGGCGGACTACAAAGCCTCATGATCCAACTCAACTCAGCGGGGAAGCGTTTTGGCCATAAGCTCCTGTTCGATGGTGCCGATCTCCTCATAACGTCGCGTGATCGGGTCGGACTGGTTGGCGCAAACGGGACGGGAAAATCCACGCTGCTGAAGGTCTTGGCTGGGCTTGAAACCCTCGACTATGGGAACGTGAGCGTCGCCAAGGGAATCAGTGCAGGATATTTGCCGCAGGATGGTCTGGCGCTCTCCGGAAAGACTGTTTTTGCCGAGTGCATGTTTGTGTTTTCGCGACTGCGGAACATGGAAACAGAACTCGAAGATCTCACGGCAAAGATGGCCGAACTAAACCACACCTCGGCAGAATACGAGGCGGTTGCCGAACGGTATCACCGCATCGAACACGAATTTCGTACTCATGATGGTTATGCGATCGAAGCGCAGGTGGGGACGGTTCTGGCTGGCCTGGGGTTTCGTCCCGAAGACTGGCACCGCATGACTGAAGAGTTTTCTGGCGGCTGGCAGATGCGCATCGCTCTTGCAAAACTGCTGCTGCAAAAACCGAATCTGCTCCTGCTCGACGAGCCGACCAACCACCTGGATATCGAAGCGCGGAATTGGCTGGAAGAATACCTCGCTAATTATCCGTTTGCATTTGTGCTGATCTCGCATGACCGCTACTTCCTCGACGTGACCGTGAATCGGATCCTGGAAATCTGGAACAAGAAGATGTGGGTGTACAGCGGCAACTACGAAAAATATCTCACGCAGAAGACACAGCGGCAGGAACAGCTTGAGGCTGCGTATCGAAATCAGCGCGAGCGCATTGAGCAACTTGAGGTCTTCATCAACCGCTTTCGCTATCAGGCGACCAAAGCCAAGCAGGTGCAAAGCCGGATCAAAGAGCTGGAGAAGATGGAGCGCATTGAGTTGCCGGAAGAGGAGAAGACGATCCACTTTTCTTTTCCACAACCGAAACCGAGTGGGCGGATCGTTGCTGAGGTCGCCGGAGTCGCAAAATCATATGGACCGAAGCAGGTTTTCAGTGGCGTCAACTTCATAATCGAAAAGGGCGATCGCATTGCGCTGGTAGGGGTGAACGGCGCGGGGAAATCAACCCTAATAAAGCTGCTGGCTGGTACCGAACCGCTTAGCGCGGGCGAGTTTCGGCTTGGGCACAACGTTCAATCCGACTACTTTGCGCAGGACCAGTACAAGGAACTTGACCAGGAAGCGCGCATTCTCGACGACCTCGGCCGGGTGTCGCCTTCATCGCGCGAAACCGAACTGCGGAGCCTGCTCGGATGCTTTCTCTTTTCTGGCGACGACGTGTTCAAACGAATCGGCGTGCTCTCCGGCGGCGAGCGCAACCGGTACGCGCTGTTGCGAATGCTGCTGCATCCGGCAAATTTCCTCCTTCTAGACGAGCCCACGAACCACCTCGATATGCGCGCAAAGGACGTTTTGCTCGAAGCTTTGAGCACATATACGGGCACAGTCGTTTTTGTTTCGCACGATCGTTATTTCATCGACAAGCTGGCGACGCGGGTCTTCGAGATCGGCGACGGCAAGGTCGAGGTTTATCCGGGAAATTACGAGGACTTCCTCTGGCGCAAGCAGGGAGGGGCAGAGAAGTTGCAGGAGCAGGTTTCAAGTTCCCGGGCTGTATCTGGTAATGGTCAGGTACCAGCGGGTCTCCCGGCCGGCACAAAGGCGCAGGACGACAAGCCTGCAAAGCGCCTGAATCCGATTAAGCGGAGAGAGATGGAAGATCGGGTGCAGGAACTCGAAGCGGAAATTACGCGGCTGGAAACGGTGATCGCGAACTGCGAGACATCGCTGCAAAATTTCGTGAGCGCTGAAGAGACCACCCGCGTTACGCAAGAGCTCGAGCAGAGCCGGACCGACCTTCAAAAGCGCGTCGCCGAATGGGAGCAACTCGGGCAGGAACTTGTAGGTACTTAGTTTTCGCTCGATAGAGGAAAATCTTTAACCCGCAGAGAGCGCCAAAGCACGCAAAGAACATCCGCCGACAAAGTTGCACTATCCACAACTCTGGTTCCCGCCAAATCTGCTAATCTTTTTGGCGCGCGATCTGCGCAAGGAGGCCGCTATGGCAGTAAAACCAGTTCCGGAAGGCTATCATTCTGTCACTCCCTATCTGATCGTCAATGGCGCAGTTCGGGCCATTGAGTTCTACAAGCTCGCATTCGGGGCGACTGAAATCATGCGAATGCCTGGCCCAAACGGTCGCGTGATGCATGCCGAACTCAAGATCGGCGACTCGGTCATCATGCTGGCGGATGAACCTGAGAACGGGGCGCACAAAAGTGCGCAGGCGCTTGGCGGCAGCCCGGTGAGCCTGATGATCTACATCCCTGAAGTGGACAAAGTTTTTCAGCGCGCCATTTCGGCCGGCGCCAAAGAGACCCGCCCGGTGCAGGACCAGTTCTACGGCGATCGTTCGGGGAACCTGACTGATCCCTTTGGACATGTCTGGACGGTTTCGACCCACGTTGAAGACGTCACACCCGAAGAGATGAATCGCAGAATGGCAGAGCTACCGAAGACAGCATAACAATTCGAGAGTTTTGCAAAATCCACCACGACGAAACGACCACAGGAGCGTGAACCGATCCTAACGCTCGCGCTCCTGGCTGTTTCGGCGGCGATTATTGCCGGTGTGAACTGCACCCGGAAGCAAACGGAGGGTACACTAGTCGCAAGAGGATCCGGTGCGCATGTGGACAGTCCTGCTCGTCGTAGTAGTGATTGCTGCTGCTCTGCTCGTTGCGGTTCGACTTCTTTCGTCGCGCACTCTGCCTAACACCGGTTCTTCAGCGCCCGACTTCTCGCTTCCTTCTCAGGATGGCAGTGCCGTGAACTTGAAGGACTATCGCGGCAAGTGGGTGGCGCTGTATTTCTATCCCAAAGACATGACGCCAGGCTGCACCCTTGAAGCGCACAACTTCCAACGCGATCAGGCTGAGTTCGCTCGCCGGAACGCGGCTGTCCTCGGCGTTAGCGTTGACAGTTCTGACTCCCACAAGCACTTTTGTACAAAAGAAGGGTTGAATTTCAAGCTACTGGCCGATACTTCTCACCAGGTCTCAAAACAATATGGATCACTGATCAACTTCGGAATCACACAGATTTCTGCAAGAAATACGTTTCTAATCGATCCCGAGGGTAGAATTGCCCGAGTTTTTGCCGGTGTTAATCCAGCGCGGCATAGCTCAGAGGTGTTGGCCGCAATCGACGAACTAGGTGGCGCGCAGGTGCAAACGAAGTAATATATTTGGCGTAAGAACGAAGTGCTAAGGGGGTCGCGATGAAAGCAACGCGATTTCTGGTCGTGCTCGGAATATCTGCTATGAGCACTATCTGTTTTGCAGCAAGTGATCGAAAATCTTCCGGCAGTTCGGAGAGCGAAACGCGGAGTCAGCAAGCCGCGATAGTTCTGCCCCTCGATGCTTCGAAGGACGTGTGCTACACCATGCGGATGTACAAGGTGAAGGCGACCGAGCATTTGAAGGAGAACGAGAGTGCGAGACGCGGCTATACAACGTGCCAGCTTGCCCGCGATTACCAGATTCGCTCAGCGGATATTCGAGTTGAAGGCGCGGTACGACCTACGCTGCCAAGAAGTAAACTCATTTTGGCGAGCTGCAGTAGTCCGAAACTTTTTCGATGCTCTCA
>QHZW01000498.1 GCA_003224815.1 Acidobacteriota bacterium | reverse complement strand
TTGGAAGAATGAGCACCACCGCTTCCGACACCGAACGAAATACCAGATACAGCAGCATGAAAATCGCCAGGAACACTACCGGTAGGATCAGCTTCAATCGCTCTTTAGCTCGCAACTGAAATTCGTATTCCCCAGACCACAGATAGCTGGAGCCGGTGGGAAGTTTCATTTCACGAGCGAGTACCTGGTTCGCCTTGTTCACGAAGCTGCCATAGTCGTTCGTTTTGAGGTCGATGAAAACGTAGCCGGTAAGCTGTCCGCCTTCGTCGCGAATCATCGCCGGACCACGCGAGAAAGAAATGCGAGCAACCGAATTGAGTGGCACTTGTGCACCTGACGGCGTAGCGACTAACACACGACCGAGATCTTCGGGTGTATCGCGGAAGTCTCGCTGGTAGCGCACGTTAATGGGGTATCTTTCTCGCCCCTCTACGTTCTCGGCGATGTTCTCGCCGCCGATGCCTGATTCGACTGCTCTTTGCACATCTTCGACAGTCATGCCGTAACGCGCCGCTTCCAAACGGTTCACGTCAATGTTGAGGTAAAAGCCCTGCGACACTCGTTCTGCGAACACAGCACGAACTTCCGGCAGGCGCGAGAGCAGTTGCTCGATGCGAGAGCCTGCGGCTTGAATGCCCTCGACAGTTCGTCCCTGGATCTTCATGCCAATCGGCGTCTTGATCCCTGTGAGCTGCATGTCGAGCCGGTTTTCGACCGGCATCGTCCAGGTGTTCGAGAGACCGGGGAATTGGAGCTTCGAGTCCATTTCCGCGATGAGTTTGTCGTACGTCATTCCTGCGCGCCAATGCTCACGAGGCTTCAGCATGACCGTAGTGTCATACATGTCGAGCGGTGCGTTATCGGTTGAACTGTCGGAGCGACCGACGACGCCGAATACGCTGTCCACTTCAGAGAAGCTCCGAATAATTCTGTCTTGCTCTTGCAAAAGCTGCGTTGCCTGAGTAATTCCGATTCCAGGCAGCGAGGTCGGCATGTAAAGCGACGATCCTTCATAGAGTGGAGGCATGAACTGGCTGCCTAGGCGCAAGGCCAGCGGAATCGTGGCCGCAAGGAAGATGAGATTGACGGCGATGGTCAGCCACCGGTAACGCAACGCGAACTTAATGATTGGCAGATAGATCGCCTGCGTGATACGAGAGACCGGGTTCCGGGCCTCGGGCCGTAGTCGCCCGCGAATAAAGAAGAGCATTAAAGCTGGTACAACAGTCACGGCTAGCAACGACGAAAACGCCACCGACAAGGTCTTGGTCCATGCTAGTGGACGGAACATTCGTCCTTCTTGCGCTTCGAGCAGGAAAACTGGCAGGAAGGAAACCACAATGACCAACAGTGACCGGCTTCGGAAAGATGGCGATATCCATTCTCGACAATCACAATGGAAGCGTCGATCAGCACCCCGATTGCCAGCGCAAATCCGCCGAGGGACATAATGTTGCTACTGATGTGGAGGAAATACATGGGGATGAAAGCCGCCAGCAAAGCAACCGGCAGCGTCAGGATCGGGATGAGTGCCGAGCGGAAATGGAACAGGAAAATGATTGCGACGAAACTGACGATCACACATTCAGCGAGCAAGTCGCGTTGGAGGGTTCGGATGGATTCACTGATCAGTCCAGACCGGTCGTAGCCGGCATGGATCTCAACTCCGGCAGGCAGGCTGGGCGCGATCTCCGCCACTCTTGCCTTAACTCCATTAATTACATTCAAGGCGTTCTCGCCGGTACGCATCACAATGATGCCGCCGACGGCTTCTCCCTCGCCCTGCCATTCCGCCACGCCTTCGCGAATATCTGGGCCAAACGTAACCGTGCCCAAATCACGCAATAGAACTGGTGTGCCGTTCTTAGCGTTGACGGAAACTTCCTCCAGGTCTTTGAGAGACGTCAGGTATCCGAGGCCTCTAACCATGTAACGCGCGCCATTCATTTCAAGCACCCGTCCACCGACTTCATTGGTGCTGGCGCGAACGCGATCAATGACTGTCGAAAGAGAAATGCCATAGGCCAGCAATTTGTTCGGGTCAAGCTGCACTTGATATTGCTTCACGAACCCACCGATAGTCGCGACTTCCGCGACTCCGGGCACGGTTTCGAGTTGATAGCGTACCTGCCAATCTTGTATTGCCCGTAGATCGGCGAGGCTGTGTTGATGCGTGCGATCAACCAGCACGTACTCGAAAACCCAACCGACACCGGTCGCATCCGGACCGATCATTGGCTGCGCACCCTGGGGCAACCGTCCGCCAAGCTGCTGGATATATTCGAGCACCCGCGAACGCGCCCAATACAAATCAGTGCCGTCCTGAAACACGACAAACACGTAGGAATCGCCGAACATGGTTTGCGCACGCACGGCTTTCACATGCGGCGCAGCAAGCAATGTCGTGACAATCGGATAGGTGACCTGGTCTTCAATGACATTCGGCGGACGCCCAGGCCAGGGCGTGTGCACAATTACCTGTACATCGGAAATGTCCGGCAACGCATCCAGCGGTATCCTCTGGAGCGACCAAATGCCAGCGAGCAACAGGAATAGAACTCCCGCGAAGACCAGAAACCGGTTTCGCGCACACCATTCAATGACACGGGAGATCATGGTTTACATTCCTCCCGTTGCCGTTAAATTCATATGCTTGGTTAACACGAGCTTCCCGCCTTGCTCAGCGCTGATTGTGACCTGCCATGTGCCGCCCGAGCCGAGCTCGAGCGATCCTGTGTAAGCTCCATTTCCTTGATCGTTCAGCTGGGCCGCAGCATTCATTTCTGCCATGCCCATCGCGGGCATGCCCGGCATAAGGAACCGGACAGTGACTTTGGCTCCCGATAATGGCTTGCCGTCGGATGCCGTGAGCTTCAGCTGGACTTCGTTCTTACCTTTGTGCGGAGGCGTCGGATCAGTCGTGAGGGCGGCTGAGACCTGTTGCCCTGTGGCGCTCATTTCGGTTCCCGCTCCCGGCGGAGGCGGGGTGTATGCTCCCGCAGCGGCCTGAAGCTGGCTTTCCGAATCGATCAAGAAGTTGGCAGAAGTTGCGACCGTGTCGCCCGCCTGCAAGCCTTTGAGCACTGCGAAACCGTCGTCATAGTACTGCCGACGCTGGGACAAATAGCTGGCGTCCGAGTGGCTCGCGCAAGCGGACATTCACAAACATGCCGGGCTTTAGCAGCAGGTTCGGGTTCGGCATTGTCAGTCGCACGCGCAGAGTGCGCGTGGCGGGATCAATTTGTGGTAGCACCTGTTCGACCCGTGCACGAAATGCGCGATTAGGATATGCATCAACTGTGACTTCAGCCGGATCACCGGGCTTCAGCTTGCCTGCGTCCTCTTGAAAGACTTGCGCGTTGACCCAGACGCTCCCGAGATCGGCAATCGTGTACAAGCGCATGTCGGGCTGCACATAGGCGTTCGGCAACACCATGCGCTCGGTCACGTAACCGGAAACGGGTGAGGCGAATGTGAAATCTGTTATGGGTTTTCCG
>QHZW01000161.1 GCA_003224815.1 Acidobacteriota bacterium | reverse complement strand
CTGTCCGCAAAACTTTCCATTTCGATAACAGCTATGCAGTCGGCGTCGACACCTCAGTCTTCTCGAACGACGCTCCGGTCTGGGCCTTTCCTGCCTGGCCTGCTGGTCTTGGCGATCAGACCAACGTTCCCGCTTATGCTGCCGGACAATTCGAATTTCAGTCCAACAATAACAACGATCATCTCGCCTCCAAGAAGGTCGCAGGCGGCGCCACTCTCACCGGCACCTACAACTGGGCCGGCGTTAGCAGCCAGTATTTTGCAGCCGCTTTCATACCCGACAAGGCCGAAGATGTTCGTATCATCACGCTGCGCGACTCTGTTGATGCTGCTGCCAGCGCAACCAGTTCCGAAATAAAGCCCGCCGAGGCGCTCGGAGTTGCAGTCGGCCATCCGGGCGAGTCGCGCGAACGCCTCTTCGTTGGACCCAAGTCGCTCGAGGTGCTCGAAGCCGTTTCAGTCCCAACCATCATCGGCGCAGACAAAGATCTTCGCGCCGTGGTCAACTTCGGTTCACTCGGTCTCATAGCGCGCCCGCTTTTTGCGTGGCCGGTCATCGGCCTCCGCTGGATGCACGAGCACCTGATCCGCAATTGGGGATGGGCAATCGTGATCCAGACACTCGTCATCACAATCGCCTTGTTGCCGCTGCGTTTTTATCAAATGAAGTCCGCTCTGAAGATGCAGCGCGTCCAGCCGCAGATGAAGGCCATTCAGGAAAAGTACAAAAAGTACAGCATGGGTGACCCACGCAAGCAGGAGATGCAGAAGGAAATCGGTGCTCTATACAAACGCGAGGGCGTCAATCCCGTCGGTGGCTGTTTGCCATTGGTGGTGCAGCTCCCGTTCTTGTGGGCGTACTACCGCATGCTCGGCGCCGCCATTGACCTCCGCCAGGCGCCCTGGCTCTGGATTCACGACCTTTCTGCGCGCGATCCGATTTTCCTGTTGCCGGCGGTCATGGTTCTAAGCATGTTCCTCATGCAGAAAATCACGCCGCAGGCCGGCATGGACCCAGCCCAGCAGCGCATGATGAATATCATGATGCCCGCCATGATGGGCTTCATCTTCTTTAATCTTCCCGCTGGCTTGAACCTTTATTATGCCGAGAGCAATCTGATTTCGATGGCTCAGCAGTGGATCATGAATAAAACCGAGCTCGGCCGCGAAATGCGCGCCATCGCCGCCAAGCGCGCACGAAAGAAGGATAACTAGCAGCTCTTAGCCTTTAGCTCTTAGCTTAAGTCGTAACGCTTCAGCTAAAAAGCTAAGAGCTAACAGCTAAAAGCTTCTGTTATGGACAAACTCGAATCCGCAAATCAGCTCAATACATTTCTCGGTCCGCTCGTCAGGCACGCAGGACTGAAACTCAAGTACCGCATCACTGTCGATCCTCCCATGGCCGATGATCGTGATTGGGAGCGGCCTGAAATCCTGGTCGAATTTGCCGGCCCAGACGCTTCGCTTCTGCTCGCGCGCGGCGGCGAACTCTTGCGTTCCATGGAATTGCTCGGCATGGAAATGCTCCACCTTGCCGGCAACGAGCACGAGAAGATTAACTTCGATTGCATGGGCCACCGCAAGGCCCGTCTCGAAGAGCTGCGGATGTCCGCGCGTGTTGCCGCCGACAAGGTCCGCCAGTCCGGCACGCCATATCACTTTGCCCCGATGTCTTCACGGGAGCGCCGCATTCTGCACCTCGCCCTTCGCGACCAGCAGGATCTCAGGACTGAAAGTGAGGGCGAAGGCCTGCGCCGTTCGGTCATTCTGTATCCCAAGGACTACAAGGGTTCTGCCGCTCCCGCTCTGGGCGGGGGATTCCGCCGGCGCCGGTGACTTTCAGCAACTCGCCTTCGGCTAAATAGGCGCGAAATCTTCGCCGCTGGAAACCCGCAACTCGCCTCCAGCATCCATGTTCCCGCAGCAGAGCCTCTGCTTCGAGGGATATCAATGTCGAACCGCCTGCCTCTTGTCCTCGTGCTTTGTCTTCCTTTTGCTCTTAACCAAAGATCGGCCGCCCAAACTTGCAACCCCGGTAACGCCGATCCGTCGGTCACGATTTGCATGCCCACGGCAGGCGGTACCCTTACGTCCCCCCTCCATCTGCAGATCGCCACCAACGACTCCGCCAAAGTTGACATGCTCCAGGTTTGGTACAACGGGGTCAAGCGCTGGGAGAATCCCGTCAGCTCCGCGGATTTATTTCTCGTCGCCGAGAATACCGGCCCTTATAGGATCACCGCCTTAGCGCACGATGTTTCCGGCCGATGGTTCCAATCAACTGTCAACGTGACCATCAACGGCCAGGCATATGTCTGCGTCCCCGAGCAGGTTCAAAGTCAGGCTCCGCATTCAGTCGTGATTTGTCAGCCGACAGATGGTGAAATTCACTTTTCGCCAGTTCATCTCACGTGGAACGCGATCGCCGCGCCTGGCGAGCAGCCCAAGTCCGTGCAGATATTCGTCGATGGCAAGAGCGTTTTCCAAACTCCTCCGGCTCTGTCTAACGGTTATCCCTTGCCGGCGACGGCGTTGCCTATGTCAGTCGGCCGCCATCGCCTTTCCGTCCAGGCGTATGACTCTCAGGGTGCGTTCAAATCAACCATCTATATAAGGGTGAATAAGATCTATCAGGGATGCGCACCGCCCACCGTTCTCCCGGACATCAATGTGTGCAGTCTCACCGATGGCCAGACGGTGAACGGAATCATCACCGTCAAAGCCGCCGCAGGCGCCTCCACAGGAATCAAGCGGATGGCCGAGATACTGGATGGCAGCCAGGTATTCGCCATAGGCAATCACGCCATCCTCGACAACGGCATCAGCGTGAGTCCGGGCTCGCACACGCTGATCATTCAGGTGACCACAAATTCAGGAACCCACTTGCAGAAAACATTCAACGTGACTTCGCAATAGCATTTTCACGACATACTGGATGTGAACGAACAGTCGGGTTCACTAGGGCGTTGACCATGAAGCCGCGAGTGGCGTAAGAATGCAGCCCAGGGCGGACGCCCTGGGTCAGCGGAGTTAGGCTAGGAAGCCCCGAAGGGGCGAAAGAAACTGTTTCGACTCTAATGCCTCATCCTTCCTACCAACCACAAGACCACCGACAACACAACGCTCAGGATGATCGACGTCGCCAGCGGAAAATAAAATGTCGTGTTCTTGCCGCGATAAACGATGTCTCCGGGCAGTCTTCCCAGCGGCAAATGCGCTCGTCCCGCGAGCATCAGCACAAGCCCCGCCACGATCACCACCGCGCCTAGAACCACGAGGAGTTTTCCTAAATCCGTCACATCACTTCCCTATGCAGAACCTGCTGAAGATTAGATTCAGAATGTCATCCGTGGTGGTCGCTCCCGTGATCTCGTCCAGCGGCCGCAACGCGGAGTAAAGATCCAGCAGCAACATTTCATGCGGAATTTTCTGCGCGACTGCATTCTCCGCGCGCGCCAGTCCCTCCAACGATTCTCGTACCAATGCCTGATGCCTCGCGTTTGTCAGGAACCCCGGTTCAGAACTGGTTGAGCCGGTCACATGCTGCACGATCGTGCTTTGGAGTTCCGCGATTCCTTTTCCAGTCAGCGCTGAGGTCCGGATTGTTACAACCCGTGTTGCTCGGACAGTCCCTTCGACAAGCTCAGGGCAGGCTCTGTCCGAGCTGTTGCCGTCTCTCAAGTCGGACTTATTCTCGACCACAATTGCCCCCCGCCCATGCACCTGCTCGATCAACTGCTCGTCTTCGAACGAAACCAGCTGCGAAGCATCCGTCACCACTAGCACCAAGTCAGCATCCGCCAGTGCTTCCATGGATTTCTTGATCCCGATGCTTTCGGCTTCGTCGAGCGCTTGCCGAATGCCGGCCGTGTCTACGAGATTCACTGGAATTCCGTCAAGCGAAACGGTCTCAGTCACCAGGTCGCGAGTGGTCCCCGGAGTTGCAGTCACAATGGCACGCTCGCGCTCCACCAGCCGATTGAACAGACTCGACTTCCCCACATTCGGTCGGCCGACAATCGCCAGCGTGATCCCCTCGCGAACAACTTTTCCGTAAGCGAATGATTGTGAAAGCTCTTCGATCGGCGCGCGCACCACCGCGATTTCTTCAACGATTCTTTCGCCCGGCAGCACCGATACATCGTCTTCCGCGAAATCGATTCCCGCCTCGAGCACCGCGATCAGTTCGACCAGCTTTTGCTTAATCGGCTGCAACCTCTTCGATAAAGCTCCTTCCAACTGCTGCGCCGCCACCTTTGCCTGATACAGCGTCTGCGATTCGATTAAGTCGCGCACGGCTTCAGCTTGCGTCAGATCGATGCGTCCATTCAAAAACGCGCGCATTGTGAACTCGCCCGGCTCAGCCATGCGGGCCCCTCTTGCCAATGCCAGCTCCACAATGTGCCGCAACACCACCGGTGACCCATGCGCCGAAATTTCAACTACGTCATCCGCTGTGTACGAATGCGGCTTCGCAAAATACGTGACCACCACCTCGTCAATCCGTCCCGTACTATCACCGGCCATGTGGGGACGGGTGCCCTCGCCCGTCCGGTCGAGCGCAGCTCGACAACTTTCTGGCTCGGAACTTAACCCCGGGTGCCCCATTCTTCGCGCGGCTTTGGCGAGCGGTGGGATTGCAGTTGTTCCTGCCGATCGTGCTTCAGCGTCCCCCTTCTCCGGTTCCACCAACTCCCCAAACAGTGCCCTTCCCGGTTCAACCCGATGTTTCAGCCGCAACATCGGCATCGCAATCGCCACCGCCTCCGGTCCCGCGAGCCGCACCACTCCGATCCCCCCTCGCCCCGAAGGTGTAGCGACCGCCACAATGGTGTCGTCCAGATTCACAGCATCGATTGTATTGGACAAGCTTAGGCGACTGAATCCCGCCTAATCGTATGTGGAGCGGCCCTCCAGCCTGCATTGCCATCGGCTGTGTGGGGACGGGCGCCCCTCGCAAGCCTGCCCTGAGCGAGGCGAAGGGTCCGGTCGCGCGACACTCGACATTAACTCGTCTGGTTCCTGCCCAGACCGCATCTGAGGTTCGCTTCCCATTTTCGCTTGCAAAAACCCCCCACAATTGCGCGGCGCGGAGAGCAATACCCGTGCAAAACGAATTGCCCTCCCACTGCTTACTTATCTGGTTCACCAAGCCCCGTTGGTGCTCAGCCCAATCTCAATGTGAGAGGAAAGACGGTAATCGTGATAGTAAATCGCGCGTCGTAACGAGCTTATTCGGGGAAGAAATACCACTCCGCCTCTGCAGGGGCAGACATTTTTAGGTTGGTTATATCTAGCGCCCAGAGAAAGTTGTTAGCTTTTTTCCACCAGTTACCACACTGGTTCGTCACACCTTCGGCGGTGCCGGTGGCGTAAACTGCGCCAGGTCCGCAAACCCGAGAGCCTCTTCAATGCTGCTGATCTTCTTCTCGGCATCCTCGAATCCGTCTTTGCCGAACATCTTGTGCTCTATGTCCTCGAATTGGTCTGAAATTTCATCGAGCTGTTTGTCCGTAAAATTCTTCTTCCATGCCGGAAAGATAATCGTGTCCTCGCGCGCGGCGTGATTTTGATACATCAGCACAAACGTCTCGAACACCTTCGCCAGAGGCTCGGCATGCGCCGTTGAAATCTTGCCGCCATTGGTCACCGCCAGCACATAATCCGTGACCTCGCGCCCGCGATTGTGCTGCTCAATTAGGATGTCGGCGTACACGCTCATCGCTTTGCTTTGCTTTCGGATGAGCGGAAAGATGTGCTGCTCTTCGAGCATGCGCTCGTGATAGTCCTCGCCGAAGGTACGAAACAATGTCGCCGCCTGCTGAATCGCCGACGCATCGATGCTGGCTGAATTCTGCCGCAGTTTGGGAATCACTTCGTAATACACCAGCAACGCCCGCCTGATAATCCCGTGCTCCCGCATCAAGTCTTCGGTCGCGGTGACTTCGGGCTCCTTCTCTTTTGCGGTTTTCGTGTTCTGTGGAAGCGGCTCCGCCAGAAGCGGAAGATATGCAGCCCCGGCTACGCCAATCGCCAGTGAGTCGGACAGCATCTTGCGGCGGCTGGTTTCAAATGACATATCGTGACCTCGCTCAAAAACTTTTGCAGTTTACATCTTCGCGATGCAACCAGAGCTGAACATGCTGCCGCACCGTGGATTCATTGTTGCTCCCTAACGCGTGACAACAATTTAGCGATCTATTGACCCGGGCTAGACAGCCAATTAACAAACGCTCCATTCGCTGTCACTACTCTGAGTCCGCCAGTCTGAATCGCGGAGGTCAGGTTGTAAGTGCGCCTCGTTGCTCGTGAGTCGATGGCACAAAAAATAGAT
>QHZW01000499.1 GCA_003224815.1 Acidobacteriota bacterium | reverse complement strand
TATGCGCGTTATTCTTTTTGTTCTTGAACTTCACATCCTGCTCGGCCAGCAGATCGCGATGGTCTTTGGCCGCGCTGTCCACAGTCTCCATCGCGGTGCCCAGCAAGAAATCGTACTTTTCAGCCTGCTCGCGGGCGTTTTCCAATGACAACTTAAAGGCCCGCAATTTCGATCCGAATTCCGTGTCAGCTTCGATCACCGATTTCAACGCTTTCCGAAGATCGTCTCCGCGATCTGCAAAAGTATCCACATTGCCGTCCAACTCGTCATAGATTTCAGTGAAGTCCTGCAGTGCCCCGCGAATCTGCTCGTCCTTGTCTGTGGCTTTCGGATCCGACTGAATCTGCCGGAGTTTCTCCAGCCGGGTGCGCGCAAACGCAATATAAAGTTTCAGCCGGGCCTCGGGTTCCTGCGCCGCATCCCGTAGCTGATCAACTTCTAAATCGCTGAGCGGATCGGGACGGCGCTTCTGCGCCGCGCAGGGAATCATCGCCGCCATCACCAGGAACAAACCTACGATGAGCTTAATCATTGATCTTTCTCGCTCATGTTAAACATGCTGCGAAACAGCTCAGCCCGAAAGTGCTCCAGTTTGTCCACCGCCGCCTGCACCGAAGGCTGATCATCGGCATCCACATCAAACTTCATATTCCGCAATCGCACCGAAATCTGGCGGATTTTTATCTCCGTTCGCTTAACTTTCTTCTTCGATTGGATCGCCGTCACCTGCGCTCGGTCACAATACTTGATGACGTCCTGTAACGTCACACGGAATTCGGCCCAGCGCTCGTCGTGCGATGCATCCAAGAGCGATTTCATCTGCCGTTCTGCGGACGATGCCACTGCGACGGCCAGCAAAACCAGCGCCACCGCTCCCACGTACTTGACCATTTCACACCCGGCTACTTCTTTGGCTCAATCGCAATCAAACGGTGTCTGGCCTGCCATTCCTGGTCGGGAAACTTCCCGCCCGCCACGGCCAGGAACTGATGATAATACCTGGCTGCGCTTTTTACGTCTTGCAGGTGGTCGTAGGCGGTCGCGCGCAGGAAGTACGTCATCGGAATCTCTGGCATATATTTGGCGCGCATATCCACCGACTGAATGGCCAGCGGATAGTTCTTGTTCTCATTGGCCGCGACCGCGAGGTCTCCGTAAGCTGGGCCGAAGTCCGGCTTCAGTTGAACCGTCCGCTCGAGTTCCCGCTGCGCCTCAGGATATTTCTTCTGCCGCAGAAACGCGCGGCCCAGTCCCTCGTGAATATTGGGATCGTTCGGATACGCCACAACCAAACTGGCGTAAAGCCGCTCCGCATCAGCAAACTTTCCGGCGTCAGAGTAAAGTTCGGCGAGGTCTCGCTGCGCATCCCGATCCCCAGGATCAAGCTTCAATCCGCTTTCGAGTTCGGCGATAGCACCGTTGTTCTTGCCGCTGATCGCCAGCATCCGCCCGAGTTGCAAATGCGCCGCCGCATCGTCAGGATGCAGGCCCACCAATTGCCGCAGCAGAGTTTCAGCATCACCGAACCGCTTCTGCCGCATGTACAGGTTCGTAAGCGCCGCCAGCGCATCGAGAGATTGCGGCTGCAACGCGAGTGCCTGCCGATATTCTTTCTCTGCCTCCGCTGCATGCTGTTTTTCGAGCGCCGCGCCGGCAAGTAGATGCGGCTCAGGATCGGTGGGATCAGCGAGCGCCGCCTGCTGATAAGCGCTCGCAGCCTCATCTTGCTTGCTGGATTGGATCACGTGCCCGAGCGCGATCCACGCCCTCTTCTGACCGGTGGCGGGACCTGAAACGGGGGTCAGCTTGGTGGCCGCACGCAGGAACTGCTCAGCATCCGGCTGTCCAGCCTCGGCGAGCGCAAGCCCAAGATTCAAATTGGTTTCGAAAATGTCCGGCTTCGAAGCAATGGATTTGCGGTACGCAGCAATCGAATCGTCCCTCCGCCCTGTCGCGTGATAGACATAGCCCAGGTCGTACCACGCCGAATAGTTCTCCGGCATTTCTGCGACCGCCTCTTTCAGCAGACTTTCCGCAGCGGCGTAATCCTGTTTTCCTATATCGTCTTCCGCCTGATTGATTTTCGCCGACACGGGGTCTGGCTCTTCGACCTGGTGATGTCGAACTGTCTTGCGGGCAGATTGGGCGGGTTTGGATTGAGCGGGTTTCGACTGGGCTGATAAGGAAACAGCAGATAAAAGCAGTACCATGACTGCCGCATGTCTAGTCCTTAGCGGGAAGAGGAGAGTAAAAATTCGGCATACCGTGGCCGCTATCGTTGCATGCTCCTTGGTGTGATCAGTTTCAGGCGGGCCTTCACCGAGCACATACCCTCCGCGTTCGCCGCCTTCCGGACCAAGATCAATCACCCAATCCGCCGTCTTGATGACCTCCAGATTGTGCTCGATCAACAGGATTGATCCCCCTGCTTCAATAAGACGCCGGAAAGCCGAGAGTAGTTTACTGATATCGTCGAAATGGAGCCCGGTAGTAGGCTCATCGAAGATGTAGAGCATGCGCCTCTTCGGCTGCTTGCCTGCGAGCCCGCGTGTTGCAGATGTTGCCGGTTGCAGGTGTGCCGCGAGTTTGACGCGTTGAGCCTCGCCTCCAGAGAGCGTGGTCGCCGATTGGCCCAGCCTGAGATAGCCGAGCCCCACCTCATCCAGCATCCTCAGCTTATCCGCGACCTTCGGCGCGTTGGCGAAGTGGTGCATGGCCTCGCGCACAGTCATGTTCAGCACGTCGTGAATGCTCTTGCCGCGATAGCGGACCTCCAGTACTTCGGGCTTGAATCGTGCCCCTTTGCACTCCTCGCAGATCAGTTCTACATCGGCCAGGAACTGCATCTCGACCACGACCGTGCCATCGCCCTGGCAGGTTTCGCATCGGCCACCGGGGACGTTGAACGAGAAGTGCCCGGGTCCAAACCCGCGCTTGTGGGCCTCCGGCGTCCCGGCAAACAGCTCGCGGATTCCATCAAACGCTTTGATATAGGTAACAGGGTTCGACCGCGGCGTACGCCCAATAGGCGACTGGTCCACCAGAATCACGTCGTCGATCCACTCATCACCCTCGATTACAAATGAAACAGGGTGCCCCATCCTTGTCTGCCCGCCGTTTGGAGAGACAGGGTGGGGACTTTGACCTGCTTTGAGAGTGCTCAATCCTCGGAACAGTACATCGTGCAGCAACGTCGATTTTCCCGATCCCGAAACGCCGGTTATCGCGACCAGCATTCCCATCGGGATCGTCACATCGATATTTTTCAAATTGTGAACGCGTGCGCCACGAATCGTGACCTGCTGCCGTCCGGGTTTGCGCCGCTTTACAGGCACCTGTATGTGAACATTCTTTGCTAGGTAGCGCCCCGTCAGCGATGCCGGCATGCGCTGAATTTCGTCATAGGTACCGGTCGCGATTACGCGGCCGCCGTGCTCGCCCGCACCAGGCCCGAGATCGAGAATTTGATCACTCGCGTGCATTACATCGGGATCGTGCTCGACTACAAGTACCGTATTTCCAAGATCCCGCAATCCGTGCAGGATTTTGATTAACCGATGCGTGTCGCGGCTGTGCAACCCAATCGATGGCTCGTCGAGAACATACAGAGTTCCGACCAGACGCGAGCCGAGTGATGTGGCAAGCTGAATCCGCTGCGCCTCACCCCCCGAAAGCGTTGACGTCAACCGATCAAGTGCCAGATACTCCAGCCCAACATCGTTCAGGAAGCGTAAACGCGAAGTGATTTCTTCCAGCAGGCGCTCGCCGATTTCAGCCTCTTCGCGGCGCAGCGCCGCGGATCGTGTCTTGGAGCCACCGGCGCCCTCGCCCGTAGAACTTATTCCTTTCACCAACTCATCAAAAAACTTTCCCGCCTCCTCCACCGTCATCGCACAAATTTCGCAGATGTTCTTTCCCGCGATTCTCACCTGCTGGGCTTCGCGCCTCAGCCGCGCGCCGCCGCAATCTGAACACGTTGAATACCCCCGATACCTGCTGATAAACACGCGCACATGGAGCTTGTACTTCTTGCGATCAAGGTACTGAAAAAATCCCCGAACACCAGGAAAGCGCTTCTCGCCTTCGATCACCAGTCGCTGGTGTTCCGGCGCAAGCTCTGCCCACGGCACGTCCATCGGAATGCCCGC
>QHZW01000160.1:1937-14564 GCA_003224815.1 Acidobacteriota bacterium | reverse complement strand
AAGGGCTTTTGCTGCGCCTGTAGTGAAGTATTCAGCAGCAATATCAGGGCGCAAACGCCCGGAATTCCAACGGAAATATATTTCCTAATCACAATATTCGGCAGCAGTAAGAGGCGGCACTGGTCACAGGTTTCCTTTTTTTGCCTCATCCAGCAAATATTCCGACGCACGCCACGACAGTGCCATGATCGTCAGGGTCGGATTCTTGTCCGGATTACTGACGAAGGATGCCGCGTCCGTCACGAACAAATTTTTCACATCATGTGCCTGGCAGAATCCGTTCAGCGCTGATGTCTTCGGGCTGTTGCCCATGCGTACCACGCCAAGTTCGTGAATGATCACGCCGCCGTCCTGAATACCGTAAGGATTCGGCCCGTCGGGCGTCGTCCTCTCATAATATGTGCCACCCGCAGCTTCAACGATTTCGCGGAAGGTCTGCTGCATATCGCGCGCCATCTTGATCTCGTTATCACTCCATCGCCAATTGAAGCGGAGCACCGGAATTCCCCACTGATCGACGGTGTTGGGATCGATTTCGCAGTAACTGTTCACGTTCGGAATCATTTCGCCGCGTCCGGCGAAGCCGAGGGACGTACCATAGACGGAGCGGCAGGTCTGCTTGAGGCTGGTGCCATATCCCTCGACCTCTTCGCACACTCCACCGAACTCACCAACGCCGGGCATGTCACGGCCACCCCAGAGTTCAATGTGGTATCCGCGAAGGAAGTCATTTTTACGATCAAACTTCCACCACGGCACGTACATGTGCATTCCGCCTACGCCATCGTGGTTGTGCGCAGGCATCTTGCTCAGGAACGGAAATGATCCGCCACCGGAACTGCCGACGCTATCAGTCAGGTAACGACCTATAACGCCGGAGGAATTCGCAATTCCGTCCGGAAGCATCGCCGACTTGGAATTTAGCAGCAGACGCGCTGACTCGCACGCGCTGGCGCCAATAACGAACGCCTTCGCGTTAATTTTCTTTTCAGTGCGTGTCGCCTTGTCGATGTAAGAAACGGCCTCGACCTTGCCATCCTTGCCGATGACTAACTCGCGGGCCATCGCGCCGGTAATAAGTGTGAAACGTCCGGTCTTCTCGGCGACAGGTAGCATCACCTGGCTTGAACTGAAGTTTGAAGCGCTGACGCAACCACGTCCGCACTGCCCGCAATAGTGACATGGCGGGCGGTCATTGTGCGCCTGCGTGATAATTGCCAGTCGAGCAGGAATGCAGGTGATGTTCAGTTTGTCGCACGCCTTTTTGACGATCAGTTCCGTGCACCGCGGCTTTGGTGGCGTCATGAAAATGCCGTCGGGCGCGCTTGAAACGCCTTCTTTGGTTCCGAATACGCCTATGTACGATTCGACCTTGTCGTAGTACGGCGCGACGTCGTCATATGTGATTGGCCAATCGTCGCCCATGCCGTCCGTTGAACGTGATTTGAAATCCACTGGAGCAAATCGCAGCGCAATGCGTCCCCAGTGATTAGTGCGTCCGCCGACAATGCGTGAACGAAACCACCGAAAGCGCGACCCTGTTGCGACTGTGTACGGCTCGCCTGCGATGTCCCAGGAACCGTTGGGGGCAAGAAATTCGCCGAAGTCTGCCGACTGTTTGCCGCCGACTCCCGCGCCCCGATGCGGCAGGTCATAAGGCCATACGTGTTCTTTGTAGTCCCTCGCGGGATTCAGCGGCGGCCCGGCTTCCAGCATGACCACACTCAATCCGCCTTCGGTGAGAATCTTCGCAGCAGTTCCGCCGGCCGCGCCGGAGCCGACAATACAAACGTCATATGTCTTGGGAGAGCGAATTACCTGGGCCATGAATTCTCCGGAAAACTAAAAATCGTCGTACGTCGCAGGTCGTACGTCGTTCGCTTGTTCGTGACCCGCCAAACGTTGCCTGATCCCAAAGGCTTTGGCGCACCACGTACGACGAACGACGCAGGACGGTTTTCAAAACCGCAACTTTGCCAAATATTCGTAACTCGTCTGAGCGCTCGCGAACGGATCCTTCGGCTCATCGTGCTCGACGAAGTAGTGTTTGATTCCGCCAAGATCGGCTTTCGCAAAAATCGCTTTCCAATCGATGACGCCTTTGCCGACTTCGGTCATATTGCCGTCTTTATCGAAATCTTTCACGTGCACGAGCGCAAATCGCCCTGGATATTTAGCGAAATAGGCAAGAGGATCAGCCCCCGCGTGGTGCGCCCAGCCCAGGTCCATCTCCATCACGACCAGCTTCGGGTCGCATTCGGACAGCAGAATGTCATAAGGCAGCCGGCCATCCATCGGCTTAAATTCCTCGACGTGATTGTGATATCCGAGTTGAATGCCTGATCGCATGCTCTCTTTGCCAGCCCGGTTGAAAGTCTCAGCCGCCTTTTTCCAGCCGTCAGCGGTTTTCGCCAGTTCACGGTCAATCGAGGGGTTCACAATGTATTTGTGTCCGACGATTTCGCAGGCCTGAATCACTTTGGGCCAGTTCTCGACTGACAGGGCAGTGTAGGGAACGTGAGTAGCCGGCGCCGTGAGCCCATTGGCTTTCAGAACTTCAGCAGCGTGCTTTGGCGGAGGCGTGAAATCAGGAAGCTTGGCGAACATTCCCGCAAATTCGACTTCCTTGTAGCCGATCTTGGCAACGTGAGCGAGCGTGCCTTCGAAGTCTTTGCCGAGAGCGTCGCGTACCGTGTAAAGCTCCAGGCCGATTTTTTCGATACGATGTTCCGCCGCTGCCCAACTAAACTTCGAAGCAAGCGCCGCAGCACTCAGAGTTCCGATGAAAGTTCGCCTATCCATAGTCCTCACCTTCACTGATCATTTCGCGGGCGTACGGTGCCGAGCCTAAACCATTTCCGTCAGCAATTCTTCGCGTACGTTCTTTAGAACATACAACGCCCGCTCAACACCTACCTCGCCGGACAAAATCGGATCTTCATTTTCCACACTGAAGATTCCGTCGTAGCCGACTTCCATGTATGCGCGCATGATGTCCTTCCACTGGCTGGCTCCATGACCATAACCAACGGCGCGGAAAGCATCGGATGCGGTCTTCAGGTCTTGCTTCTCGAAAACAAAATTCAGCACACCATAGCGTGCCACCTTGTCGGGATAGAGCACTGTGTCTTTCATGTGAGCGTGGAAGATGGCGCCCTGCTTGCCGAGCATGTGAATGACATCGACGGGATTGCATCCCTGCCAGAACAAATGGCTCAGGTCGTTGTTTGCGCCGATCTCTTCGCCCACTGCGTCGCGCAGCTTCAGAAGCGTGAGCGGATTGTACACACAAAAATTAGGATGCATCTCCATAGCCAGGCGCCGGATTCCATGCTCGCGCGCATACTTCGCTGCACCCTTCCAATACGGAATCAGCTTCTCTTTCCACTGCCAATCCTGCGCCGCAGCATACTCCGGGGGCCACCGGTAAGTAATCCAGTTTGGATTCTTATCGGTTGGGTTTGCACCGGGACAGCCGGAAAATCCCACGATAACTTTTACGTCGAGCTTTTCCGCGAGCTGAACCGTCTGCTTGAAAGTTTCGGCATCATGATCGGCAATCGCCTTGTCCGGATGCACAGGATTTCCATGGCAGCTTAGGACCGAGATCTGGATATTGTGATCTTCAAACTTTTTTCGCCACGCCTTTAACTTGGCGGAATCTGCGAGCAGCTCCGGCATGGGGCAATGCTTATTATCGGGATATCCGCCAGTCCCAATTTCGGCAGCTTCCACTCCCATGCTCGCGTACTTCTCGACCAGTTGATCGAGCGTGAGATCCGGAAACGCCGGATCGAAAACCCCGATGGGAATCTTCCTCAGGGTCTTGGCGGGAGTACTCGACTCGTCCGATTGCGGCACGGTGGCAGCTAAACCGCGCGGAGCCGTCACGGCTCCGGCAAGTACGCCACCAGTGGTGGCAAGAAAACCTCTGCGAGTAGCTGACGAGAAATCGGAACTGTTGGGCATGAAGCTCCTTGGAGTTTGCGTAAGCAGGTTCGTTTACGAATCGAACATTATACTCACGATGGCCGCAGAGCAAAGTTAAAGAAGAAGGACGCCGGGCAGAGCGCCGAACGAGAAGAGCAACACTGGATCGCGAAATGAAGCGCATAAACCAAAGCCGCCCTTTCGGGCGGCTTTGGTTTCGTGGGTTGAACTCCTCAGTTCTCGGGCCGGAGGTGGCCTTTTTTTTATGAGGATGTTGAAGACATTTTGCGTCTCCCCCGTCTATTGTGGCAATAGTCCAAAAATACTAATTTTCACGGTCTGCAGCGTTGCCGTTGTGAATCGAATAACTTATGTTCTCAGCCGCGGCAAGCATGAACTCTAGTGTAACGAGTGACTCAGAATTCCATCACGCGCGGCTTTCCCCTCCGGCGTGTTGATCAGATTCTTGGACTCCTTCGGGTCTGCCTTCCAGTCGTAGATCTGGTCCGGCCACTTGTCGTGTTGGATCAACTGCCACTGTGAAGTAACTAGGCAACGCATAGAGCCGTTGCTCGCCAGTGGCTGTTCGCCTTCCAGTGCCTGATCTTCATGGGTGAAATTCTTGGTCTGCGGCAGCTCAGCCAGTACATCTGGCCATTTTGCTGCATCCCGAGGAGAGTTCCATAGTTCGCTCAACGGCGGCCCCGGAAAAGTATCAGTCTTGCCACCGGCCAGATTCATAACTGTTTCGGCAATAGAAGCGGTGCTCACCGGTGCTTCAATTCGAATTCCTTCAGGAATGCGTCCCGGACAATACACGATCAGCGGAACCTGAATAAGTTCGCGATAAAGAGCTGAGCCGTGATACTTGAGTCCATGATCGCCCAAGGATTCGCCATGATCGGAAGTGATTACCACGATCGTATTCTTGAGCACGCCGATATCGTTTAGCCTCTGCAGTAGCCGGCCAACATAGTCATCGGCGTATCGTACACCTGCATCGTATTCGTCGATTGTTGTTCCTTTGTCCCACTGCGGCTTCGGGTACCTTTCAGGCCCGCCGTAGGCATAGTGCACATCAAAATAATTCAGGAAAGCAAAGAACGGATGCTTCGGGTCGCGCTCAATCCAGCGCACGGCCTCAGCATCGATGTCATCAGCGCGTTTACGGACACCAAAGGCACCGCCGTACACTCCTGAACCTTCCGAATCCTTGTCCAGCCATCTGCCAAGCCCTAGCGCATGAAAAGCCCGCGTGAATGCGCTCTTCTTGCTGCGGTTCATGTAACGCTGCGAGAAGTCCCGCCCAAACTGTGTGCGCACGAAAGCATCCCCAACATTCTCGAAGTAATCTTCAAAATGCAGGAACCCGCGCCCCATCCCCACATTGCTGGTGAAATAAATGCTGTTGGCCGAAAATGCGCCCGTCCTGTAGCCGCGCTTCTGTAGTTCTTCCCCGATGGTCGGTAGACCATTCAAGGCCTTATCTCGCCATCCCAACCACGGAATCTGTCGCACATTGCCCCAACCGTGCTCATGCACCGGCCGCCCGGTAAGCAGAGACGCATGCGAGGGAAGACTCCACGATGAAGCCGCGATTGGGTTTTCAAAAACCACACCGTGTTGCGCAATCTCATCGATGTGAGGACTCGTAACCCGGTGATAGCCGTAGGAAGACAGATGATCGGCGCGCAATGTATCGAGAACGATTACGACAAAATTTGGAGCATCGGCAGGTGCAGAGGGAAGTCTCGCAGTCGCGTAATCTTCGTGCAGTCGCATGCCGCCTTCGATACCGACAATTAACAATGCAAGCGATACCAGCAACCACGGCGCTGAGCGTCTGAGCACATTGACAGTCCCAACTTCATGCTTGCTCAGCGAACGCAACAGCACCGCTGCAAGGCCCAGTGCAAGCAGTGCGCAGGAACTGTGATAAAGCCGTCCGGTTACGCGTAGCCAGTCGTACGCAGTCAGAAAAGCCAGCACGAAAATCAGAATGCGAAACCACGGAAGTTTCCTGATCAATCGCGAACTCGCGGTTACCAGAAGGGCGATAGGAAGAAAGAAACAAAGATCGACGACAGGCGAAATCCAAAGCATCTGCTTGGCAATATGCAGAGCTCTGGCCCATCCTGCCCAGTTGATGTGTTGGAAAGCTAACAGCCCAGTTCCTTCGCCGAACCCGGCGACGATTCCGAACCAGACCGCAGTCAAAAGGAACGTGCCCGGCGAATTGAGGTCGAACTTTTGGGTAGGAATTGGATCAGCGATGGATGAGCTTTTCCGCCCAGTACTGATGGGCGCAGCCGTAGGTGTCATTGTGATCGAGTTTAGCAGTTGATTAGGATGCTCTTTCGCCATTTACAAGCATTTACTCATGCTGTGTGCGGGCGCGGCTGTGCGGCTCTATCTCGCATGGCGGACCTTCCTTAATCCCGATGAGGCGCTGCACTATTTTGTGGCAGCGCAGCCGTCGTTCGCAGCCGCATATAAAGCCAGCCTTACCATGGCGCACCCTCCGCTCATGATCCTTTTGCTGCACGCATGGAGTGCGCTGGGCACCTCTGAATTGTTCATGCGTCTGCCGTTTGTCGCTGCGAGCCTCCTGTTTGCCTGGGTAATGTTCCTGTGGACCAGACACATAGCCGGCGAGACTGCGGGAACTTTCGCGTTAGCATTATGCCTGTTCCTCCCGTCATTGATTTCTCTGTCTGCGGAGATACGCCAGTACAGTCTGTTGCTGCTGTTTTGCGCAGCATGCCTTTATTGGCTGGATCTTGGAATTGAGCAGAATTCAATGCCTTGGATCGCAGCTTCGTTTGGCGCGGTATATCTGGCATTGCTCACGCATTATTCCGCGCTGATCTTTGCCGCGGCGGTTGGAATCTACGGCTTAATTCTGTTGGCGCGGCCTGGCGCAACGGCACGCCTTAGAGCTGCTTGGGCCCTGGGTCAGACCGTCGCCCTCACGATCTGCGGTTTGCTCTTCGAATCGCAAATCGCGGCTCTACGCCGTAGCGGAGTGCCGTCCGAAATTGCCGGCACATGGCTTCGTAGTTCGATTTTCCAAGCCGGGCAAGACCATCTTTTTCCCTTTATCGCAAGCAAGACCACTCGCCTGTTCCGCTACTTCTTCGCCCACGGCACAATCGGGATACTTGGATTGCTTTTATTTCTGTACGGCGTTTCGACGCTCTTGCGGCGCAGCAGCCCGCGGTCGAATCGCGCGCTCGCGCTCTTGCTGCTGCTGCCATTTTTGATCATGCTCACCACGGCTGTCACGGGAAGTTATCCTTATGGTGGGACGCGGCATGACGTGCTGCTTGTGATCTTTGCCGTTGCGGGAATCGCAATTGGACTCGATCGATTGAACCTGCGGGCATTTCGAAGTAGATCGCGTGGTGCAAAATGTGTAGTGCTAGCTGCCGGACTTCTGGTCTGCAACGCTTTCCCCTCGCCGACCGGACCGACGATACGGCCGCGCAATCAAAGTCGGGATCTCATGTCGGAAGCGATCGCCTTTGTCCATTCGCTGCCCAGTGATTCAGCCCTGCTTACCGACTATCAATCCGGGCTCGCACTCGGGTACTACTTTTGTGGCAAACACGCAGACCTTCCGTTTGGGCAAAATTCAGATCAGATTTTGCGGTGGCAATGCGGTAAGCATACAGTCCTTACCTCGCTCCGATCACAACAGGCCCTGAATCTGCCAAACTTGTTGCCGACAGTTCAACAATCGTGGAACGCATCTCCGCAGGAGCAAGCCCTATGGCTGTTTCAAACCGGCTGGATCGAAGATAAAAAGCAAGAGTGGCTTGGCACGTTGCAGGATTCTGGATGTGCCGCTGCGCACTATTTCGGGCCGAACATTAGAATCTGTCAGATCACCCGATGAGTCAGATTGGCCTCAAGGAACGTTAACCAGTCCGTTGCGGATGGCGTACACAACGAGCTCAGCCGTCTTATGAATGCCGAGCGCGTCCATGATGTTGGCGCGATGCACGGCCACCGTATTCGCACTGAGATTCAATTGCGCGGCGATTTCTTTATTGGATTTCCCATCGCAAATCAGTTGCAGAATTTCTACCTCGCGCGGGGTCAACCCGTCGGCACGTTCACCTTTTAAATTCGACCGGGTCGAGATCTGGCCATCAAGCACGGTTTCGCCGCTCACAATCCTGCGTATAGCGGAACCCAATTCTAAGTCCAAGGCGTTCTTGAGCACGTAACCGCGGGCCCCGGCTTCCATTGCCTGTCGCACCCAGGTTTCTTCCGTGTGCATACTAAGCATCAGGATCAGCGTTTCCGGGGCGAATTCCAGAATCTTGCGAGTCGCTTGCAGGCCATTGATTTCCGGCAAAGCGCAGTCCATGACAATCACCTGCGGTTTGAGCGAACGCGCAAGGTCCACTGCCTCAAGGCCATCACTGGCTTCGCCGATCACAGAGATGTCCGACTCATCTTCTAGCATGCGGCGAAAGCCGCGTCGCACGAGGCTGTGGTCATCCACCAGCAAGACTGAGATTTTTTCAGGCATGCATCTCCTGTGCCTCGCGTATGACCGACTCTTTGGGAATCCTTAGCCGCACAATGGTTCCTCCGCCAGCCGGAGTCTCGAAAGTCAAACTTCCCGCCAGCAACTCCGCGCGTTCTCGCATGGCCACCAGTCCCAAGCCCCGCTTCGCCTGCTGCGCCGCAAATCCCACGCCGCGATCCTCAATTTCGAGTTCCAGTTCATCAGCCGCGAAGTGCAGCCGCACCCAAGCTTTCTTCGCGCCCGAGTGGCGTGAAAGGTTGTTCAAAGCTTCCTGTAGAAGGCGATAAATATGAACCGCGGAATTGCTGCTGACCGGAAACGGCGTCCCGCTTTTCTCGTAGGATATGCCAACTCCAGTCTGCCTTTCCACCGTGGGCAGATACCATTCGATCGTCTGCTCCAGCCCGGCCTCGTCGAGCATCACGGGATGCAAGGCTTGTGACAGGCTGCGGACCTTGTCGAGCGCACTTTGCGCAATCTCTCGCACTTCCATCAAGTCAGCGCGTAATTGCGAATTCTCCGGCGACAGATTTCGCGCGCGCCCCAGCATCGCTCCCATCGCGGTGAGAATCTGCCCGAACTCATCGTGCAGTTCTCGGGAAATGTAACGCAAAGTGGACTCCTGCGCCGAAATCAGCGTCTGCGCCAGTTCGCTGCGCTGCGCCGAAAGCGCCGCCAGTTGGTTGAAGAAAAGCCGGTTGGACCGGATGAGATACAGGCTCGTCAGCACAATGGCAACCAGCGTCCCGATCAGGAAGACATAGGCTTGGCGTTGCACGTGGTCATAGATTTCTGTAACCTGTGCAGCCGCGTGCTCTTCACTCTCGTTGTTTTGCACGAGCAGTCTTGCGACAAAGTTGCTGAGCGCCGCGACCTGGGATTGCAGAGACGATCGCACCTGCTCTCGCGCGGCACTTTCTTTGCCGTTTTGCGCCAGCGAAAAAACATCATCGAGCGCGGCCCAGAATTGGATCAGCGAACTCTGCAAATACTGCTGCTGACCGGATGTGCGGCCGGCCGGCGAAAACCGACGTTCGCGCTGGAAAGCATCTTCGAGATCCACGCGCATTCGCGCAAATTGCGGACGCCACGCGGTCAGAGGATAGGCCTGATGACTGCTTTTCGGGTCAGCGTCAAGCATGTCGCGCATCGAAATACCAATGGAATTTAATTCATTCTGAATGCGGAGCAGTTGCAACGAATCTTTACGGTTTCGATCAATCAGATTAGTCTGCAACTCACGCAGGCTGGCGATGCGTCCGGTTACGTACCATGAGTAGCCGACCACGGCCAGAAGAGTAATTACCAGGCCAATGTAGAGCGGCGTGGTCGGAGATCGCCCTGACGGTTGCACTGCGCAAGAATATAACTTTCAGAGCAGCCGCGCCAAAGGGGCGATGGTGTTTCGGCAGCAGCCAGCAATCAGCATTCAGCTACAATTGGCACATCTGCTCTTCGCCGATTCCTCCGTTGACATTGAATCTGAATACTTTATGGAAAAAGTTCTCGAACCCTGGTTACGCGGCACACTGACCAATATCGCGCCCGTCCAGCGGGCGGTCCTGCACGCGCTCGAACTCGCTAAAGAGGATATCCAGCGATGGTGTGGCGATCTTACGGATGAGCAAGTGAATGCCCGCCCGGGCGGCCTGGCACCAGTCGCTTTTCATATTCGGCACATTGCGCGGAGCAGCGACCGGCTGCTTACTTACGCGGAAGGCGGAAGCTTGACCCCGGAGCAGATCACGGTAATGAAAGCAGAACTGGAACCAGGAGCAACGCGCCGAGAAGTATTCGCTGAGCTCGACGCGGCACTCGAGAGATCGGCTGCCAGAGTAAAAGCGTTTTCCGTGGAAAGTCTCTCGACGCCGCGCGGCGTCGGCCACCAACAAATGCCGACGACTATTGCAGGCTTGCTGGTCCACGTGGCCGATCACGCGCAACGACATGTGGGGCAAGCGATCGTTACGGCCAAAATCGCGAAAGCTTCGAGCAGCTGAGCCGCAAAACCGTCAGTTAACGCGTGCCAGATGAAGCCCGAACCACTGGCGCTCATCGAACCAGCTTTGTTCCAGCCTGAATCCTGAAACGCAAAGGAGTTGCTGGACCATATCCAGTGTGTACTTATTGCTGTTCTCAGTATGTATGCGCTCGCCGGCACGGAAGCGCACTGTCGTTCCGGTCGCCGCCAATGTGACCACTTGCGGCTTCCGGCTTTCGAGATAGATTTGCATTCGCGAACACTCCGGATTCCACTCGGCTATGTGACGGAACGAATCCAAGTCAAAGTTGCCGTGGAATTCACGGTTAATTCGACGCAGAATGTTTTTATTAAATTGCTCGGTCACGCCTTGGGCGTCGTCGTATGCCGGAACTAGAATCTCTGGTGACTTCACCATATCGGTGCCCAGAAGCAGAGCATCGTCCGGGCAGAGTTGATCGCGAACTTTGCGGAGCAGAGCGATTGCATCATTCCAGTCGAAGTTGCCAATGCTGGAACCGAGATACAAGACCAGCTTGCGCCCCGAAATTCCATTGAGAAAATGGAATCCATCGCTGAAATCTGCAATCACCGGCCGCACCAAAGCTCCAGGAAGCTCTGCCCGCAATCGTTTCCCCGCCTCAGAAAGCGCGCTTGGGGAAATGTCCACCGGAAAAAACTTCACGCGCATTTGCCGCCAAGAAATGGCACGCAGCAGCATTTCAGTTTTGGTGGCCGTTCCGGCCCCGAGTTCTACAACTGAGATCGGGGAACCCGCGCTCACCGCAATCTCTCGCGAGTACTTACGCAAGATTTCAAGCTCAGTTCGCGTCGGATAGTACTCGGGCAGACGCGTGATCTCTTCAAACAAAGCAGAGCCGATTTCGTCATAAAACAGTTTGCAAGGCAGGGTCTTATGCGGCGAAGTGAGACCGAGAATGACTTCTTCGGCATATTGCGGAACCGGGGTCGTCTCATGCGCAATCATTTGGCCAACCTCAGTCCCATGAATTGCCAGCGCGCATGCGGAGGGAAGAAGTTCCGGTAACTCTCACGTATGTGGCTCGCGGGGGTCGCGCAGGAGCCGCCGCGCAGCACGAACTGATTGCACATAAACTTCCCGTTGTATTCGCCGACCAGTCCTGCGGCCGGAATAAATCCGGGATACCCGAGATAAGCACTCGCTGTCCATTCCCAGACATTCCCGAACCAGTGCGGCTCTGGGCCACGGGCGGGCTTAGGACGAAATTCACCGCTATCTAAGAATGCACCCGTGTTTTTCATCCCGGCCTGCGAGGCCGCGACTTCCCACTCTTCTTCTCGCGGCAGCCGAGCGCCAGTCCAGCGCGCAAACGCATCCGCCTCGTAATAGCTGATGTGACATACCGGGGCCGCCGGATCCACCTCGCTCATGCCATCAAAAGCGAATTCAAACCAGCCGCCGTCGCGCTCTTCCCAATAAAGCGGGGCGGCCCAATTCTGCAAGTTCACCGCATCCCAGCCATCGGACAACCACAACTCCGGACGGCGATAACCGCCATCATGCATGAATTCGAGATATTCCGCGTTGGTCACTTGTCGCGACGCGATCTGAAACGCTTCCAAGAGAACCTCGTGCCGCGGTCCTTCGTTGTCGAAAACAAATCCTTCGCCTGAATGGCCAACCTGGTAAATGCCCTTTTCAAACGAAATCCAGGCGACGGCTTCGCTCTTGCCGACGGCACGCAAGCCGCCAGTAGGTTCCGGTCGCAGCGGCGAACTCCACAATCCATGTTTGATGTCGGTGAGTATCAATTCCTGGTGCTGCTGTTCGTGATGTGTGCCTAACTCGACCAACTCTCTTGCTTCGGGCGAAAGCAGTTCGAAATTGGCTTCCATCGCATCGTCCACCCAACGCCGATATGCGTGGACTTCATCGAGACTGGGGCGGGACATCAGCCCGCGCGAGCCGCGAAAAGGATGCGCACCCAACTGTTTGTAATAAGAATTGAATAGCTCTTTATAGCGCCGGTCGAAGGGCCGATAATCCGGCAAATTGGCAAGAATAAAAGTCTCGAAAAACCAGGTGGTGTGGGCCTGATGCCATTTGGCGGGGCTGCAATCCGGCATGGATTGCAACATCTGGTCTTCTGCAGAAAACGGACTAGTCAATTCCAGCGTGGTCCTGCGGACCTCT
>QHZW01000160.1:0-1916 GCA_003224815.1 Acidobacteriota bacterium | reverse complement strand
CCCGACCACACATGGATGCACCCAAGGGCCGGATTGTTACATTTTTCGCAGCAAAAAACACCCCCAACCCTGTGTGGGGGACCGTGACTACGCCACCGCGGCAGCCAAAGATGCTATGGCAGTTTGGACATCTGGGAAGATTTCGAACAGGGATACCACATTGGTCAGCTCCAGAAGGCCCCGCACTGTTGCTGTTGGCGCCACCATTCGCACCGCACATTCGAATGCCTGCGCCTGCATGTGCACAAGCACCAATTCACCAATACCGGCGCTGTCGATGGCCTTCACACGCGAAAGTTCAAGGATCAAGTTCTTTCGTTTATTTAGTAATTCAAGGCTAATTTTTGAGAATTCCCGGGCTTCCTCACGGAAACAAATGCGTCCGTTGCAATATAAAATTACCGTTCCCGACTGCTCGTTAATCTTGAATGAAAACCGCTCACCAGTACGTTTCCTACACTCACCCACTTCACTCGACACCATACAGATACTGTTCTCCGGCGCCTTTGCAAACTTGTCGCGCCCTGAAGTCAATATAGCTGTTCGCCATCCGTTCACCTGTGAAAATCCGATGAATTGACAGTTGCGATCTTCCTTTTTTGGAGAGGACCGTATGTTTGCTGGATGCATCCACCTCTGGCTGGTTCCGCATCCAAAATCTTTCGCCGGAACGGAGCACACTTGCGCAATTCGTGGTTGTTCACCTTCGCAATCATTTTTCTGTGCGAGGTCGCTGCAGGTCAAATACCGAAAACCGGAAATGCGTTTTTCGGCTACTCATATTCACAAGGTCAAGTGCTTTCGGACGCTGCGAGCGGCAGCATCAATACGAATGGATGGGAAGGGTCCGTGGAAGGCAAGTTTCTGCCTTGGCTCGGCGTGGTTGCTGACCTGGATTGGCATTACGGCGATCGGACGCTTAGCTGCAACACCAGTCCCACCTGCACCTCCGGTGTCGCTCTAGTGACTGGCAGCCGACATAATTTTTTGATCGGCCCGCGCGCATCGACTTCGATTGGAAGATACACGCCCTTCGTTCAAGTACTCATCGGGGCTTCGATACAGACCAACTCCGGCGCGGGAACCACAGCCTCGGATACTTCGTTTGCCGCTGCCTTCGGTGGAGGAGTGGACTACAAACTTTTGAAAGGCGTGGCTTTGCGCGGACAAATCGATTCCATTCACGCCAGCCTTTTCGGGCGAAGCGGAAACGACGTACGCATCTCGACGGGAGTCGTGTTCAAGTTTTAGGCCGACGTACGCCTTGGGGTGCATCCGGCGCCAGCGTAGCTGCATCGGAGTGTTTGATTTGCATAGAACGAAAAATGAAAAGGAGTTTTCCGTGCGGACGTATGCAGGAATTCTAGCGGCTGTTCTTATAATTCTGGGAGCTGCCTCAGCGCAGGTTCCCACCAGCGGAAATATTTTTATCGGCTACTCATACTCGGGAGGAGATGTCTTCGCGGCCGTTGGTCCGCCCCGTTCTGGAATTGGCGCATTCGTGCCCGGTAGCCACAGTGCAGGACTTAACGGGTGGGAAGGCTCTCTTGAAGGAAAGTTTCTGCCTTGGATCGGCGTCGTTATAGACGTGAGCCGCCATTACGGCTCCCATGATTTCAATTTTGTCTGCGTCTTCCCTCCAGGAAGCCCGCAGTGTCCTACTTCTCCGCAGAAAGTTGACTCCACCCGCTCCACCTATCTCATTGGCCCCCGTGTTTCGGTCCCAGTGGGCCGGTTCACTCCGTTTGCTCATTTCCTTTTCGGAGCCGGTCATGTGAAAGACAGTGGCGCTGTTTCAAACTCGGATACTTCTTTCGCAACTGCCCTTGGCGGCGGCATTGATTACAGATTGATTCACGGTATCGCGTGGCGGCTGCAAGGTGATGAGGTCCACACCCGCTTCTTCGGCGGCGGTC
>QHZW01000159.1 GCA_003224815.1 Acidobacteriota bacterium | reverse complement strand
CTTCCATCGAAGCGCGCGGGCTGTAGGGCGAATAGACGGCGCCGTCGATCCAGGTAGGAACAGTGTTTTGCAAATCATAGGCGCGCACATCGGCAAGAACTCCGACCACAGTTCGCCATTCCTTGTCTCTTGCAAACTGCATATGTTTTCCGATGGCGTCCTGTCCGGGCCAGAATTTTCGCGCCGACGCGGCGGTCATAATTACTACGGGAGGGCCGGACTCGTCCGCCGGAGTAAAGCCGCGTCCCGATAGCAGTGGAATCTGCATAACATGGAAGTAGTTGGGGGTAACCGCATGTAGCCATAAGAGAGGCTGCAGCCCTGCAATGGGATTGAGGTACTCCTCCACCCGAACGGAACGTTTGGTCACAGTCCCGCCTAGAGGCAGATCGTTTACCAGGGCAGCCGTGCTCACGCCAGGAGAGCTTTGCAGCTTATCCAGCAAGACGTGATAAAACGACAGACAGCGGGCTGCATCAGTGCAGAATGATTGATTGGGTGTGATGCGTGCCGTGACTACATGCTCAGACTGAAATCCCGGGCTAATGTGCGATAGCGCCCAAAAGCTTCGAATGAGCAGCCCGGCACTGATCACCAGCAGCATGGCGAATGCAACTTCGCCGACTACTAATCCGCCGCGCAGACGCTGTGACACCGAAGCCGCTGCCCCGCGCCCGCCGGAATTCAGTGACTCGACAAAATTGCCCCGCGAAAACTGAAGGGCTGGAGCGAGGCCAAATAGCAGACCGGTCACTAAAGAGACCAACGCGGCAAAGACAAGTACTCGCCAGTCCAGGTGAACATCCGTCAGCCGTGGGGTATCAGGCGGCAGCTTTGCTCTGAGCAGCCAAAGTCCCGCTCGCGCGAAGGCCAGCCCAACCAGCCCGCCAAGGGCAGCCAGCACCACGCTCTCTGTCAGAAGCTGCTCGATAATTCTCTGTCGGCCCGCCCCCAAAGCTGAGCGAACAGCAATTTCCTTCTCCCGCGTTGCGGCGCGCGAGAGCATCAGGTTGGCTACGTTCGCACAGGCGATCAACAGAACCATTCCCACCGCGCCCAGCAGCAACAGCAACCGTGTACGAATATTGGCAACCATCCCGCTTTGTAGCGGAACTACGTTCACATCGGCATTCCAGGCTTTGGGCATGGGCCACGGAAACAATTCACCGACATGCGACTGAAACAATTGGATTTCGGCATCGGCCTGGTGCAAAGTCGCTCCAGGACGGAGCCGTCCGATCACGGGCATAAAATCATCCGCCCAATATCCTTGCGCACGTGGATCGTTGTGCAGCGGCAGCCATAACTGAGTCTTGGGGGAGGGGAAATGAAAGTCCGCCGGCATTACGCCAATCACCTCTCGGCTGATACCTTCAAGCTCGATGGAGCGGCCAATAATAGTTACGTCGCGTCCGAAGCGTTGTTCCCAAAGTGCATGGCTCAGAACGACGTAGTTGTCCTGTCCAGCCCGGTCTTCACCGGGGTAGAGTGTTCGCCCTAGCTCAGGACGTACTCCCAGTATCGAGAACAGCTCCGCTGAAACCAGCGTGGACGTTAGACGGACCGGATCGCCGCGCCGAGTCAAGTTGAGCTCATGACCCTCGCTGTATCCCCCAACTTCCATTGTGTGGACTTGCTCCCGCATCGCCGCCAGCGCCCCGGGCGGATACGTTGCTCTCACGCTGACCAGTTGCTCGGGATGCGAGTATGGGAGCGGTTGAAGAAGAATTCCATTGACGAGGCTGAAAATTGCGGCGTTCGCCCCAATGCCGAGCGCAACCGTGAGCACCGCGACGATGGTGAATCCGGGACTCTTCACTAGCATGCGAAATCCGAATCGAACATCTTGCAATAGAGTTTCCATTATTCGTACCTCAGCGCCACCATGGGATCGACCTTCGCGGCACGACGCGCGGGCAACGCGGCAGATGCCAATGCAACTACGACGATCAGCGCGCACACCGCACCGAGCGTCAGGGGATCGTAACCGGAGATTCCGAACAACTGGTGGCGGACTGCATGACCTAATAACAAGGAGAGCGGCAGCCCAGCTGCGAATCCGATTGCGGCCAGCCGCGCCACCTCGGACAGCACCATCCTGGCCACCTCACTGCGGTTCGCACCCATGGCAACGCGGATGCCGATCTCGCGCGTGCGCTGAGCGGTCGAATAGGCGAGCACACCGTAGATCCCGATTGCGGCCAACAGCGCCGCGAGCACACCGAAGCTCGTCGCCAGAAAAGCGATCACGCGCTCATCGGTCAGGCTATCGTCTACTTGCTCCTGCATTGTGCGGAAGGCGTCTAACACTAGTCTCGAATCGAGCGCCTGCATCGCTGCACGGATCGTACCCTCCGCCCCTTTCGGATCTTGCCAGGTGCGCACATAGAACGTCAGGCCGAATCGATAGACAGGCCCCAGCCGCGGATCTTGCAGATAGGGAGTGAACACGCTTCGACGCACATCCTCGCGGACGGTCGTGTGCCGAGAATCTTTTACGACGCCAACAATCTCGATGTCGGGCGTAACATCGCCGGCGCCCGAACAGAAGTAATGTCCCAACGCTTCCTGCGGCCAGCCAAAATAGCGGCGCGCGAAACTCTCGTTTACAACTCCAACTTTGTGGGTTCCAACGCGATCGGACTTCTCTATGTCCCGACCGGCGAGTAGAGGGGTTTTCATTGTCGAGAAATATCCGGGGCTTACTCGCGCCCACTCCACATTCATGCGATCACCCTCGGCAGGGCGATAACCAGCGATGGTGATGTTGTTTCCCCAATTGTTGTTGGCGAGTTCCGGATCGTTTGTGGCCGCAGCCGACTGCACACCCGGCAAGCCCGACAACTTTTCCAGGATTTCTTGGTACAACGCTAGGGTCTGAGTGTCTTCGTACCCGGCGAGCTTCGGATCAACGGTAAACGTGATCAGATGGTCAGTTGTAAACCCGACGTCCAGGTCTTTGAGGTTTCGCAGCGTACGCACAAACAGGCCAGCGCCCACGAGTAACAGACGACTGAGCGCGATTTGTGCGGCTACTGTCGCGCGGCGCAGATGAATCGAGCCTCCGGCAACCACAGCCGCTTGCTGCTTCAGTGCCTGAGTTACGTCCGGCCGGCGGAATTGGAATGCCGGTGCCAGACTGAACAGGACACTCACAAACAGCGCGAGGCCAAAGTTGAACGCAAGAATGCGCAAGTCAGGATGCGGGCTGAAAGCAGAGTGGATGCGTCCGGTTCCCCAAATTGTGCGAATCAGCACCGCCGCAATCTGAGGAGCCAGAAAGATGCCAATCGCGCCACCAGTCAGTCCAAGTAATAAGCCTTCGGCCAACAGTTGCTGGACCAAGCGCATCCGTTGTGCGCCAAGCGCATACCTGACGGAAATTTCTCGTGTGCGTCTTGCCACTCGCACCAGCAAAAGGCCGGCTACATTTGCGCACGACATCAAAGCCATAAGTACGGTCATGCCCATGACAATCAACAGCGTTGTCACACTTCCACGCACGCGTACGCCCTTAGACCCATCATCGAGAAAGAGATGAGAGTTGGTCAGGAATGCATCGCGAAATGTTTGCGAGGTACGCCCGAGTTGCTTCAACTCGTCTGCGCGAATCGAATGCCAAACCTGATCACCACCGGCCTGAGCCTGTTCACGCGTGATTCCGGACTTGAGTCTGCCGACAATTTGCAACCACCTGGAGCGCCGCTCTTCGAGATCGTTCCAGTCAGGCGTAATGACCGGCTTCATCGTCATCGGGACGAAAACTGCCGGATTGTCTCCGCCCACAATACTGTGAAAGCCAAGGGGAGCAACACCAATCACAGTGAATGGATGTCCATTGATGGAAATACTCTGGTTGACAATCTTCGGGTCTGAGCCAAAACGCTGCTGCCAATAATTGAAGCTCAGCAGTGCGACTGGTCTTCCGTTTTCTACAAGGTCATCTGAGGCCACCAGCAAGCGGCCCAGCGCCGGTTGTAACCCAAGCACGTCGAAGTAATTGCCCGAGACCAATTCCGCATCCGCAAGATCTGGTTGGTTGCGCCATTGCACCCCGACCTGGGCCCAACTGGTTGCGATCAACCCAGTGAACACTGAATTGTGGTCCCGAACATCGCGGTACATGGGGTAAGAAAATACGACGTTGGAATCGCCGCGCGCGTGTGTGCTTCCGGTATCGTCGCCCGTAAAACGCAAGACCGCGAGCCGGTTCGGCTCCTTCACCGGCAAGCTGCGCAGAAGTGCCTGATCAAGCAGCGTGTAAATCGCAGTGTTGGCGCCAATGCCTAGCGATAACGTGAGTACCGCCACAATCGTGAATGCAGGCGACTTCCGCAGCAACCGCAGCCCATAGCGCAGATCTTCAATTATCGTTCGCATAAACTGCACTCGAAAATCCTTACTCGTACCGCAGCGCCACCATGGGATCGACCTTTGCGGCACGGTATGCGGGAATAAAGGTTGCTAAGAGAGCAACCATTGCGAGCACTGCCGCGACTGCCAAAAAAGTGAGCGGATCTGTCGGCTTCACTCCATAAATCAGGCTGGACATCACCCGTCCCAGTGCCAATGCCCCCACAATTCCTACGGTTACGCCAAGTAATGTGGGCTTCATGCCTTCAACAATGACCATGCGCAATACGTCGGAGAGGCGTGCCCCTAGCGCGAGACGTATGCCGATTTCCTGCACGCGTCGCCGCACACTGTAGGAGAGAACGCTGTAAATGCCGATTGCGGCCAGTATCAAAGCGAGTACAGCGAAGGCGCCAAGGAGAGAGAGATTAAATCGCTGCTGTGAAAGCGAGTTGGTCACCAGATCGTCCAGGGTGAGCACATCGCGCACGGGAACAGCGGCATCGACCTCGTGAACTGCGTTGGTTACCGCCCCAACAATGCTTGCCGGATTAGAACTGGAACGTACAACCAGCGTCATGGGAAACGATCTAAACGGATTCCCCGGAGGCATCGTCATCTGATCTATAGGAACGTAAAGCGTCGCGGACGGCCGCGTCTGATTGAGCCCATCAGCCTTTACATCGCCGACAACGCCGACAATCTCGCGCACTACGCCCGGAAAAAACGTCAGAGTGACATGTTTTCCGATCGGGTCTTCGTTGGGCCAGAACTGTTTTGCCATCGAGGCACTGATTAGAGTTGTCGGCGGACGCCCGGCGATATCTGAAGAGTCAAAGTCGCGCCCGCGTAAAACCGGAGTGCGCAGCGCGCTCATATACCCAGCGCTGATCACGCGAACATCTACTTCGGGTTGCTCTGACATGGGCACAACAGGATGGCCTTCGGCTGCCACGGGCTGGTGGGAGCCGCCCCCGCCAAACGGTATGTCATCAATTAATCCTGCGGACACAACGCCCGGGAGCGTGCGTATGCGGTCAAGTACCCGCGTAAAAAAGTTAATTTGTTGTGTGGGCTCTTGAAATTTTGCGCTTGAAACTGCTGCGGTCATCGTTAGCACGCCATGCGATTCGAACCCCGGATTCACCGCGTGCAATCTCTGAAAGCTGCGAATCATCAATCCTGCGCCAATCAGCAGAACCAGAGACAAAGAAACTTCTACGACCACGAGAATACTGCGGGTATTCTTGCCACCGGAATCGGAGTCGGTACGCCCCAATCCCTGCTTCAGTGCCTCATTCACGTTCGCCCGGCTCAAATGCATCGCCGGCAGGATTCCTGCAATCACGCCGGTGAGGCCGACCTCGATTGACGCGGGCAGCTTGTCCGCAAGAAACGCCATGATCAGGCGGATGCCGGAGTGAGCGTAAGTGAGACCGAGCGCGCCGCCTAACAGCGCAAGTACCACGCTCTCTGCCAAGATCTGTCTCACGATTCGCGCTGAGCTCGCGCCCATCGCAGTTCGAATGGCAATTTCCTTGTGGCGGCTGAAAATTCTGGCGAGCGAAAGATTCGCAACATTGACGCATGCAATCAGCAAAATAAATCCGACGGCACCCAGCAAAACCAGCAGCGCCGGACGCACGTCGCTGACCAGGTCCGCATGAAGCGGCAACACTACTGCGCCCCAGCCCTTATCGTCAGCGGGATACTGCTGTTCGAGACGACCAGAAATCGTGTTCATTTCCGCCTGTGCCTGCTTCACATCCACTCCGGGCCTTAGTCGCCCGATTACCAGATAATTGTGATTACCGCGAATGACTCTGTCCTGGTCCGTCCAAGCGAGCGGTGTCCACATCTGCGCAAAGTCGGGAAACCGAAAGTTGGCCGGCATCACGCCCGCGACCAGATAACTGGCGCCGTCGAGATTGATATTGTGGCCGACGATGTCGCGATTGGAGCCGAAGCGCTCTTGCCACAGGCGATGGCTAAGCACCAAAACATGCGAACGGCCAGGCTGGTCTTCGTCGGGAATCAACGCGCGTCCGATTTCCGCTTGCACACCAAGCGTGTTAAAAAAACTGGCCGAGACCGCGCTCGCGGTCACCTGCTCAGGTTTATCCCCGCCGGTCAGGGTGAACCCGCGGAAACCGTAAATGGCCATGCTCTCGAAGACGTGATTCTGGTTTTGCCAGTCGAGATAGTTCGCGGGCGAAACGGAGAACTGGTTAATGCCAGGAAAGCTGCTCTGCGGAGGCGTATGCCAGATTCGCACCAGGCGATCGGCGTCTCTGAACGGCAAAACGCGCAACAGGACGCCATTGACCACGCTGAAAATCGCAGTGTTTGCGCCGATGCCGAGCGCCAGCGTGATCACTGCAACCGCGGCGAAGGCCGGCGCTTTACGGATCTGCCGAAATGCGTAGCGTAAATCTTGAAGTACTCCTGACATCACGTCTCCTTATTCGTATCTCAGCGCTATCATGGGATCGACCTTCGCGGCGCGGCGCGCGGGGATGTAGGCTGCAAGTAGGCCCACAAATGCCATTAGCACAACTAAGGCGGCGATCACGACGGTTTCATTTTTTTGTTGAATGATCAGCACGCTTGAAACAACTCCGCGAAGCAACAATGTCAGGAGCACTCCCGCTCCCAGGCCGATGCCCGTCAGCAATGCAATGCGGGTAAGCACTGTCTGGGCAATCTTCGAACGAGTTGCCCCCAGTGCCATTCGCACACCGATGTCCCGAATGCGGCTAGTTACCTCTTGCATCAAGAGGCCATAAATGCCGATGACCGCCAGCAACACTGCAATCCCTGCAAAGATGCCAAAGAGCCAACTCTCCATGCGGTTGGTAACGAGCGTGTCATCGAGGACTTCGCCTATGGTTACGGGAGTTTGAAATGCAATGGTTGGCGCGAGATTTCGCAGGGTTTCTCTCAATTGAGGAACAACACTCATTGTTGGGACTGCGGTGCGCACGAAGAAGGTCACGTTAAACGAGCCGACATCTCCCTGAAGTTCCTGCGACAATTGAGAGAACGGAAAATCAATTTCCGGTCTTGCTTTCTCGCGTGCGCTTTGCCGTACATCCCGAGCCACGCCAACGATGGCACGGTTTGGACGACCTGGTCGGTTTTGAAACGCCTGCGCTAGTGGATCCTCGCCGGCAGTCAAGAACTCCTTCACCCAGGCTTCATTCACAATGGCGGCGGGCTGCGAGTTCGGTGTGTCCTGTGGACCAAAGTTCCGCCCTCTCACGAGCGGGACTCCGAGAGCAGAAAAGTACCCAGCGGTTACGCTTCGAGTTTCTGAAAATCGTTCTCGGTCCGGTGGATCGGGAGGCTGGCCGACAATATGCTTGGACCAAGCTGACCCGTAGCCCACAATCGGCATTTCATCAATGAATCCCGCCGATATAACTCCCGGTATCGCTTGTGCACGCTGTTCCAGAGGCTCGAGCAAAGACGTTACATAGCGGCCCTTAAGACCTCCCGATGGGATGTTGATTTGCAATGCCAACAGATGCTGTGGATTGAATCCCAAGTCGGCTTGCAACATTCCATGCAAGGTAAGCAGCAGAAGGCCGGAAAAAACAACCAATATCAGCGAGAGCGCAATCTGTAGGACTACGAAGCTTGCACGAATTTCATGTTGTTTTCGAGACGTGCCCGTTGTGGTGCCAGACTTAAGCGCATGATCGGGCGCAGTCTTGGCGGCACGCCATGCAGGAATTAAACCCGCGCTAATGCTGGAAAATATGCCAGCGCACAGCGTAAGGGTTATGACGTAAACATTCAGGTGGATGTTATTGCCCCGCATTAAGGCGTGCGCGAGGAATACTTTCATCGCGGTGAGCAAGAACCCGGCCAATAAAAGACCTGCTCCGGCACCCATGATGCCGAGCAATGCGTTCTCAACCAGCAGTTGCCGCACCAGCCTGCCTCGTGCCGCACCTATCGCGACTCGCAAGGACATTTCTCGTTCGCGGGCAATGCCACGCGCCAGCAATAGCCCCGCGACATTTGCGCAAGCAATCAGTAATACGGCAAGTACGGCACCCGCCATCACCGTGATCTCTGACAATTCATTCCCATGCAATGCTGTGGTAAGGGAAATTACGGTTGCGCTCCGGCCTTTATCCGTAGCCGGATATTGCTGGCCAATCTGCTGCATTACATGCGCAACGTCCGCCTGCGCTTGCTGGATCGTAATACCTGATTTCAACCGGCCTACCGTCATCAGCCAGTTTGTATCCCGCGCACTAACCCAACTGGGTCTGACGTGCATGGGAATATAAAGCGCGTTTGTTGCGCGCGATGAAAAGCGGAATCTCGCAGGCATAACGCCGATTACGACATACGGTTGCCCATCCAGCTGAACTGTTTTGTTTACAACCTGTGGATCGGCATTGAAATCCTGCCGCCATATTTCATAGCTGAGGACAACCAAATCGTTTTTGCACGGCTGATCTTCTCCAGGCAGAAACGTCCTACCGAGCATTGGCCGCACAGCGAAAACATCAAAGAAATTGTCCGAGCCTTGGGTCACCTGCAGATAACGGCTCTGCTTGCCTGCAGAAAGCGTCATCCCCCAGTAATCCTCGTATGCGGCAAGAGCCTGGAAGGTTCCATTCAGCTTCCGCATTTCGAGATACGCGGGCCAAGACGATACGGTTTGTGAACCGGAAGGATCGTTAGTTCGCACGACCACAATGCGATCTATATCGCGATAAGGAAAAGGACGCAGCACAACAGCGTCAATCACGCTGAACATGGCAGCCGTTGCGCCAATTCCCAAAGCAAGAGTAAGAACCGCGATGCAAGTGAAGCCAGGCTTTTTGCTTAACTGCCTTGCCGCATAGCGAACGTCTTGAAGTAAGCCGCTCATGAATTCCTCACTCGTACCGCAGCGCCACCATGGGATCGACCCGTGCAGCGCGGCGCGCCGGGACATAACTCGCAAACAGCGCAACTGAAATCAGAACTGGTAAGACCAGAGCGAACGTGGATGTTAGCGGAGCCTGCGCAACCGGCACCAAACGTTGTAAAACACGCTCCGTCGCGATTGAACTCAGAACGCCTATCGCAATCCCGACAAAAATGATCACCAGGCTCTCGCGGAGTACGAGCGCAACGATATCCGTTGAACTTGCGCCTACTGCGATGCGCACTCCGAACTCCGGGACGCGTTGGTTCGTGAGATACGCAACAACGCTGTAAACGCCTATACACGCGAGCAACAACGCGAGTCCGGAGAATATCCCAAACAGAAAGAGCAGAAATCGTTGCTGCGCAAGAGAGGCGCTCGCAAGTTCCTCGATTGTGCGCACTTCGTACAGCGTCTGATCCCCGGTTGTGCCGCGCGCCTGCTGCTGCAGGGCTTGAACCGTACTCAGAGGCGGAACATCGGTGCGGATAACAATGGAGATTACAGACGAAAAGAGGCGAACCAGTTTGTCTGGAACCTGCGCAAGAGGGTAGTAAACCTGGTCTTGAATCGCCGAAAGGTCATCGCTTGCAAGCCCCCAGTGCCGCACGTGGCCGACAACGCCCACGACTTGGACAGGCTTGTTGCCCATTGCCTGAAGCCAAAGGAGCTTTCCAACCGGGTCCTCCTCGCCAAACGCGTGCCGCGCCAAGTTTTCGTCAATGACAACAACCTGGGCAGTGCCCACCTTGTCGTGTTCATCGAAGAATCGGCCACGTAATAGGGGAAGGCGCATCACGTTCGGATACTCCGAAGTCACAGCGGATGCGAGCGCCTCCGGCGCCTGGTTGAGTGGGGGAATGGTCGCAGTGGTCGAGTACGCTAAAACGTTCTCGCCTTCGCGCATAGGAACAATATCTGTGAGCGCAACTGATTTGACTGCAGGAACCCGCTTAACGTCACCCAGTAACTGTTGCCAGTCCGCTCGCGCCTTTGCAGGATTGGCGAGGACTCCGGGAGACACGGCGACCCGAGCAGTGAGAACATTGCGGATGTCAATGCCGGGGTTCAGGGATGAAAGACGCAAAAGCGTTCGTCCTAGGATTCCTGCGGTACTCAACAGCACAAGCGCAAGCGCGATCTGGCACACGACGAAGCCACTCAATGGCCTGCGCGCCGTCCCTGCAATATTGCGCGGCCGAGAACGAAGTGTCTGCTCAATTGCGGTGTTGTTGGCTCGTAGCGCCGGTATTAGGCCAAAGACAAGTCCGGTCAAAATCGAAGTTGTGACGGCGAAAACCAGAACGTGCCAATCAACATGAATCTCGTGGGCCCGCGGCAGCCGGTCGGGCCAGAAGCGGAGGAATGGGTGTGTGCCAACTATCGCCAGCAATAATCCGAGCAGGCCGCCACAGATTCCCAACATGCCACTCTCGGTCAAGCACTGGCGTAGCAATCGCGCCCGATGCGCACCGAGCGCAAGTCGCAATGCGAATTCGTGTTGACGCGAAACAACACGGGTTAGAAAAAGGCTGGCGACGTTCACGCAGGCAATGAGCAGCACAACGCCGACCGCGCCTAAAAGCAGCCACAGCGTAGGCCTAACATCCTGCACGAGCTCCGAGCGCAGCGGATATGGAATCTGGGTAATGCCGTCGTCGTCTGGATACTGTTTTGCGAGCTGTTGGCTCAGCAGGGCAAGTTCGCTTTGTGCCTGGGCCAGAGTTATGCCGCTGCGCAGTCGTGCGAAAACGTGTAGGAAGCGAGCAGCCCGCCACCGCATTCTGGGCTCGGCGTACTGCCCAAGCGGCGTAAACACATCTGCATCACCGTCCAACTGGAAGCCGGGAGCCGCAATTCCAACGATCGTGTACGCCTCGCCGTCGTAAACAACCGGCATGCCGATAACATGTGGGTCAGCGCCGTAGAGCTGCCGCCACAATCGCGTGCTGATGATCGCGACCCGGGCCGCGCCGACATGGTCCTCCCCTGCTTCGAACGAGCGGCCTCTTGCCAATGGAATGCGCAATACGGAAAACAGTTCCGACGAGATTCGGCGTCCGGTGAAATATTGTGGGTCGCCCGGCACGCTTACGGTTCCGCCGCCGTAGGTCCATGCAGCAACACCTTCAAACGAACGGCACTCGCGCCGGCAATCGAGGAAGTCGGGATACGAGAAACCCCACCGGTCGCCAAACTTCTCGGTTTGAAGATGCACAGTCACCAAGCTGTCGGAGCCTGGGTACGCCAGGGGCTTCAAAAGAACGCCGCTGATCACGGTAAACATGATCGTCGTCGCGCCACTACCGAGCGCCAAAATGAAGATTGCAAGCAGCGCGAATCCAGGTCTTTTTCGCAAACCGCGCCATGCGTAGCGCAGATCTTGAAGTAAGCCGTTCATAACGATTCCTCATTCATAGCGCAGCGCCACCATGGGATCGACCTTGGCTGCACGGCGCGCGGGAACGTAGCTCGCCAGCAGAGCGCACCCGGCGAGTAGAACCGCAACTCCGAAAAACGTGGGCAAGTCCCACGGTCGAACACCAAATAGCAGATTGCGCATGAACGCAAGAATGAGTTGGATAACCGAATTCCTTTGAGCGCACAGGGCCATACGTATCCCGATCTCGCGAGTTCGCCAGCTTACTGAATACGCGATCACGCCAGAAAGCGCGACGATGCCTAGTAGGAAAGCGAGCACGGCAAATCCCCCCGCAAGCCATGCCGAAGAGCGATGTAAATACGCAGCCGGTGAATCATGGATTCGCTTGATCATCGACATGCCGCCAAACGTTGCAATATCTGGATCGATCTGATGAAGGACGGTGCTCATTTCGTGCAACAGCGGCTGCGAAGCTTGTGTGGCACGAACTACCAGGGAAAAGTTCGGCCGAGGGCTCTGCTCGAAAGGGATGTAGAAAGCGGCGCGGGGTGCGAAATCAAGCTGCCCTTCCTTGATCTCGTCCACGAGCCCGACAATCTCCATCGCTGACGTTGCGGGCGCACCTTTGTAATTGATACGTTTGCCGACCGGGTTCTCGCCCGGGAAGTACAGTTTCGCGAACGCCTGGTTGATGATGGTGACGGGAGGCTTCGATGCGTCCTCGGTCTCAGCGAAATATCTTCCGCTGATGAGCTTCGCTTCCAGGGTGGCGAAATAAGTCGAACTTACCTCGCGATACGTCACTTCGTTGGTCTCGCCATTGTCAGGCCGGCCTATGACGACAAATTGTGTGGTGCCATCGGCATCACCCAACGGCAAGGAACTAGTGATGCCTACTGATTTCACGCCTGGCAGGGTCGCCACCCGGGCGCTTAGCTCGCGCTCGAGGGGGATAGCTTTTTCAGGTTTGGAATAAACGGAAAATGGAGCCGCGACCTGCAGAGTGACAAGATGTTTCGGCTCCATGCCGGTATCCACTTGGAGTAAGTGGTGCAGACTTTTTACCAGAAGTCCCGCGCCGACCAATAGCAAAGCAGCAGTAGCCAATTCGATTACGACGAGCCTGGCGCCAATTCGCCGCCAAGCACTTCCGGCGGAAGCGCGTCCCCCTTCCTCAAGGTTCTCCTTAGATTGCGAATACGGTAAACGCAAAGCAGGGACTAGCGAGACAAGAATTCCTGAAACTGCCGAGATCGTCAGCACAAAAACGAGCAAATCCAAATTAAAGCCAACTCCTTGCAGGAACGGCATGCTCGCCATTCTGTCTTTAGGAACTAGTCCGGCAAGTAATTTGGTCGCGAAGTTCGCGAATAATAGCCCGAAACTGCTGCCAATCGCTGCAAGCACAAGTCCTTCGGTCACCAACTGACGAAGCAATCTAGCTGGCGAAGCTCCGAGGGCACCCCGGACTGCAATCTCTCGTTTGCGGCTCTCTGCGCGTACGAGCAACAGGCTGGTTACATTCACACCGGCGGTCAAGAGCAACAACACTGCGCCACTGAACAGAACAATCAAGACGGGCCGAATGTCACCGACGATGACGTCGGTGATGGGCAGCATGTATGCTGACTGATTGCGGTTTGAATTCGGATACTGCTTTTCCAACTGTTTGGCGATAGTTGAAATATCCGCAAAGGCGGTGGAAAACGAGACGCCGTCTAACAGCCGCGCCACACCATATAAGCTGTGACATCCGCGGCACTCCCGATCAGTGCCGAGCATCGTGCTCCAGAAGTCGGCCGGTTCCGCTGGCGCAAAATGAAACTCTCGCGGCAGCACGCCGACGATGACATTCGGTTTGCCATCCAGCGTCACCGTCTGTCCGAGGATGTCTTTACGTCCGCCATAGCGCTTTTGCCAGCCCGCATAGCTGAGAAGAACGGTAGGCTGAGCTGAAGCCTGATCTTCGCCTTCGCGAAAGTCACGTCCTAACATGGGCGTGATTCCCAGTGTGCGAAAGAAGCCTGCGCTTACGCGAGCGCCATCCGCCAGTTGGGCGCCTTGCGGAGTGCCGAGCATGAATCCCTGGTTCTGATACACATCCAACGAGCGGAAGACCGTGTTCACTTTTTTCCAATCGAGATAATCAGGATAAGAAAGATGAAACCGCGGCCCGAGAGGAATACTTTCGTAGAGCACTACCAACCGCGACGGCTGCTTGTAGGGCAATGGCTTGATCAATGTCGCATCGACAAAAGCGAATATGGCAGCACTCGCTCCGATGCCGAGGGATAGTGTGAGAATTGCCGTAACGGCGAAGCCACGGTTCTTACGAAGCTGGCGCAATGCGTACTGAACGTCTTGAATTAAGGTCTTCATACATGCGCGTCCGCCATGAGCTTCTGTAATTCGTCCTCGGCCACAACTTTGCCGTCAAACAAATGAACTTCGCGCTGTGCGTGCTTTGCAAAGCGCGGATCGTGCGTCACCATGCAGATGGTCGCGCCATCCCGGTGCAAATCCTGCAACAGCTCCATGACGGCTTCGCCGTTGCGCGAATCAAGGTTCCCGGTGGGCTCATCGGCGAGCAGAATTGAGGGATGTCCGGCGAGCGCGCGGGCGACTGCTACACGCTGCTGTTGACCTCCCGAAAGCTGTGAAGGATAGTGCCGAACGCGGTGGGCCATGCCGACACGTTCCAGCGATTCCATAACGCGCTTCTTGCGGTCGGCGGAAGGCATTTTCTGTCTGTAAGTCAGCGGCAACTCAACGTTTTCGTAAACAGTGAGATCGCCGATGAGGTTAAAACTCTGAAAGATGAACCCGATTTCCTGATTGCGAATTCGCGAACGCGCGCCGAAATCCAGGTTTTCAACCGGCTGTCCGTTCAGGTGATATTTCCCTGCCGTTGGGGTGTCGAGCAAACCAATAATCGACAGCAGCGTGGATTTGCCGCAGCCCGACGGGCCGGACATTGCCACGTATTCACCTTTTCTAATTGAGAGATGAACCCCGGACAGGGCATGCGTTTCGATTTCGTCGGTGTAGAAAACCTTGGTCAGGTCTTCAATCTGAATGAGTGGTTGTCCTGCTTCGATCATGAGTTGTCCTTGTGCTGTTACCTGGTTGAGAAATTCAATGATTGAATTGTCGAAGGATTGAGTGATCGGTCATTGAAAGGCGCCGTTGAACGATCCGGGTATTGCCGCCTTCAATGATTCAATCCTCCGATGAGTCAATGATTCAATTCCTCACTCCAGCCTGATGCGATCTGTATTGTCGTAACGCGACATGTCGGAAAGGATCACAGTGTCGCCTTCGTGCAGGCCTTCGATTACTTGAATTGCATTTACGGAGGCGCGCCCAACTTTGACGGGAACGCGCACTCCACCGCGGCCA
>QHZW01000329.1 GCA_003224815.1 Acidobacteriota bacterium | reverse complement strand
TCGCAATGGACAGCTAGAACAGGTGTTCGACAAACGAGAGACGCCAGAGTCGCTGGCGGCTATCAAGGAACTGGATATCCAGTGGCTAAACTCCGATTCAGTTCATGCGCAGGATAAGCTTGCCATGAAGCTGCGCGCCTCCGAAGACGGTAAGGGAATTGCTGGCGCACGTCTCACGGTTCGCTTCGCGCGCCCCAATGCCGACCCGTTCTATACCCAACTGATGACAGATGCGTCAGGCGATGCCGAACTGGTTTTTGAGGTCGGGGAAGACCAACTGCCTGAAGCGTCGCTGTTGGTGCAGGTCAACAACTCCGGCAAAACGGCGACAAGAAAGTTCCAATTGAGAAGAGTGGAGGGGTAGGTCGTCCAGAAGCTCCCCAAGCCAGGCTTATCTCAATCTTCCCACCTTATCCACCGGCCAATATCCGAACACGGCCTTTCCGTAGATATACGAAGAATCGACGGGGCCAAAATCGCGGCTGTCGTTCGATAGGCTGCGATGGTCGCCAAGAACAAAATAGGAATCGGGCGGCACTACGACTTCTGAGTAAGACCGGTCATCCTGATAAACCGTCGGCACGTAATCCTCGACCAGCATCTTTCCGTTCAGCAGAACATGACCATCAACGATGCGCACGTGGTCGCCGGCGACGCCGATCACGCGCTTGATGAAACTCTTCTGTGGATCGCGAGGATAGCGAAAAACGACGATGTCACCGCGCTGGATGGACTCTATTCGATACACGAACTTGTTAATGAATATGCGCTCCTGGTCGTCGAGTGAAGGCATCATGCTGGTGCCCTCGACTTTTACAGGCTGGTAGAGGAACACAATGATGAACGCCGAAATTGCCAGCGAGATGACCAGATCCCGCAACCATGCAGACATCAATGCAGTTGAGCGGCGATTGAGTTTTGGCGGTGCCGCGACCAACGCGGCGGGTTGGGCTATCTCAGGTCCTGCAGCCATCGTGCTCCAATACTACTGGATTGGATCCGAGGAGGGTAGTTGGAGATGACGAGCTTTTCTCGACGATTTCGAAGTCCTCTCCGCGAACTCGGTGGTTACAATCTTTTACAGCGTTTAGCCACAGAGTTCGCCGAGATGGCAGACAGTGACACCGCAATTAAGGTCTTGGCGCTGCGAGCGATGGACACGAATTCGTCCTCGTTTTCCACCTTCCGCGGTCACTGCATCCCTGCTAAAATCTATAAAATCCACTCCCTGGAGTTCGAATGCAGGCTATCCTTGCGCTCGAAGACGGCCGCGTCTTCCGAGGCAAAGGCTACGGTGCCAAAGGCGAATGCTACGGCGAAGTCGTTTTTAATACTTCCATCACCGGCTACCAGGAAATTTTCACCGATCCCTCCTACGCCGGACAGATCGTCGTTTTAACCAATCCTCAAATCGGCAACTACGGCACCAACGCCGAAGATAACGAAGCCACGCGCCCCTACATTGAGGGTTTGATCGTGCGCGAGTTTTCGAGGGTAAGCTCCAACTGGCGTTCGCAGCAAGTGGCCGAAGAATATCTGGAGCAATTCAAGATTCCCGTGCTTGCGGATATCGACACTCGTGCGTTGGTTCGCCATCTGCGCGACAACGGCGTAATGCGCGGCGTGATCTCGACGATGGAAACCGATGTCGAGAAGCTGATCGCGAAGGCCAATTCAATTCCGAAGATGGACGGCCAGGATCTGGCGAAAGTAGTCACGACGAATCGCCCTTATGTCTGGGAAGTTGGCGAGCGATCGCATGAGCCGATCGAAGTTGTCGGCGTAAAAGACCAGCCAGAGCGCTTTCATGTAGTGGCTTATGATTTCGGGATTAAACACAACATTCTGCGCAAGTTGCGCAGTGAATGCTGCCGGGTAACGGTTGTCCCAGCCCAGACTCCAGCGGAAGATGTCCTCGCGCTCAAGCCCGACGGCGTCTTCCTCTCCAACGGCCCCGGCGATCCCGAGCCCTGCACCTACGCGGTCGATAACATCCGCCGCCTCATGGGACGCCAGCCCATCTTTGGCATCTGCTTAGGCCACCAGCTGACGGGCATCGCGCTCGGAGGCAAAACCTTCAAGCTCAAGTTCGGACACCACGGCGGCAATCATCCGGTGAAACAACTGAACACGGGCAAAATCGAGATCACAGCCCACAACCACAACTTCGCCGTCGATCCCGATTCGCTGCCGCAATCCGAAGTCGAGTTGACCCACATGGACCTGAACGACCAGACGCTCGAGGGCCTACGCCACCGCAACCTGCCCCTGTTCAGCGTCCAGTACCACCCCGAAGCCAGCCCCGGCCCCCACGACTCGCATTATTTGTTCAAAGATTTCGTAAAGCTGATGGAGGAGTGGAAGGGGTGAAAAGCGCGATCTCGAAAATGTTGTTTCCCGGAGTGAGACGCTTCACCAGTCACCTCGCGTTTGGATTGCTTCTTGCGATTTTGGCCAGCACCTTTTTCTCAGGCGAAACCTGTGAGATTCGCCGGCAAGACGTTTCAGTGCCCAGAGTATGCGGACGAGTGAGTTACGACGACGGCAAACGAATTGAAGGAGTGGAACTAAGACTCACAAGAAACAATGACGAGGTCGTTGCCTCAACGCGAGCAGATTCCACCGGCGAGTTCAACTTCGATGCTGTCCAAAAAGGCGATTACCATCTTGTTGCGGACAGGTCCGCCAAGTGGGCGGGCGTGCGATGGCAGGTGAAAGTAACAAAATCGAATTACAAATCCATTAACAACGAATGCGGTCGTCGAATTTACGTTGTTCTCTCGCCACAAAATCAGACCCGTTGCCAAAGCTGGATGACTACGAAAAAGCCGAAATTCAATAATGCCCAAACGCACTGACATCTCAAAGATCCTCATCTTCGGCTCGGGGCCGATCATCATCGGGCAATCCGCCGAGTTCGACTACTCCGGCACGCAGGCCTGCAAGGCCCTCAAGGCCGAGGGATACGAGGTCGTGCTGGCCAACTCGAATCCGGCCACCATCATGACCGACCCCGAGTTCGCCAACCGCACGTACATCGAGCCGCTCACCCGCGAGTACCTCGAAGAAATCATTCGCGTCGAGCGCGAGCTCTCTCCCGGCGCCGGCTTCGCCATTTTGCCCACAGTCGGTGGTCAGACCGCGCTGAATCTCGCAATCGAACTTTCCGACAGCGGCGTGCTCGAAAAGTACAACGTCAAGCTGATCGGCGCGAACGTCGAAGCCATCAAGAAGGCCGAAGACCGCCTGTACTTCAAAGATGCGATGCAGAAGATTGGCCTCGATATTCCAAAATCGCAGTTGGTCAATGACCTGAAAAGCGGCCTCGAGTTCGCTGGCAAAATCGGCTTCCCGGTGATCGTGCGTCCATCCTTTACGCTCGGCGGTTCCGGCGGAGGCATGGCTTACAACCGCGAAGAACTGCTGGAAGTCCTTGCTCGCGGCCTCGATTTCTCGCCCGTGCACGAAGCGCTCATCGAAGAATCCGTCCTCGGATGGAAAGAGTACGAACTTGAGGTTATGCGCGACCTCAAAGACAACGTCATTATCATTTGCTCGATCGAGAACTTCGATCCCATGGGCGTGCACACCGGTGACTCGATCACCGTCGCTCCGGCGCAGACACTCACTGACCGTGAATATCAGGCCATGCGCGATGCCGCAATTGCGGTGATCCGCGAGATCGGCGTCGAAACCGGCGGATCGAACATCCAGTTCGGCATCCATCCCCATACGGGTCGGATGGTCATCATCGAGATGAATCCTCGCGTGTCGCGTTCCTCTGCATTAGCTTCGAAAGCAACTGGTTTCCCCATTGCGAAAATTGCCGCCAAGCTCGCCGTCGGCTACACGCTCGATGAAATCCCCAACGACATCACGCGTAAGACCCCTGCCTGCTTCGAGCCGACACTCGACTATGTGGTCGTCAAAATTCCCAAGTGGCAATTTGAAAAGTTTCCCGGCGCTGACGAAAATCTCGGCCCGCAGATGAAGTCAGTCGGCGAGGTCATGGCCATCGGCCGCACCTTCAAAGAAGCACTGATGAAAGGCATCCGCGCGCTCGATACCGGCAAACGCGTCGGGTCAGAGAAAATCGAACCGAAGATTCTGACGCAGCGTCTCGTAACTCCACATCCAGAACGCTTGAGCTACGTTCGCTATGCGATCCGTCAGGGACACACGGTCAAGCAGCTCGCAAAAATGACCGGCATCGATCCGTGGTTCCTCTATCAACTAAAAGAAATTAACGACATGCAGCTTGAGGTTGAAAAGCATCCGCTCGAGTCTGTCCCCACCCAAGTGCTGCGCGATGCCAAGCGCATGGGCTTCTCTGACGGACGCCTCGCCGGGACCTGGCGGTTGAGCGGCAAAGGCGATCAGGAAAAAATTCGTCATCTGCGCAAGAAGCACAAGGTGCAGCCGGTCTATAAGCGCGTTGACACTTGCGCCGCCGAATTCGAAAGCTTCACGCCATATCTCTATTCGACCTATGAGGACGAAGACGAGGCCGCGCCGACTCCAAAAAAGAAAGTCATGATCCTCGGTAGCGGGCCCAACCGCATCGGGCAGGGAATTGAGTTCGACTACTGCTGCTGCCATGCTAGCTTTGCCCTGCGCGAAGACGAATACGAAACTATCATGGTCAACTGTAACCCGGAGACGGTTTCGACCGACTACGACACCAGCGACCGCCTCTACTTCGAGCCGCTGACGTTCGAAGACGTCTGGGCGATTTACGAGCACGAGACTTCAGCGGGTGCAGATGTCGGTGTCATCGTCCAATTCGGCGGGCAGACTCCGCTGAATCTGGCATTGCCGCTCAAAAATTCAGGCGTGAAAATTATTGGCACGTCGCCCGAATCCATTGACCTTGCCGAAGACCGCAAACGCTTCAACAAGCTTCTCGAAGAACTCAATATTCCGCAGGCACCCGGCGCGATGGCGGCGTCACTCGAAGAGGCTGTCGCGGGGGCCGCAATGATCGGCTATCCCGTGTTGGTGCGTCCTTCTTATGTGCTCGGCGGCCGGGCGATGGTCATTGCCTACGACGAAGAAACAGTCGTCCGCTACATGAAAGAAGCGGTCGAATATTCGCAGGACCGCCCGGTACTGATCGACCATTTCCTCGAAGATGCGATCGAAGTTGACGTGGACGCGCTCGCCGATGGCGAAGATGTGGTGATCGGCGGAATTATGCAACACATTGAGGAAGCCGGCATCCACTCCGGCGATTCGTCCTGCGTCCTGCCGGCGGTGGATATTCCAGAACATCTGCTCGACCGCATGCGCGATTACACCTTTAAGCTGGCTCGGGCGCTCAAAGTGATCGGATTGATGAATGTGCAGTTTGCGATCCCGCGGTCGGGATACGAAACTGATAATGGTCACCAGGGCGGCAAAGTTTACGTTCTCGAAGTCAATCCTCGGGCCTCGCGCACCGTCCCTTACGTTTCCAAAGCCACCGGCATCCCCATGGCGAAAATTGCCGCTCGCCTTATGACGGGCCGCAAGCTCCGCGAATTCTTGCCCGAGTTTATTGAGCAACAGCAGGATCTCGATACCGGGTCGTTTTACTACGTCAAATCCCCCGTTTTCCCGTGGAACAAATTTCCCGGGGTGGATACTGTCCTCGGCCCGGAGATGAAATCCACTGGCGAAGTTATGGGCGTGGCGGACAACTTCGGGGAAGCATTCGCCAAAGCTCAAATCGCCGCCGGACAAAAGCTCCCAACCCAAGGCACGGTCTTTATTAGCGTTACCGATCACGACAAGCCGCACGTTGGTGACGTCGCCCGCAAATTTGTTGACATGGGATTCAAGCTGGTCGCTACTGCCGGCACCGCCGACGTGATCGAAGCCGCGGGCATGGCGTGCGACCGCGTGTACAAAGTAAAAGAAGGACGCCCGAACGTCGTCGATCTCATTAAGGGCGACCGCATTCAGTTGATCGTCAACACTCCTGAGGGCGCTGATCCATTCTTCGACGAGAAGGCCATCCGCCGCGCCGCAGTGACGGCCCGCATCCCGACGATTACGACTCTAGCCGCAGCCCGCGCCGCTGCGGAGGGTATTGCTGCCTTACAACGAGGAGAAGTGAACGTCAGGGCGCTGCAGCAGTTGCACGCGGACAGAACTGTGTCGAAGATCTGAGAAGCAGTTAACTCCGGCAGGAGCCATTCGGAATAGCCAGATATCGGATTTCGTCAGCAATGCGGCTGAAAGCCGGTAGTGACCTAAGCAAGCTCTAAGTTGCGAGCGCGCTTAATTTTCCTCCGCCACCGCCACACCCCGAGTATGGTCATCAGTCCCGTTCCCATCAGCCCAAAGGTGGCAGGCTCGGGAGTGGTGCTGCCGGTGAAGACCACAGGACTGGCACCATAGTAAACGCCTGTAATCGAATCGAAGGCAAAAGTTATCGTCCCTGACCCGGTTCCGCTGACATTAATCGTTTTGAGTTGTGTACCAACGTAATAGTACGCTGGAACTGAAAAGTTACCCTGGACCTGAGTCGTAAAGCCTGTGCCATCATTCGGGAATGTGAAACTGCTGACAAACAGGCTGCCGGGACCGCTGAATCCGAGATCGTAGGTGTTATTACCGACCTGAATGAAACTATCTGTGAAGAAGACTTGGGTCGCGCCCCCGAACACAGAACCGGGTGCGTATCCAAACGCATCGGTGATGGCGGCCGGGAAGAAATCAACCGGAGTTCCGCCGTGTATCTGGATGCTGAACCCTGCCCGTTGCTCCAGGTATCCAAAGTTGTCTCCACTTCCGTCATTCGGACTGAGACCGAACCGGATCCCGTCGGCGAACGCGCCGAGAGAGACTGCTACCAAAAATATCGGAAGTGCCCACAAAAACCGCTTCATGGTTCCTCCTATCGCGCGAACCCGTTTCTTTAAACCTTATGGCGGCAGGGTGGTACATCCTAATGCGGTGGCAGTCAATGAGACCTTTGTGCCATAAGCGCGCGTTACTGATTGGCTGATATTAGAATTGATATTCGGATCTCTTGTAGCTGATACGCCATGTTTCTTCAGGGCATCTTTCCTCCAATTACCACGCCGTTTTACTCCGACGGACGCGTGTATCTGAAAAAGCTCGAGCATAACGTCGAACGCTATTCGAAGACTCCAGTGGCAGGTATCGTCGTGCTTGGCTCGACCGGAGAGGCGATCATGCTCTCTGACGAGGAGCGCCGTGAGGTGCTGAAGACAGCTCGTGAAGCCTGCGCCCCGCACAAAGTTCTGATCGCGGGCACCGGGGCGGAGTCGGCGGTCGAAACTTTGAAGCTTACGGAATACGCGGCCGATCTGGGCTATGATGCCGCTCTCGTGCGCACGCCGCATTTCTATCGTCCGCAGATGCAGGCGGCGAATCTGCTCGCGTTCTATCGAACGGTCGCGGACCGCTCGCCTATTCCGGTGCTGATCTACAGCGTTCCAGTATTCACGAAGTACGACGTGCCTTCCGAGCTGGTTATCGAGCTGGCCGAGCATCCGAACATCATTGGGATCAAGGAGTCCGGCGGTGATGCAGAGAAAATTCGACAGATGGCGCAAGACACGCGCCACGTCAAGCGCAGTGCAACTGTAACGGAGACGTTCGCGGCGGTTACGCCGAGAATGTTGAGAGCCGCCGAGCCTGTCTCTAGCAACGGTGGCGAACTTATCCCTGTGGGTGCGCTGGCGGGAATTGGCACAGAACACGTGGGGACGAACGCCCCTGCGAAGCCTGCCCTCAGCGACCGACCGCCGGGAGGGAACCGAATGGGTCCTGTGGAGCGAAGCTCCGCATCATCATCTTCCATTCAGGTAATCGGAAACACCAAAACCCGTCAGAAAGAAGTTGGCTTTCAAATTCTCGCCGGTGCTGCTCAGCGGCTGCTACCGTCCCTTGAAGCGGGCGCGGTAGGTGCGGTCCTGGCCTTCGCCTCTCCAGCCCCAACTGCCTGCTACGAAATCTACGCCGCCTGGAAGGAGGGCGACGCGGAACTCGCTCGTCTGAAACAGGAACGGATCTCGAATTCCGCAACGCGTGTGGGTGCCGAACTCGGAATTCCAGCGCTGAAGTACGCGGCCGATCTCAACGGATACTACGGCGGGACGCCCCGACTGCCCCTGCTGCCGCTTACGGCTGAGCAAAAGGCTCAAGTGGAGCAGTTGATGACAGATATTCGGAACTGAAAACCGACCGCTCCGTCGGCTTGGCCAGAGTTCATCATTCGCGAAAAAGGCTACAATTTATGTGCACGCTTTAACCGCTATCCGGCCCGAGGAGAACCCATGGCAACAACTTTGCAGCCAGCCACTGAGCGGGAAATCAAACAACTCGTGAATTATCGGGTAGATGGCGGGGTTGCCATCATCGAGATGAACGATCCGCCAGCAAATACTTATACCTACGAGATGAACCGGCAGTTGGATGAAGCCATTCTGAAGGCGCGCATGGAAAATGATGTCTATGTCCTGCTATTGACCGGTGCGGGCGACAAGTTTTTCTCCGCCGGCGCGAATATCAAGATGCTGGCCAGCGTCGATCCCACCTTCAAGTATTACTTCTGTTTGCATGCTAACGAGATGCTGCTCCGGCTGGAACATACGCCGAAGCTGGTGATCGCGGCACTGAACGGCCACACGGTCGGCGGCGGACTCGAGATCGCGATGGCTGCAGACATTCGCATCGCCCGCAAGGATGCCGGCAAGATCGGTTTGCCCGAAGTGAATCTCGGCGTACTCCCAGGCACAGGCGGAACGCAGCGGCTTTCGCGGCTTGTAGGGAAGAGCAAAGCCATCGAACTGATGGTCACCGGAAACACTTTTTCGTTCGAAGAAGCGCTGGAACTTGGGATCATCAACGACATTTACGAGCGCGAAGGCTTCATGGATAACGTCGTGGAGTATGCGCGTCAGTTCTGTCCGCCGAATAAAGCTGCCAAAGCCGTTGGCAGAATCAAGCGCGCAGTGCAGACGGGTTGGGAAATTCCCATGGAGTCTGGCCGCGTACGTGGAGAAGCGTCCAGCGGAGTTTAAGGCTAGATAAAGTGCATTTGGCAGTTACCATTTGGCACTCGGCTTTCGGACTGCCAGTTCGGACTAGGTGCAAATGGCTAAATGCCGAGTGCTGAGATTTTACTATGCCGGGCAAAGTAGCAAAAATCGGAACATTTTCTGACTGGGTCGGACTCTTCGACGAATGGCGTAAAGAGATTGGCGTCAATCGCGATGAGATCGCCAGCTTCAAATTCGACACGTTGTTTGGTGCCATTGAGACCGACGAAATCCAGTTCGGCCATTTCAAAGGCAAGCGCAAATGGGAAAACTTGCGCCAGATTCCCACGCAGCAAATGCGCGACGCCCTGCTGAACATGATCGTCTATCAGGGCGATACCGAATTTGCTAGCGTCGAGCAGCAGCGTTATTTATTCGAGACCGCCCCCACCGACTGGGACCGCCGTGCCATTACCCGCGTGATGATCGAGGAGATGCGCCATGGCTGGCAGATGTGTGCCTTGCTGGTGGAGCACTTTGGCTACTCCGGCAAAGTCGAGGCACAAAAGATGCTGGAGCGCCGTGCCTTCGAGAACAAGCGTCTGCTCGGCGCTTTCAACGTGGACGTCGACAACTGGATGGATTTCTTCACCTACACCGATTTCGTCGACCGCGACGGAAAATTTCAGTTGCAGATGCTGAAGTATTCGGCTTTTGCGCCGCTTGGACGGTCAATGTCGTACATGCTTCGTGAAGAAGCGTTCCACATGGGGTGTGGCAACGATGGGCTGCGGCGCATTGTCCAGGCCGGCGTCATTCCTGCGTGGCTGATCCAGAAATATCTTAATAAATGGCTTTCGAGTTCTTACGACCTGTTCGGAACCGACCATTCTTCGTCCGCGCACTGGGCTTATGTATGGGGAATCAAGGGTCGCTACGACGAGCCGAAGAATGAGAAACAGGCCGATCTCGACGATCTCAACGATTACAACCGCAAGCTGTATCGCGATGAAGTTTCGGGATTGATCGACCGCTTCAACACGGTCTTGAAGCCAGGGGACCCAAAGCTCTACGCGCCGGACATCAAGTTCAATCGCATGATCGGCAAGTGGGCGAATCAGAAGTTTCACCCCCAGACTGGCGCTCCAATGGAAGACAAAGAATACGAGCAGCGCTTTTCGGATCGCCGAACCGCGCAAGTCGGCAATCAATTTGTGACGACAAATGACCATAATAGGGGCGGGTCTCCAGATTCGCCCGGCGGAGCAAAACTCCGTAGATTACACTCTTTCCGAACTCATGGTCTGCGCTGCCGCCCGGGAAATCTGCGACGGCGAATTGGTTTTTGTCGGCATGCGCCTGCCTTTAATCGCATTTGTGGTCGCCAAGAAAACCCACGCGCCCAATGCCGTGGGAATTTTTGAGAATGGCGTCATCCGAAATTCGCCTGCATCGCAGCTGATCTATACCATGGCCGATCCGCCCAACATTCTTGGCGCGACACAGTGCCTCGAAATGATCAGCGTCATGTCGTTGCTGCAATCCGGGCGCGTGCATCTTGGCTTTCTCGGCGCGGCCGAGGTGGACCGCTTCGGCAATCTCAACTCAACCCAGGTACAGGGACCGCGAGGCATAATTCGGTTGCCAGGCTCCGGCGGCGCTTGCGATATCGCATCTCTGGCGCATCGATTTGTCGTTTTGCTGGAACATAAGAAAGAGCGCCTTCCTGAGCGAGTTTCGTTTCTGACCAGCCCCGGGAATGGCGATGGTCCCGGCTGGCGCAAGCGAGTTGGATTACCGCGTGGCGGGCCGTCGGCAGCGATTACCACCAAGGCGGTTCTGCGGTTCCGCGAGGATGGCGAAGCTTATTTGCATTCGGTGCATCCGGGAATCGATGTCGACGATGTCGTCATGAACACAGGCTGGAAGTTGAAGGTTGTGGACGAAGTTCAGACAACGGCTGCGCCCTCGCGGGCAGAATTGCAAGCTATTCGTGAATACGACAAAGAAGGCTTCTGGACGAGTTAAGGTATCGGTGAACTACTCCGAGCAACGCATGATCGTGAAACTCGAGTCTCCGGTAGCCTATCTCACTCTTTCCAGTCCTCCTCTCAATGTCATCGACATTTGGATGATGGACGAACTCGCTTCTGCGCTTGCTGAAATCGAATCACGAAACGAAATCTCAACCATCGTGATACGCGGAGCAGGAAATTCGTTCTCCGCCGGAGTTGATGTTGCCGCACACACTCCAGATCAGGTCTCGACCATGCTCGAGAAATTCCACGCTGTGATCCGCGCCCTGGTCGCTTCAAAAAAGGTCACCATCGCCGTCGTTCACGGACATTGTCTCGGTGGCGGCGCCGAACTAGCCATGGTTTGCGATCTAGTGTATTCAACCCATGACGCACTTTGGGGTTTTCCGGAAATACAACTCGGATGTTTCCCGCCGGTCGCGGTTACTGCGCTTGCCTCGCTGATTTCTACCAAGCGAGCGGTCGAACTGATTCTCACGAGCAAAACGATCTCTGGCTCTGACGCGCACGCAATCGGACTTGTCACCCAAAGCGTCGATTCCGAAAGTCTCGATGCTCACCTTAATCAGGTGCTTGATCGTCTGCGCGGGCTCAGCCCCGCAACTCTGGCCCTGACCAAAAAAGCGGTTTATGCTTGGGACGCCATACACTTTGACAAGGGCTTGGCGCGCGCCGAAAGAATATATCTCGACGAGCTGATGAAGACCGATGACGCGCAGGAGGGAATACGAGCATTCCTGGAGAAACGCCCGCCGCGGTGGAAGAACCGGTAAAGCCGCCGAAAAGAACACATCTCATTTGTGGCAAACCTGTTCTCAGTATTGCGGGATTCCTGGTCTCTGCCTATTTTGCGTATTCTGCATATGCAGATCTCCGCGACGGAGATTTCTTTTGGCAGAATGGTTGGTGGACAGTGCTTACCTGGGCGGTGTGGTTGGTTCTGACGGCCGGACTACTTTCCGAAACGCGCTGCTGGCGCGAACGCTTGCTGTTCGGATGCGCCCTCGCGGCCTTCACCATCGGTCTTATCTTCTCCGCTTGGACCTCGGCCCAGCCCGCTGTCGCTCGTTATGCACGTGAAGCATCGCTCGCCGTGTGGAGCGTGGCTGCGCTATCTAGTGTGGCCACCCTGTCGCGTCCCACTAAAACCTGAAACTGATAATCTCGAATCGATGTCCAAGCTCTTCTCGATGGCCGAAGCTATTGCGCAGTTCGTGCCCGATGGCACTTCGGTAGCCATGTCACTTCAGCTTGAGCAGATGATTCCGTTCGCAGCAGCCCACGAAATCATTCGCCAGAAGAAACGCAATCTGACTTTGATCGGTCCGATTTCCGATGTTCTTTTTGACCAGCTCATCGGCGCCGGATGCGTCGATCGCGTCATCGCGGCATGGATCGGCAACGCCATGATGGGTTCAGCGTACAACTTCCGACGCGCGGTTGAAGGCGGAAGCGTGAAGGTCTTCAACATGACGAATTTCACTCTGGCGCTTGCTTTGCAGGCGGGCGCACTGGGAGTGCCGTTTCTCCCTACCCGATCAGCTCAAGGAAGTGATACGGCCAAAGGAAATCATTTTTTCTATCAGATATTTTCACCCTTCGAGCCGAAGGAATCATTGTGGGCAGTGCGAGCCTTGAATCCTGATGTGACCATTGCGCACGTGCAACGCGCCGACTCTGATGGCAATGCGCATTGCTGGGGAAGTTTCGGCGTAATGCTCGAAGCAGTAAGATCGGCGAAGCGCGTAATCGTCGTCACCGAAGAGGTCGTTGCGCCTGAGGTCATCAGCAGCGATCCTAATCGCACCGTGATTCCGGGATTTCTGGTCAGCGCGGTTGTCGAGTGCCCATATGGTGCGCACCCGTCGCCTGTGCAGGGATACTACAACCGCGACGATGCGTTCTTTCCCGAATATCATGACAAAACCAAAACTCCGGCGCAGAGCGATGCGTGGCTGGAAGAATGGGTCCTTGGCGTGCGCGACCGGGGAGAATACGTCCAGAAAATCGACGCAGCGCGCCTTGCCTCACTCGCAATCAAGAATCACGCCTACGCCGCACCGGCGGATTTTGGGTTCTGATTGGATGTGGTGGTTAGAAACGCTGCGCCGAGGGCGCCCGTTCCCACACGGCCTGTACAAATCAAACGGCCTGATTACTTACGAACATTATTTGCCACCAAGCAAATGCCCCAGCTTTTCTTTTTTCACCTTCAAGTATTCTTCCGCCTGCGGACTTGCGGTCACTTCACAGGGGACCCTCTCGACCACCTTGATTCCGGCATTTTCCAACGCTGCAACTTTGTCCAGATTGTTTGATAACAGGCGTACGTGCTTGACCCCAAGTGCTTTCAGAATTTCCGCTGGCAGCGCGAACTCCCGGTGATCGGCTTTGAAGCCGAGTTTCTCGTTTGCCTCCACTGTGTCGAGGCCCGAATCCTGTAGTTCGTACGCCTGCAGCTTTGGCATTAGGCCGATGCCGCGGCCCTCTTGCTGCTCGTAGATTAGGATGCCGGCCCCCTCGCCAGCAATCATGGCCAGCGCCATCTCGAGTTGCTGGCGACAATCGCAGCGCAAGGAGCTAAAAACGTCTCCTGTCAGGCACTGCGAATGTACTCGTACCAGTGGAGGCGCGCTGTACACGTCGCCCATTAACAGGGCCACTGCTTCTTCTGGTCTGCCGTTCTGCTCCGGCTCAAGGCGGAACCCGTAAATGCGGAATTGTCCCCAGCGGGTAGGGAAGTCCGCCGACGCAATTTGCTTTGCGGATGAGCTCACATCTCAATTATAGGCGGGACTTTGCTGCGCATTGCCGCGGTTACTTCAACGGCACGCTGTAGTGAGAGGAGATCACCTGCCACGTGCCTTCATTTTTCAGCCACACGTCGGTAAGACGGTCGTTGTATTCGTACGCTTTTCCGTCCTGCCGCCCTTTTTCGTGATATGCACCAGTAACGACTGCGGTGTTGCCATGCATATGCACTTTCAGGTCTGACAGTTCAGCGACGTCGATGTGCACTGATGGGTCGGCGCTGTGGGTGATGTATCCGGGCTTGCTGTATGTGGACCCCATCTTCAACTGTGATGACGAAGTCTTCGGCCAGCAACGACGAAAGCAGTTCAATCTTGCGGTGCTTGTAGGAGTCAGCCCACTTCTTTTCCAGGGCGCGGACCTTGGCTTCGTCAGAATTATCCTCGGCGACAACCGGCGCAGCAGCACCCGCAAGCACGCTGGCGCCAAGCAGTAAACATAGGCAGAGCCGCATCTTTCAGTTCCCCTCTTTGCCGCTGTCAACAAGCATGTTGCGGACCGGGCGCGAACACAATGAGCGAAGGTGCATTGTCCCAAGCCAAGGTAACGTTAATTAATCAGGAGTCTCTCAGGCATTGGCAGCCATGGCTTCGACTTCGTCTTTTGCCACCTCTTGCTCAGGTTCTTGCTCTGCACCTACGCTGCGGGCGCGACTTGCGCCAATATTAATGGGTTCCAGGCAGACGATTTCGCCACGCTTAACTTCCACCTGAAAGCGAAACCAATCCGTGCGAAATAGGCGTCCCGACGCATAAAACGTAATCGAGGCTGCGATCTGGCCCTTGTAATCGTCACCCGTACAGGTGAATAGATCCTTGCCCAGTTCATCCGTCCAGGTGCATCCCCCGACTAGGGGTTCGTTTAGAAATGATCTCAGCGCGGGCACTCCCATATCAAGGCGGCGCAACTGCACTATCTGCAGCAGCACAGAAATTCTACCCAGATTCGTAACCACGATTTTGGTTTTGCGCGATGAGAGCATTTCCAATTTGATGTGCAGCTCGGGAGACCATTGCCGCTCGAACTCCTCACGAGCCAACGCCAGACTCTTGTCGGTGGTCTCAGCGTAACGTAGCGTTGCCCGCGCCAGCACGATGCTCAACACAGTCGTTGCCACCGCGGTAATCAGTGGAATGTAGGCCACAATTAGGGTGAAGGGAATGCCGTGCTGGCTGAACCATTGCAGGTGCATCAACCGGGCTCCTGTCCGCGAAACTGCCTAATTCGGCAAGTCTAACCAAGCGCATGCCAGCGGGATAGTTGCCTAAGGAACAGTAGTTCGGCAGGGAAGTGGTCTATGCCGGTGGTGATCTTGAGATTGTGTCGCGGTGAACCCGGTCGGCCAATCACCACCGCAGTCGAGGGTCACGATTTAAAGCCTTGCCCGACCTCGCTCTAGTTGAAAGTTTCGCGAACTTGGACTGTCGCTTTTAACAACAACTGACGGTCTTCGGCTGAGAAGCCGGCGTAGCGTCCTGAATTGATTTGCCGTTCGCGAGCAGCCGGCGGCATCGCATGCAGAGCAGCGATTGCGTTTCGCACCGCGGGCCGCAAGACCGCACCAGTGTTTTCATTCCCGCTATACCAGCCTAGCGAGCGAGCATCGGTAAAGTTGATCGTCAGGTAATTACTAGCCGGAGAGCCTTCGCCGGCAGCTCCGTTAGAGGGCTTGGCGGTGTCGCTTTTCGGTTTACTGTTCGCGGGAGGCGGGCACTCGTGCCGGTAGTCACGGCAGCGGTCATTGTCTCCAGAATGCCTGTCATCCCGGTGCTGGCGGTAACCCCAATCTGGATCATCCCAAGGATAATCGTAGGGATCGTAGTCATAGCCGTATGGGTAGTAGTAAGCGTACGGACCGGCGCCCCATGACGGGTCATATCCGTACCAGTAGGGGTAACCCCAATAGGGATAGCCACCCCAATATGGCCATCCGAAACCGAACCCAAAGCCGAAGCCGGAATAAAAGCGTGGGTAGCCATAGCCGCGAAATCCTCCGTAGAGCCGGCCGCCATAGAAATGGCCACCGTGGAAACCCCCAAAGCCTCGTCCTCCAAAGCCGCCGAAACTGTGTCCACCGCGAAAACCGCCGAAGCCGCGAGAGCCACTAAACCCGCCACCATGAAATCCGGAGCCGCCGCCGTGAAACCCGCCTCCGCTGTGAAAGCCACCCCCTCCGTGAAATCCACCGCGCTGCGCGAAACCGGGTTGGGGAACGCCGGCGGGGAAGATGCAAAGCGCGGTACCAAGAAGAAGTCTGAAGTAGATGCGACTCATTTCAGTCCTCCCTGAAACATTGGATGCCGAATATCTGAGCCATTGATGCCAATGGGGCTCCGCAGCCGGGCCGATAACCGGGATTTTACCCTAATTGTGAAACTAGCAGCGAGGCCAAAAAGTGGGCTCGATAGCCAAAAATCAGCCGAGCACGATCTTCGGATGAAACAGGGTGCCCGCGACGCGAGTGGCTATAGCGATCAGATCGCGCTGTCCGCAAAAGACTTTCACGTGGCGTGCGTGCGAGAACTCGGGCAGGTTCACTGACTGTCCGTGGCGAATGCGAGCGGCAACTTCGTCGGTGGCGGTAATGGCGGCCAGTGCTGGCAGCAGAGCCCGCGGATGGATGAAAAGATCATCAAGTCCTGATTCGGTGCTCTTGGCCCTCTCGATCTCTTCAAATGTGCGCGCGTCTTCAAGTTTGAACCCAGCGACGGCGGTTCTGCGGAGAGCCTGGAGGTGAGCGCCGCATCCAGCGGCCTGGCCCAGATCATGCGCAATCGATCGCAGATAGGTTCCAGAACCAACACGTGCACGGAAGCGCGCGCATGAGTCATCGACATTCTCAATTTCAAATTCCTTGACTTCCACCTGTACCGCCTTGAGCGCCACGTCTTTATTTTTGCGCGCCAGCTTATACGCCGGGACGCCTTGGATCTTTTTCGCGGAAAATGGCGGCGGCATTTGCTCGATCACACCTCTGAATTGTTTCGCCAAATCACGAATTTCCTCGAGCGATAGCGAAAACTCGCGTTGCTCACATGTCGGCTCGCCTTCGGCATCGTAGGTATCAGTCGAGAAGCCAAAGCGAATTACGCCTTCATAGCATTTTTCGGATGTCAGGTAAAACTGGGCCAGCCGAGTCATGTTGCCCAACACCAGCGGCAAAACTCCGGTCGCCATCGGGTCGAGTGTGCCCAAATGCCCGACGTCTCGCTGTCCGAGAATGCGGCGAACACGATGGACAACGTCGTGCGAGGTCAGGCCAGCAGGCTTGTCGATGATGAGGACGGCGTTCATGAAACAATTGGATCATTGAGCGATTGACTCATTGAATCATTGTAGAATCCATCAGCGGCCACCATGTTTTCCGGCCTTGAATGATTCAATCGCTCAATAACTCAATAACTCAGTCCTGACATGTTTCCCATACGCGACGATCAGCCACGATTCAGTACGCCCTACGTGAATTATTTCATCATCGCGCTGAACGTGTTGGTGTTCGTCTTCTTCGAGCTTCCAGTGCAGTTTCAGGGGCCGCGGCATTTTAACGCTCTGATCTTTCAGTTCGGATTTATTCCTGAACACCTCACCGGCGCTCTCCACGGCACGTCGCAGTATCCAATTTCGGCATCCCTCCTGACAATTTTCACTTCGATGTTTCTGCATGCCGACCTGTTCCACATCGTTGGGAACCTTTGGTTCCTCTGGATATTCGGCGACAACATCGAAGACCATTTGGGACATTTCACATATCTGGTGTTCTATCTGCTCTGCGGGATCACTGCCGCTCTCACGTTCATCGTCATCCATCCAACGTCAACGGTTCCCACCCTGGGCGCAAGTGGCGCAATCGCTGGGGTCATGGGCGGATACATCGTTCTGTACCCGCGAGCGCGCGTGCAAACCCTTGTCGTCTTGATTGTTTTCTTTACCTTCTGGTGGATACCGGCATGGGTTTTCCTGGGTTATTGGTTCCTGATTCAGTTTATTGCCACAAGCGTTACCGCCACTACGACTGCCGCGCATCAGACCGGAGGCGTAGCCTTTGCGGCGCACGTGGGTGGATTCGTAGCCGGCCTGTTGTTGATCAAGCTTTTCCCCCAGCGAGCGAGGACTTACAGATACGGGACGTGGTGAAGGGCGTGACCCACCCTTCGGTTTCCCCAAAGGGTAGGTACGCCAGTTGATGGTCGTGAACCCTACTTATATGTTGCGTTGGTACGTGCTAGGTCATCCCGGTGTGCGGAGAAGTCCACCATGGAATCAAAAGTCGGGCCCATTAGCGGGTTCGACTTAAGAAGGTCTCGCAGCGCTGCGTCCACCTTGTCCAGCGCTTCAGCGTTCGCGGCGATGTACACCATTGTGAACATGTTGGGGTTGTCTTTGTGAATGTATTGAGTATCAACCTCGTACTCGTGAATGGCGCCACTTGCCATCAGCTTCTCAAAGAATGGCACCAGCAAGCTTTTGCTGAGGGCGTCGATCGCGTCGGAAGGGGCGTCGGCTTTCAATTTGTATGACCCGACGCGCGTGTACACGCCTTTATAGCTTCCGGGGTGCCAGTTGTAGTATGTGCTGACCCAAATGTTGTCCCAGTGTTTCGTAGCGGCACCAAGCACGGGGACTGTGGTTCCGCCGCCCTGGTAGAACTGCTCCAGGACATTCAGGACGCCAGCAATCGACATCGCTGACCACCAATCATCATGAGTAGCGCCATCTGCTTCATGTACCAGGACGACGTCGCTGCCGTAACCGATCAGGGTCCCGCTGGCTAAGGCTTTGTCCAGGATTTTCTGATCAGCCGCAGTGTTTTTCTCCATTTCAGCCCACTGCGCCCGGGGAACTGCCCAGTTGCCAACGTATGAATACATTGGTGGTTTTTCTTTGACTTCCGAGTTTTGCGCGAATACCGGTGCACCCGTCAGGGTTGCAACGGCAAACGCGCACACTGCTGCAAGTGCGTACTTTTTCATGGATCTCTCCCTTTTCGCGAAGGTGCCCAAGATCTTGAGTTTGGAATCTTTGTTCCTGGGGCGAGCCAGTGTAGCACCCCTCATCTGTTTTTCAGGAGGGCGCTATCGAATATTTGAATTGCGCCGGGGTGCTTCGGCATCAGATACTGGTAAAGCAATGCTCTATGCATCCCTCCAGAAGATGGCTGTGTGCTGTTGTTGTATCTGTCGTGTCTCTTCTGGGGATGGGGTGCAATCGAGCTAAACAGCAATAATTCAAGTTCATAAGCTCACACCCACCGCCAGAAGGACTGGCCGGTGGGTTTTGTGTTTCTGCAAGCTTCTAGCCATTAGCTTTTAGCTAAAGCGGACCAGGTAAGGCTAAGAGCTAAAAGCTGGGGTTCATCATGAAAGCTTCTAATTCGTTGTGGAAAGAAAAACTCGACGGACAAGTGCCCGAACATTTGGCGCGCGAGGTCGACATATTTGAGACCGAACTCACGTTGCGCAAACAAGGCAAGCTCGAAGAACGTCTCTTCGCCGAGACGCGCCTGCGCCGGGGCGCATACGGCCAGCGCTATGACAACGGTCAGCGTAACGACGGGCATAAAGTCCAAAAGCTCAATTTTCCTTCGGGCGATCTGACCAAAGGTCCGAACACGTTGTGGGATGCACCTGGAATGCAGCGCATCAAGATCCCGGCCGGCGGTCTAAATGCTCACCAGCTCGAGGTTATGGCCGAGTTGGCGGAAGAATATTCCGACGGAATTGCTCACATTACCACGCGGCAGGATTTTCAACTTCATTACGTCCACATCGACGACACTGGCGCGCTGATGCGCCGGCTGGCGGCTGCGAATATCACGACCCGTGAAGCCTGCGGCAATTCAGTGCGTAATGTAACTGCCTGCCCTTATGCCGGAGTCTGCACGGATGAAGCTTTCGACGTCACGCCTTATGCTCGTGCCCTGGCGAAGTTCTTGCTTGGCCATCCTGATGCTCAGAGCTTTGGACGTAAATTCAAGCCGGCATTCAGCGGGTGCGCCCAGCATGCGTGCGGCTTGACCGGTTTGCACGATCTCGGACTCATTGCCAAGACACGTGTCAACGCCACGACGGGAAGGGAAGAGCACGGTTTCGAGATGTATGTTGGCGGAGGGCTCGGCGCCGTTCCCTATCAGGCCAAACTATTTCAGGAGTTCGTTCCACCGGAAGAGCTACTCCCGCTGGCGCAAGCGATTGCGCGCGTTTTCGCCCGCCACGGGGAAAAGAAGAACCGCAATCGAGCACGTATCAAGTTCCTGATTCAAGATCTTGGAATTGAGAAGTTCAGAGAACTGGTTTTGGCGGAGCGGGAGATCCTGCCGTTCGATCCGCGATGGAACGACTACATTGAAGAAGCAAAAGCCGAATTTCAGGAAAGTGCACTGAAGCCGGCGGTTGATGTTCCTGAGCTGGTTCTTATCGGAAATGCAAATGGTTCCGGAGCAGAGTTCCAGCAATGGTTGAAGTCGAATATCCGGCCGCAGCGGCAGCCCGGATACGTGACTGTAACTGTGGCTTTGCCGCTGGGCGACATTACATCAAATCAGCTGCGCTCGCTGTCAGATATCGTTCGTCGGTTCACTAGAGAAACAATCCGCACCACAGTCGAACAGAACTTTGTGATCCGCTGGGTAAGTAAAGCTGATTTGCCGGACCTCTACAAAGCTCTGCACGCAATCGGACTTGGAGACGCAGGCGCCGGAGCTTTGGTTGACATTACCAGCTGCCCGGGGACAGATACCTGCAAATTGGGCATCTCGTCGTCGCGGGGATTGGCTGCGGAATTGCGAAAGAAGGTCAGCGAAAAGAGTTTCGTGAGGGACGAGGCTGTCCAGAAGCTGCATATTAAGATCAGCGGCTGCTTCAACTCCTGCGGGCAACATCACGTGGCAGATCTGGGCTTCTACGGCGTAAGCCGCAAAATCGGCGGCTATGCAGTCCCGCATTTCCAGGTTGTGCTCGGCGGACAGTGGGAGAACAACGCCGCTTCGTACGGACTGCCGATTGTTGCAGTGCCTTCGAAAAATATTCCGAAGGTAGTCGAGAGGTTGACCGAGCGATATGTAGCGGATCGCATTTCGGGCGAGACGTTCAAGGAATTCGTGAAGCGCACGGGCAAGGCAGCACTTAAAGCCATGCTCGATGACTTGGCCAAGCCGCCTGCGGGTGATCGTTCCTACTTCAGCGATTGGGGCGATCCCCGCGAATACACGCTCGGTGATCTGGGCGATGGCGAGTGCGCTGGCGAAGTGGTTTCAGCGGTGGACTTCGGATTAGCGGCCGCAGAGAGGGAATTATTCGAGGCGCAGCTGGCCTTCGAACGCAGGGACTTCGAGCGGGCCGGCAGGTCTGCTTACCACTCCATGCTGAATGGCGCACGGGGACTGGTACAGGCCGAGAATCCGCACGTGCGGGAGGACGCGAGCGAAATCGTTACCGAGTTCCGCAAGCGGTACTACGACACGCAGCTGTTTTTTGATCCATTTGCCGGCGGCAAGTTCGCGCAGTATTTATTCGCGGCGCACGAAAAGCGCGATCAGGCTCACACAGAAGAGTCAAGCCGGTACCTGATCGACGAAGCCCAGCTCTTCATTGATGCCGCGCACAGTTGCAACAGCAAGCTGGGAAAACTGGTGGCGGTATGACAATCAGAGGAATTCAACTGATCGAGGAAGAGGCGGCAGTGGAATTGCAGCACATAAACGTGAAGCTGCTGTTGAAAGCTCCCGAGCGCGTTGATCTGCATGCGGTGATCCCCGTGTTTCACAGCTGGATTCAGGATCAATCAACGGACGAACTGCTGCTCGATGTCGCCAGCTACGCCCACGTGAAGGACGGTCCAGGCGTCATCCTTATCGGCCACGAGGCCGACTACAGCCTGGACCTAACCGATGGTCGATTGGGGCTTCGTTACAACCGCAAGGCTGTGGGTGATGGCAACAATCAGTTGCGACTGGAGCAAGCTGTTAGCGCTGCGCTTAAAGCTCTTGAGACGTTACAACGTGACAAACGACTCGAAAATTCCATTCAATTTGATGGACGCAACATTGAGTTGTTCATCAATGACCGGCTGCTCGCCCCGAATGCCGCGGTAACACAGCTCGCCGCGGACTCCGAAATGCGGATCTTTCTGAACCGCTTAGTAACATCTGAACCATATTCGCTTTTATATGAACCCGATTCCAGGAGGCTCTTTGGCGTGCGGGTGCAGTTCGAGAGGGAATTTACGGTGAGCGAACTTCTCCAGAACCTTTCAGTAGGACAGCCATCCGCGCACTGAGGCGAGACCTCGCGCTCAGGCGCAATGTCCGATAACAAGTATTATGTAAAGTACAGAAGCACAGCAGGCCTTTGCTTTATGGCGGGGTTAATTCGCCGTGTTCCTCGACGTTGGCCCTGCCGACGCGAGCGATTTGAGCCGGGCCACGACAGTGCCCATTGCCCGATCAAAATTCTTGTCGCGATTCCCTAGCTGTATCGCTCCGCGGACATATTCGGTGATGTTCCACAAAGCGATATGCGTCTTCGGGTCAACAATAACCAGTCGCAATTTCCCAAGAACTGGAAGCTACCTCAGGCTCGTGTCGCTCAGCGCCCAACCGATCTCCAGCACCAAGTCGGCATCCGAGGGTGAGGACACCAGGTCATATCGCGCTACGGACTTCATCGCGGCATAGAACTCGTTGTAAGCGCGATCAGGACCGCCATTGAATACCGTTTGATAAATTACACTATCCGAACTTTCGCCGCTGACATTAGAAATAAAAATCTTCGTAGCGGTGTTGATTTGTGTTGGAATCGGAGCGGGCAGCAGCGCCGAGGTTTTTGATTGCTGCGCTGCCGTCGCCAAAGAGAGTACAGCAACCAGCGCGACGGCATGAGAAAAGCGCACGACGATGTTAACCATAGAAGCCTCGTATTGCGCCGGAGCGCAATCGAGAGAAGCTTATCAGGAAAATCGTTGTGTTCAGCGTAATGAAAGGGTAAAGGCCTGAACGGGGCGCTTACATCTTGTATCGCCCCAAATCCTCATCATTAAGGCCTTCCAGCCACTTACGGAGTTCTTCGTTAGTAGCAGGGTCGGTGCCGCCTGAAAGCTTCTTCTGGATCTTAAGTACTTCGTCCTCAACAAAGATCGGGCAATCCACACGCAGGGCGAGTGCGAGCGCGTCCGATGGGCGCGAGTCCACACTGATGATCCGGCCTTCACGCTCCATCCAAATTACTGCGTAAAAGGTCTCCTCCTTGAGTTCAGTGACTACGACCTTGTGAACGTGGGCGTCCAGACCAGAGAGAACATTCTTGATAAGGTCGTGCGTCATGGGTCGCGGCGTGCTGACCTTTTCAATTTCCAGAGCAATGGCGTTGGCCTCAAAGACTCCCACCCAGATGGGCAGAACCGTGTCGCTGTTGGCGTCTTTAAGAATCACAATGGGAGTATTGGTTACTGGATCCATCAGCAGACCGCGAATTCTCATTTCGACTTCCATCGAGACTCCTTTGATCAACTTGCCAACACGCGCCTGTTCAAGAAGCGGAAACCGCTCCTACCAGTTCGCCCACTAGGCTGTTAGGGAACGCCGCAGTAACCCGGACTGGAACATAGCTTCCAGGCTGGATCCTTGCCTCACTATCGGCCGTGAAGTTCAGGGTCTTGTTTTGAGAAGTTCTGCCGATCCACTGATTTCGGACTTCGTTCTTCCCTTCCACCATCACTTCACAGTGCTCCTCTATGTGCTTCTGATTACGAGACTTCTGGATACTTCGCTGTCGCTCAAGCAGCACATTAAGACGTCTTGATTTCTCCGCGTCCGGTATAGCGTCTTCGAGTCCGATCGCCGGCGTGTTTGGGCGCGGAGAGTATTTGAACGCGAACACGCCGTCGTAATGAACTTCATCCAGCAATGAAAGCGTCTGTTCGAAATCGGCTTCGGTCTCGCCAGGAAACCCTACAATTACATCGGTGGTGATCGAAATATCGCGCCTGGCGGACTTGATCCAAGAAATGCATTCCTGATATTTGTCGCGGGTATAGAGCCGCTGCATGGCCAGGAGCATTCTCGTCGACCCGCTCTGGACCGGGAGATGAACGTGATCGCACAGCGCCGGCGATGAATCAATGGCTTCGACAATGTCACGGCCAAAATCGCGGGGATGTGAAGTAGTGAAGCGCACGCGCTTAATACTCTGCACTTCGCCTACTGCGAGCAGCAATTCGGCGAAGCTCTTCCTCCCTGCCGGATCACGGTAGGAATTTACATTTTGCCCGAGCAGTTGGATTTCGCTGTAGCCGAGATCCGCCATCTGCCGGGCTTCCGCCAGAACCGAGAGCGACGTCCGGCTGCGTTCTTTGCCGCGTGTGAACGGTACTACGCAGTAGGAGCAAAACTTGTCGCAGCCTTCGATGATGGTGATGTACCCGCGATGCGGATTGGTGCGCGCCGTGAATTCAGTTTCAAAGCACTCGTCGGTCGCGCGATCGTCAAGGCCTGTAACGCGCCGGGCTCCGTCCTCGATTTGAATCAGCATTTGCGGAAGATTGCGATAAGATGCCGATCCGCACACCAGCGACACATGTGGAGCGCGCTCGAAGATCTTGTTGCCTTCCTGCTGGGCGACGCAACCGAGCACACCGAATTTCTTGCCCTGAGCTTCCAGTTTCTTGTAGTCGGCGAGTCGGTGAAAAACCTTTTGCTCCGCCTTGTCCCGAATGGAGCAGGTGTTGTAGAGCACGAGGCTGGCTTCCTCAACGGTTGGAACCTGGCGGTAACCCTGGGAAACGAGCGTGCCGACTACCTTCTCGGAGTCATGCGCATTCATCTGGCAACCGAAGGTTTCGAGGTAAAAAGTCTTTTGCGGGGCCTCACTCATTCGATTCAGTATAACGCTTGGAGTGGCGTGCTAGTCGTGAACTCCGGTTCTAAAAAATGGCGAGTGGAGCGAAAAAACTTCAAACAAGAAACCTGTAATCCGACGTTCCACGAAGGTACACGTACCATGCGAAACCAGGATGCGCTGTGAGAGTTCTTCGATACAATCGAGCCATGCGTTGGTTGCCGTGCGCGGCGTGCTTGATTCTGATGGCGGCTTTGGTTTGGGCCGACCAGAAGACCCCTCTACTGTTGCCGTGCGCGCCGGCAAGTCAAGCCGCGTGCAATCCGACGAAGCAGGACCTGAAAGAAGCGCGCGCCGCCTTCGATCGCGGGCTTAAGCTGCAGGAGAAAGATCCCGATCTCGCCTACGAACAATTTGTTCATGCTGCCGAACTGGTTCCGCGCAATATCAACTACATCACCGCCCGGGAGGCAACGCGCCAGCAGCTCATTTCGAAGCACATTGTCCGCGGAAATGCGGAGCTTGAATCGGGCAAGCAAGTGGAAGCACTCGCGGATTTTCGCACCGCCCTAAAGATTGATCCGGCAAATGAATTCGCTCAGGAACGAGTCCGCGACGCGTTAGGCGATGTCGCTCCGGCGGTTGCTGCCGCTCCTGAGGTGACTGAACAGTCTCCTGAGATCGCGTTCGAACCCAGAACCAATCTCGCCAGTTTTCATTTCCGCGGGGACAGCAAGGAACTGCTCAGCACCATCGCTCAGGCGTATGGGCTTTCTGCGCAGATTGAAGATTCCGTCACATCGCGCAGAGTATCTTTCGACATCGACAACGTTGATTTCTTCAAGGCAATGGCCACGGCAGGACCGGTCACGAAGTCCTTCTGGACTCCACTTGATCGGCAAGGGATTCTCATCGCGTCTGATACAACAGAAAATCGGCGTCTGTTTGAGCGCATGGCGATGCGCACCTTTTATGTGCCGAATGCGGCCACAACTCCAACCGTGCTGAACGACGTTTCGAACCTGCTGCGAAACCTCTTTGAGATTCGCTTTGTGACGCCGAATCCGAAGACCTCGACCTTGGTGGTGCGAGCTCCGCGAAATACTCTTGACGCGGCGACACAGTTCCTGCAGCGGCTCGACAACTCGCGGCCTCAAGTCATGCTCGACGTTAAGGTCTATCAGGTGGATGCCACCTTGACGCGGAACATGGGCGTTCACATTCCCAATCAGTTCAACCTGTTCAATATTCCGGCAGGAGCGTTAGCCGCGCTGGGCGGGCAGAATATACAGGAGCTGATCAACCAGTTGATCGCGAGCGGCGGCATCAATCAGGCGAACAATCAGGCGATTTCGGCGTTGCTCGCGCAGTTGCAAGGACAGCAGAGTTCCATCTTCAGCCAGCCACTTGCGACTTTTGGTGGCGGCAAGACGCTGACAGGGGTGAGCTTCGATACGCTCAGCGCTCAACTCTCGCTCAACCAGAGCTGGATTCAAACCCTCGACCACGCGACACTACGCGCTTCGCAAGGAACAGATGCAACGTTTCGGATGGGAAGCCGGTTCCCTATCCTGAACGCCAGCTTCGCGCCGGTCTTCAACAACGCAGCGATCTCAAGAGTGATTCAAAACAACAGTTTTCAGGCAGCATTCCCGTCGTTCAACTACGAGGATTTGGGTCTGACAATTAAGGCGAAACCGGCGATCAGCGCGAACGACGTCGGCTTACAGATGGAGATCAACCTGCGCTCCCTCTCGGGAGCATCGATTAACGGGGTCCCTGTAATTGGGAATCGGGAATATAAGGGGACAATCACGCTGGCTGATGGAGAGCCTGCCGTTATTGCTGGACAGGTAAGCCACAGCGAAACAATGGCACTGAGCGGCATACCCGGCATGGGTCAGGTGCCGGGTCTGAACAAAGTTACGACCACGAACTCCAAGCTCACGGACGACAGCGAACTGCTGGTCGTGATTACACCTCACATTACCAGCAGGATCGTGGGGCAAAACTCAGAAGTATATCTGCCGAAGTAGGATCCGAAAACCTGATTAGACACTGAAGGATGATCCGCAACCGCAGGTGCTCTTCACCTGAGGATTGTCGAATTTGAATCCGGCACCTTCGAGCGTTTCCAGATAATCGACAGTGCAGCCGTTCAGATAGGTAAGAGAAGTCGCGTCCACATAGACCTTTAGGCCGTCCATATCGAACACTTTGTCCATAAGCCCGGCTGCATTCTCAAACGACATCGAATAGGAGAATCCGGAGCACCCTCCGCCGACAACTCCCACACGCAGTCCAGCCGGTGCAGGCGTCTGCTGGCTCATGATTTCCTTCACTTTGACGACTGCCTTGGGGGTCAAAATAACTGGAGCCTTCTTGGTCTCCTGCGGGGCGATTTCGGGTGTAACGGTAGCCATCTGTAGTCTCCTTTAACTGTAATTCGATTATAACAGACGCGATTTCGCGGAAAACGATTCAAAAGCGCATCGGCTTGACTGAATGTGATCCCATTTCAGTGACGATCACGTCCTTACGGGCCTCACCACTTCCTGAGGTTCGTCGTCAGGATCGGGAACATCAGGTTCGGGCTGCGAGTGGGGTGGCGTCGGCACCTCGAGTTCCTCTTCGCCAGAGCGGCGTGGTCCACGATTGTTTGCCACTGGCACAGTTCCCTCCCGCCGAGTTGAGCGTAAATGCGAAAGGAATCAGCCTCCATCCGCTAAAGCACGTACAGCAGTGCATTAGACACTGTAAGCCGTATCGGGATTTCGCGCTCACTTAAGCTGCATGGGGGACGCGTCTCATCTCGTGAGCCACAATTGCAAGATCGCGAATGAACGCTTCTTTCTGCTCATGCCGCGAGGGTTCGTCAAGTGCTCGTAAGATTGACGATGGATGCACGGTGGCCATAACTCGCGGGGCCAAAGAAGACGGAATGAACTGACCGCGGCGGCGCATGACGCTGAAATCGGATCCCAGTAATGCTTGCGCCGCAGTAGCTCCAAGACATACGATGACATGCGGCCGTGTGACCGCAATCTCCGCTTCCAGCCAGGGGCGGCACGCCCTGATTTCGGAGTAACGCGGCTTTTTATGTATCCGGCGCTTTCCGCGCTCCGCGGGTGTCCAACTGAAGTGCTTGACGGCGTTGGTCACGTAAACATCTCCCCGCTCAATCCCCGCCGCAGCCAGAGCTTCGTCTAATATTTTACCCGCCGGACCGACAAATGGATGTCCAGCGATGTCCTCTTTATCTCCTGGCTGCTCGCCGACCAGCATGACTCGAGCGCGCGACGCTCCTTCGCCAAAAACCGTTTGCGTAGCCCGTTCCCATAGATCACAACCTTTACACTGTCGCGCTGCCGCTTGGAGATTTCTAATATTGAGTTTGGAAGGCAGAAACGGAAGTGCGGTCGGGAAATTGTCCTTCGCTGGGGGCATGTAACCGCATCCCCGGTCGTAATCGTTTCCCGCAAAATACAGTGGCGACTGTATTGGATTCCTAGGTCATTCCCTGTAAGGTTTCGCGGTGGTAAATTCCGGGTGGATTGAAAACAATGCTGGCCAACTGCGCGAACGAAAGCTGCAACCGGCAACTACATTCGTTCACCGAAGGTCGGCTTTTTCAGTTTGAGGTAGTTTCGATTTCGCTTGCTGCAAGTGAGACGCCGGCTCCGTTTGATGAGAAGCCAAAGCGCGAGACAGTACATTTCTGGCTCTGTGGTCGATGCGCGGCTTCTTTCACTCTGGTGCTGGAACCGGCTCGCGGCCTGAAACTGGTTTCCGTATCGGACGAAAACTGCCGTCCGGCCGAGTCTTCCGAGTGTTCTTCGAACCTGATGCAAAGTTAAGGAAAAAAGAAGGCTGATCACGAACAACTCTACGCAAACCCGGCAACATTTACACAATCGTTGCCTGAATTCAGAGTCTCTGGTGATTGAGCGGGCAGGGTTTAGCCATTTGGCAATGAGTATGCGAGTGTCAATGATTCCAGGCTGTTGCGCTGTATCCATGTTCTCATCTTTTTTCTCAGGGAGGTAGGTATGGGTGTTTTCCGTATTCTGGTTGCTGACGACCATGAAGTCGTACGAAAGGGACTGGTCTCATTGCTGCAAGCGCAGCCGGAATGGCAAGTCTGCGGCGAAGCAGGTGACGGGCGCGAAGCCGTTGAGAAGGCGCTTGAGCTCAAGCCGGACGTGCTCATTCTCGATATCGGAATGCCAACGCTGAACGGCCTCGAAGCCACACGGCAAATATTGAAGACCAATCCGCATGCACGTGTCCTGATTCTTACGCTGCACGATTCTGACCAGGTGGTCCGTGAAGTTTTGAACGCAGGCGCCCGTGGCTTTCTGCTCAAGTCCGATGCAGCGCGAGATCTGGTCGCTGCTGTCGAAGCTCTGCGTCACGATAAAACCTACTTCACATCCAAGGTCGCAACAATGGTCTTGGAAGGATATTTGAAAGGCGGTACTCCAGGCGCCGTGGTGAGTCCCGGGCGCAACCGTCTGACTCCGCGCGAACGTGAGATTGTGCAGTTGCTGGCAGAAGGCAAAAGTACAAAAGAAGTCGCGGTCGCTCTGGGACTGAGCGTGAAAACCGCAGAAACGCATCGTTCAAACATCATGCGCAAGCTGCAACTGCACTCGGTCAGTGATCTGGTGCTCTATGCAGTTCGAAACAATATTGTGCACGTAGTTCAGGCAGGCATCGAGTAATGGAAATTCAGGCGGTCCGGTTCTGCCAGGACTGCCTGAATTCTTCGTCTCCATTCCACTTCGTCGCTCAGCACCTCGTCTGAAATGCCGCTTCACGGGAGTGCTTCTCTATTCCCTAACATGAGCACAGGTGCGCATAGGTTAAGCGCATCCGGAAGGAATCTTGTGATGCTAAAGGCGAGAAGCAGGTGCCGACTCTCCATTTTGCCGGCGCCTGCTCGGGAGGTGGGTAATAAGTTGAGGGCAACTTTCGTGAGTTTGAAGATAGGCTGCGCGCGTGAAAGGAACAATCCTGCTGTCTCTGTAGTTTCGTGTAGGAAATTCTGTAGCGTGGAAACCACGCGAATGTTTTTGGACAGCGCCTTTTTGAACAGCCCGGCACTGCGCGATGAGGCAGGACGCGGGTGGATTCAAGAAAAGACCATGCGCGTCACCCCTGAGTACATCGGGAAAAACCTGAGATGTACTCAGGATCAACAGAGTGCTTCTGGGATGCGTTTAAGTGCTGCAAAACGCATTTTGCTGCGCAATTGGGCTATTGGCGCAGCTTTTGGCGGGTTTCAATCCGGTACAGCAACGTCTGCTAGTGCATACAGACCTCACCGGATAGACCATTCGCACAAAGGAATCTAGTCTTCGGAATGTGATTGCAAACCAGCCGCTTCCTCGAAATGGCAACACGCACACGGGCGTTTTTGAAAGGAGAGTCCAGTGACCACCGACACCAATGCCACAACGAGATTCGATTCGGATGCAGAACTAGTACGGAGCGCGCAACAGGGGGATTCTGATGCGTTCGCTTCTTTATTCCATTCTCACAAAGCCCGAATCTATTCGGTCTGCCTGCGGATGACCAACAATGCCGCCGAGGCAGAAGATCTGACGCAGGATGCGTTTCTGCAAGTGTTCCGTAAGCTCGCCACTTTCCGTGGCGACTCAGCGCTTTCCACCTGGTTGTACCGAATAGCGGTCAACACGGTGTTGATGCATTTCCGCAAGAAAGTCCTACGCCAGATTTCTCTGGATGAACCCTATAACCAGGACGCGAAGGTCGTTCGTCGTGAATACGGCAGCCGGGACGATCGTCTGACCGGTTCGGTAGATCGTATTGCACTGGCGCGCGCCATTAAGGACTTGCCGGACGGCTATCGTACGATTTTCCTGCTGCATGAAGTCGAAGGATACGAACATCAGGAAATCGCCGAATTGCTCGACTGCTCGGTAGGCAATTCGAAATCGCAATTACACAAGGCAAAACTTCGCATTCGCGAATTACTGGGACGTGCCCGGCAGGCGGAAGAGGCCGGCCACGCGTCTCGTCCGGCACGTCAGCGCTCCCGCCGTACCGAGGATCGATGGGAGCGGGAACAGGCGATGCCGATGGGTCGCCTGGCTTTGTCCGCAAATCAACAATTCACAGCAACTGGCGCGTAGGACAGGTGTTGTAACCAAGGAGTGCGTGACCGCATCCTTGATCACGGTTTGTGGAGAGGGTGAGAGTGCGAATCGGAGCCATATTAACTTTGGCGGGAGGACAGCCGTCGGAAAATTACTTCCGCGCGGTTTCGGCGCCTGACAGGCCGGATAAGAAGCACATTCCGGCCTGGGATCCTTTATTAGACATTCTTGGCTCCAGTTTACTGACTCGCTCAGTGGCAAAGCTCAACGGTATCGGCGTGAGTTCGCCGATTACCTTGCGGGACAGAGCCGGCACCAGCCACTTTCTTCCCTTAAAAACGGCGAAAACGGCTTTTTTGTTGCAGTGGGAAAATGCCGTTGCGGAAGCAGTGAATAGCGGCGTCGAACATCTGTTTCTGCTGCGAGTCGGAGTCTATTCGGACCTCGACTATGCGGAGCTTCTTGATTCGCACATTCAATCTGGGGCGGTTATGACGCAGGCCTACGCGCCAGACGGATCGCTTGACCTCGCGGTGATTGACAGTTCCCTGCTGAACAATTCGGATGGGGCATACAGAAAAAGATTGAGCGCGCTCATCCCTCAGCAGGTCCGATTCGATTTCCACGGATATGTCAATCGCCTCACGGGAGTTCGCGACTTTTTTCAATTGATGCAAGATGGTTTATATGGCCGCTGTGCGCTGCACCCCATGGGGAACGAAGTCCAGGAAGGCATTTGGGAAGCTGATGGAGCCGAGATCGATTCGACAGCAGTGATTTCCGCGCCGCTATTCATTGGCGCTGGAAGCAAAATCGGAGCGTTATGCACCCTTGCAGGTGGATGCGCGATCGAGCGCAATTGCAAAATCGATTACGCAACTCTGATACAGGAGTCTTGTGTGTTGCAAGACAGCTACGTCGGGGTGGCTCTCGACGTGCGTCGAGCCGTTGTTAGTGGACAAAAGATGTTTGCTTTAAATCGGAATACGGAGATCAGAATTTCAGATCGTCGGCTGCTGGCCAGCAATGCGAAACCAAACTGGCTGGGAGGGTTGAGCTCTTGGATGTCGCGCGAGGTGCAGCAGGCTGACTGATTAGTTCACAAAATGTAAACCTTGGATTAACAATCCGCATCTGTAGAGTAGCACCAGGTTTTTCCGTCACCGCGTCCAACGAACTCGGGGGAAGACAGAACATGGATATGCAGTCCGCAATCGTTGTCAAGTTGCCTGAAAAATTTAACGCCGCTGGCGCTCGGCGGCTGAAACAAGAATTGAGCACGAAGATCAATAATAATGGAATACCGCGTGTAGTGATTGACCTATCGCAAGTAAAGAACATTGACCTGAGGGGTCTGGAAGCACTGTTGAGCTGCATGGAAGAAGTTGCCCGGCGGGATGGAGCGATTCAGCTCGGAGGAATTTCCGCTGAAGCCGCGACCGTACTCGAATTGACTCGTCTCGACAAACTTTTTCAGAAGTTCCCGGGATTCTTACTCGATGCTCCTGCAGTCACGCTTGCTCCAGAGGTCGCACCCGAAGATGCCGCTGCGGAGAATACGACTCAACTGCCGGTAGTAGCGTAGACGCGGCAAGTGGAAAGAATACCGATGAAAACAAGTTTGTCGCGCGCGATCGTGGGTCTATTGGTGCTGGTTATAAGCGGCACGGCGGAGCCGCTGTTGGCACAGCAACCCGCGACACAAAGTCAACCTGCTCCCGTTCAGACACAGCCGGCCGACCAGAACCAGCCCTTACCGCCGCCCGAACTTCCGGAAAACCCCGGACGAAACACTACACTGCCAAATGCTCCTCAGCAGAACCCGGCCCAGCAAAATGCGCCTGCGGTTCAAACAACTCCCGCTCCGCAGCCTAGTGGGACTGCGGTTGCACCTCCGGTCCAAGTCAGCGGCGGCGCTGCATCGAAGCCGGCTGGTGTTGCTATTGCTCCACCGAAACAACGCCAGGTGCGCTCGCTGCTGCTGAAGCTGGGTCTAATCGCGGGCGCGGGAGTTGCAATAGGAACCGTTGTCGGGTTGTCAGAAGCCAGCCCCGGTCGGGTGCCGAACTCGGGGCGGTAAAGAATGAGATTCTCGACTAGTTTTTTTCGAGGAATGAATACTTTGAAACCGATTTTGATTTCTTTCTCCGGAATTGATGGCGCAGGCAAAAGCACCCAGATACAGAAATTGCGCTCGTATCTTGCTGATGCCGGAATTCCCGTGACCGAATTGACGTTCTGGGATAACGTTGTGATGTTTCCACGACTGCGCTCCGGCTTCAGCCGTTTAGTACTTCAGAGCGATGGCTCAATCGGAACTCCGGAACGGCCGGCGAAACGCAACGACAAGAATGCTCAGGCCTGGCCGCTACTTTTCGGCCGTGCTGCACTCTATATTCTCGATGTGCTGAATCTGCGCCGCATTGTCGCTGAGGCGAAATTGCAAGGCTGCGGAGTGGTAATCTTTGACCGTTATATCTATGACCAGCTTGCGGCGATGCCCATGGACTCCTGGCTGGCTCGCGTATACGCAAAGATTCTGCTGAACCTTTCTCCCCGTCTGGATGTGTCCTACGTGCTTGATGCCGTGCCGGAAGTCGCGCGCGCGCGCAAGCCGGAATATCCTATCGACTTCATGCACCGGCAACGCAAGTCGTACATGCGGTTGCGCCAGATGGCCGGTCTGCACATAGTCCCTGCCGGTGAACCCGACGAAGTGCACTCCGTGATTGTGGAGCGATTTCAGAAATACGTCATGGGTCCTTCGCCGGAACCGGAGACCAGCCCAGTTACTGCCTAAACGAACCTGCCGATTTCCTCCAGGTTTTGCTTCTTTTGAATTTTTTTACAGTCAGGGTCTCTGTTTTTCGCTCACGCCGACAACGTCTTTCTGCTCACAAACATCCAATAAGTTGCGCTACAAGATTAGGGTCTCCGCAATGAATGATTCTGCCGATTTCAAATTAGGTCTCGTGATTCCTACTCTCAACGAAGCTGGAAATATTCCAGTTCTGATCGGCCGCATTCATCAGGCCTTTGCGGACGTTCCGATTGACTACGAGATCATGGTCGTGGATGACGACAGCCAAGACGGCACAGCTGATACGGCGCGTCGTCAGGCCGAACGTGATTCGAGAGTGAGAGTGTTCGTGCGTAAAGGTGCGCGTGGCCTTGCCGGAGCTGTGATTCACGGC
>QHZW01000493.1 GCA_003224815.1 Acidobacteriota bacterium | reverse complement strand
TGCGGGAATTTTTGCTCGCGATGCCGATACTGGCGAAGCGATTTGGTATTACCAGTTCAGTCCGCACGACCTCTACGACTACGATGCGGTCAATGAGACCATCCTTCTGGATCTTCCTATCAAAGGGCAGAGCCGCAAGGTCCTGATTCGGCCTGAGCGCAACGGCTATGTCTATCTTATGGACCGCACCACCGGAGAAGTGCTCTCCGCAGATCCCTTCGCGCCGATTACGACGACGCGCGGCGTGGACCTTAAGACCGGGTTACTGCAATATGTTGAAGAGAAGAAGCCCACGCGTGGAAAAGCGCTGCGCGAAATCTGTCCCGCCGCCCCGGGCGCAAAAGACTGGCAACCATCGGCTTTTTCGCCCAAGACCGGATTGCTTTACATTCCGCACCAGCACCTCTGCATGGACGAAGAGACAGTTTCCGTCAACTACATTGCAGGAACTCCGTACGTCGGAGCCAATGTGGTGATGTATGACGCGCCCGGCGGCTACGGCGGCGAATTTACTGCCTGGGATCCAGTGAACGGCAAAGTTGTATGGAGTATTCCGGATCATTTTCCCGTATGGAGCGGCGCGGTCGCCACTGCCGGAAACGTCGTTTTCTATGGAACGATGGACGGCTGGTTCAAAGCAGTGGATGCGATTACGGGCAAGCAGCTTTGGCAGTTCAAAACCGGCTCGGGGATTATCGGCCAGCCGATCAGTTACAAAGGTCCGGATGGCAAACAGTACATCGCGGTCCTATCCGGGGTAGGTGGTTGGGCCGGCGCTATCGTGGCCGGGGGTCTTGATCCACGGGATAAAGGCGCGGCTTTGGGATTCGTCGGCGCAACTCAAGATCTTCCCAAATTCACGAATCAGGGAGGCATGCTGTATGTGTTTACGCTTCCCTAAGCGTTCGCAGGCCGTCATTTTTTCGATTTGGTTGTTTGTTGGTCTTGCGCATTCACGCGACCTCCGGGTCTGCGCCGATCCTGACAATCTGCCGTTCTCCAACACCAAGCAGCAAGGCTTCGAGAATCGAATTGCGGAAGTGGTTGCGCGCGATCTGCATGCACATTTGATTTATCAATGGCACTTACTCACGACCAGTCCTTACTATCGGTCTGCGTTTGTTTTTGTTACTCGTAGAGATCACCTACTCCAAGTCGCTTCGCTGGATGATCCGGCGCTGCGTCATTTGAAGATTGGGGTGGAAGTTCTTCAGGAAGACTACACGCCACCAGGGACTGCACTCGCCCGTCGCGGCCTTCAGAACCAAATCGTCGGCTTCGATCGGACCGGCGAGAAAGGTGATTCCATCATCCGTGCGGTCGCCAATCGCCGAGTCGACGCTGCCATAGTATGGGGACCCTTGGCCGGATACTTTGCCCAGAAATTCGGGAATTCGCTGCAACTGAACCTCTTGAGCCCTGAACTTGACCCGCCGGGCCTGCCCTTTACGTTCAGCATTTCTATGGGTGTGCGCAAAGGGAACACTGCACTTCGCGATGAACTCGAAGCTGTCTTGCGCCGCCGAGGATCGGAAATTCGCGGTGTGCTGCATCGCTACGGTGTTCCTCAGCTCGAATTGGCGCAGACGTCAGGAGGGGAAAACTAATGCGCGGCGCGACTGTATTTGCGATCGCTGTTGCAAGCGCGCTGATGCTCGTCACATGCAGTCGCGAGGAGCGCGAACTGCGACCCTCGCCGTCGGCATCGCAGGTTGTAAACGAGGCGCAACTGAGTGGATTAAATCCCGGTGCAAATCCATTGCCGAGCCCGCCAACGCCCAATATGTATGAAGAGAGCGCGTACGCCGTATCTGAAGGGAAGCGGCTCTTTAGCCAGTACAACTGTTCGGGATGTCATGCCAACGGCGGTGGAGGAATAGGCCCGCCGATCATGGACAACTATTGGATATACGGCAGCGAACCGCAAAATATCTTTACAACTATTGTTCAGGGACGCCCAAATGGGATGCCCTCTTTTCGTAACCGTATTCCGGAATATCAAATGTGGGAAATTGTTGCATACGTGCGCTCAATGAGTGGACTGCTTCCCAAAGATGTCGCGCCATCGCGTAGCGATCAGCTTTACGTTAGACCTCCTGAACAATCTATGCCGAAGCAGACGCCCACAGGAATTACTAGCGCTCCGGAGCCGCCCAAATGACCGCGACTGCAATCTTCGGCGGATTGCACTCCGCGAGAGCCCTGCTGCTCGCGCAAGTAACCGGAGACCATAACAGTCTTCATCCCGCTGGTCCGCAGGCAAGCAATATCGAATGGCTTTACTGGGTCATTTTTTGGATCTGCTTCGTGGTCTTCGTTTTGGTGGTCGTAGGCTTTGCCCGCGCTTCCGCCAGGACACACACGCCGGCGCAGGAAATGCTGCCGATCATTCAAGATCCTGAGGGCGACCGGCGAGCAACCTGGATTGTTGGTTCCGCAGTTGCGTTTACCGTATTGACTCTGTTTGTTGTGCTTTTCATTAGCGTAATTACCGGGAAGAGAGTGGAAGGCCTCACGTCGAAAAACCCCATCACCATTCAGATCACGGGGCATCAGTGGTGGTGGGAGGCTCAGTACCCGAATCCACAGGCCGACCAAACAATCACGACTGCGAACGAGATCCACATTCCGGTCGGCAAACCGGTTGTGATTCTCGCCAACTCCGCAGACGTGATCCACAGCTTTTGGGCGCCGAACGTACACGGGAAACGTGCAGCACGCGCACATGGGTTTTTCCATCATTGCGGAGGACGAAAACACTTTTCAGCAATGGGAAGCTCAGCAATTGAAACCCGCTGCTGATCCGAACGGTCCAGATGCCGCACGTGGCAAGCAAGTGTTTCTCACGCATGCATGTATCATGTGCCACACCATTCGCGGCACCGATGCAGGATCGAAAATGGGCCCGGACCTGACGCATCTTGCCAGCCGCAAGATGATCGCCGCCGAGAGTTTGCCAAACACACCTGGCGCGCTTGCGGCATGGATCATCGATCCACAAAGGATCAAGCCCGGCAATAAGATGGCGCCCAATCCGCTTGCTCCCGACGACTTGCAGTCGCTGATCACATATTTGCAAACGCTCCAGTGAGGAAACCGTGGCTGTTAGCGAACCTATCGTGATTTCGCAAGGCGCAGACGAACTCCGTCTGGCCCGAACCTGGGCACAGCCGCGCGGCTTCTGGGGATGGTTCCAGAATGTTCACCATACTGCCATTGGTGTGCGCTTCATGGTGACTTCGTTCATTTTTTTTCTGTTGGGTGGCGTGCTGGCCGCAATGATGCGGTGGCAGCTGTCACAGCCGGAGCACGGCGCGATTGGCCCAGATCTTTATAACCAGATCTTCACGGTGCATGGAAGCACCATGATTTTCTTATTCGCCGTGCCCATGATGTTTCAGGGATTCGGAGTCTATCTTGTCCCTCTGATCTGCGGCACACGCAATATCGCCTTCCCACGACTGTGTGCCTTCAGCTATTACCTCTACGTGGTCGGAGGCCTTCTGCTCTGGGCCGGCCTGCTTTTGAAAACCGGTGCCGATGCTGGGTGGTTCGCTTACGTCCCACTTTCTGGGCCTGAGTTTACTCCGGGCAAGCGCTCGGATTTTTGGGCGCAGATGATCACCTTCACCGAAGTATCAGCGCTCGGGGTTGCAATTTGCATTGCCACGACAATCCTTCGCTATCGTGCACCCGGCATGACTCTCAATCGCATGCCGATAATCCTATGGGAAAAACTCGTCATCTCGATGGCAGTTATCTTCGCAATGCCTGCTGTAATGGTCGTGAGCTCAATGCTGCTCATGGACCGCACCATCAACACTCAATTTTTTAATCCATCGGTGGGTGGAGATGTGTTGCTCTACCAGCATTTGTTTTGGTTCTTCGGGCATCCTGACGTTTACATCATCTTTTTGCCTGGTACGGCAATCGCTTCCACCCTTATTCCGGTTTTCTCGCGGCGGCACACTTTCGGCTACATCCCAATCGTCACCTCGGTCGTCGCCACCGCATTTCTTGGCTTCGGTGTCTGGGTTCATCACATGTTCGCGACGGGGTTGCCGCAAATGAGCGAGAGTTTCTTCACCGCCGCGACCTTGATGATCGTTATTCCCACGGCTGTGCAGTTCTACTGCTGGATGGCGACGATCTGGTATGGACGCTTGCAACTGAAGCTGCCCATGCTATGGATTTTCGGGTTCTTATTTGTGTTTCTGATCGGCGGATTATCGGGAGTCATGCTCGCTTCCGTTCCCGTTGATTGGCAGGTGCATGACACATTTTTCGTGGTCGCACATTTCCACTATGTGCTGATCGGCGGCGCACTATTTCCGATGTTTGCAGGACTCTATTTCTGGATTCCGAAGATCACCGGTCGAATGATGAACGACTTTCTCGGATTGCGAGGAATGCCTCGCCGCGTTTATACCTACACCCCCGACATGCACTGGCGCGGGCTGAATCTGCTGGCCTCCTCAGGTGTGCTATTCATGACCGCCGGCATGATTGTCTTTATCGTTAATTTCTTCCAGAGTAGAGCGGGGGGGAGGTTGACGGGCCCGGATCCATGGGCAGCGGGCAGTTTGGAGTGGGCTATTCCTTCGCCTCCTCCGGTCTACAACTTTCTTGAGCTGCCTACGGTCAACGGTCGCGAAGCCCTATGGGATGCGGTACCCAACCAGCCGATTGTAACCGGCGTTCGCGACGACGTTCCTGAAGTGCTGGTCACAAATAGCTTGGACTCCGAACCGCAACATAAGGATGAAGTGCCAGGCCCAAGCATCTGGCCATTTCTTACTGCCATTGCGGTTTCAATTGCTTTCATCTGGTCCATCTTCAGTCCATGGGGAGTCGCATATGGCGCAATTCCTGTGGTGGTAACGCTGATTGGATGGTTGTGGCCGCGCGGACATTCTCCTTCGCCACGGATAGAAACTCGCGTGGAGGAAACGTGGATAAGGTGAGAGAGCGTCCTGTCCTCGATGTTTCGGGTCTGCCCAGCGTGGCCTTCGGACGTAGCAATACAAGTTGGCTCGCGAATGTATTCTACATGACGATCGAAGGCACGATGTTCGCCCTTCTGTTTGCGAGCTACTTCTATTTGCGCACGCGTAC
>QHZW01000158.1 GCA_003224815.1 Acidobacteriota bacterium | reverse complement strand
CCTCTGGCCAAGCTCAAATCCGCATCAGCTAAAGACATCGCGCAGTATCCTCTGCTTATGCCCAAAGTTGGCCACACGCGGGACGCGCTCGACGAACTGTTTCATCAACAAAAACTGAAGCCGCGCTATTCAATGGAACTCGACTCAAGCGAACTGCTAAAGCGCTTTGTTGCTGCGGACGTGGGCCTGGGCTTCATCCCCCGCTCTCACGCGCAGGAAGACGTCCAGGCTAATGTGCTCGCCGCCATCTCTCTCGCCGACACGCAAATTCGCCGCGACCTCGCGCTTGTCTTCCGTAAGGACAAAGCCCTCAGCCGCGCCGCGCTCGCGTTCATTGAGATTGCAGTAAAGATCAAAAATCCGGAAGCCATTGCCACCAGCCATCACTAGAGACCTCGCCTCCGAGTATTAATTGCGAGACAATGTTTCTAAGCAGTTCCATTAAGGAGCGCACCATGCGGATCCGCACCTTCTTCGCATTTCTGGCAATCGTCTGTTCCGGCGCTATCGCCCGCGCCGACGTTCTCAAGATCGTCATCAACAACACCATTCAGGCGGCCACGGCAGAACGCATCGCACGCGCCGTCGACCAAGCGGCCGCGCGCAAAGACGACGCCGTGCTCATCGAGCTCAGCACTCCGGGCGGCGTGATGGGTGATATGCGGGAGATCATGGAGAAAATTCTGGCCTCGCCCGTCCCGGTCATCATTTATGTGACGCCGAGCGGAAGCCGGGCGGCCTCTGCGGGGTTTTTCATTCTGGAGAGCGCCGACATTGCGGCCATGGCGCCCGGCACTAACACCGGCGCAGCCCATCCGGTCGGCCCGTTCGGCGGAGACATCAAGGGCACCATGGCTGAAAAGGTCGAGAACGATGCCGCCGCGCTCATGCGATCGGTAGTCTCCAAGCGTGGACGCAATGTCGAAATCGCGGAAAGCGCAGTGCGACAATCGAAGTCATTCACCGATAATGAGGCGCTCTCACAGAAGCTGATCGACTATGTAGCCTCGAGCGATGAAGACCTGTTTCGCCAGATTTCGGCACATCCGGTGAAGCGGTTCAATGGCACTAGCGCCAGCCTCAACCTTGTCGGCGCCAAAGAGGTCACGATCGAAGAAACAGTCAAAGAAAAAGTTCTCTCCTTCCTCATGGACCCCGACATTGCCTTTGTGCTGCTGGCAATTGGCGCGCTCGCCCTTTACACCGAATTCAATCATCCGGGCGCGGTCTGGCCGGGAACGGTGGGGATCGTTTTCATTTTGCTGGCGGTTTTTGCGCTGCATCTTCTGCCCATTCGGTTCGCGGCGGTGGTGCTGATCTTCGCATCATTTGTACTCTTCGCGCTGGACGCAAAATTCGGAACCCACGGAGTGCTCGCTATCGGCGGAATCGCCACACTGGTGATTGGCGCCCTGCTGCTCGTGGATACCCCAATCCCAGAAATGCGTGTGCACCTGGCCACGGCGCTAGCAGTGAGCATACCTCTTGGAGGAATTACCGTTTTTCTGATGAGCGTCGCTTTAAGGGCGCGGCGAAACAAAGTTGTAACCGGCATTGAAGGGTTGGTAGGAGAGATAGGCGTGACGCAAACTGCTCTTTCCCCAGGCGGCAAAGTTTTCGTCCACGGCGAGATCTGGGACGCCGTTTCATCAGCGGACCTGGCTGCGGGCGAGAAGGTCGTAGTTGAGCAAGTCGCAGGGTTCCAACTCGGAGTAAAGCCAGTTAGTGTCGCAACCAGAACGGGCGGCGAGAAGACCCTGGCGTAAGCTCCGGAGCGCTTTACGAAGTGCTTGCAGTACAATCACGTCGAACGAATTCTTTGGGAGGATCGCGATGATTCTTGGTATGAGCAGCTTTTTTCTGGTTCTGGTCATAATCGGACTGCTTTACATCCTGAGTTCGATCAAGATTCTTGCCGAATACGAACGTGGTGTTATTTTCCGGTTGGGTCATTTGCTTCCGCAGTCTAAAGGCCCAGGGGTCATATTCGTGTTTGCGCCCATTGACCGTATCGTCCGTGTCTCTCTCCGCCAGGAGGCGCTGGAAGTCCCTCCGCAAGACATCATCACCCGTGACAACGTCACATTGAAGGTAAACGCTGTCATTTTTCTGCGGGTAATTGATCCCAACAAGGCCGTCGTAGAGGTTTCGAATTACGTTTACCAGACTTCGCAATTTGCACAAACAACCTTGCGCTCGGTTCTCGGCGAGCAGGAACTCGACGAACTCTTGGCCCATCGCGAGAAGATCAACCTTCGCCTGCAGAGCATTCTTGATCAGCACACGGCGCCTTGGGGAGTAAAAGTGGTCAACGTAGAGGTCAAACAGGTAGACATGCCGGAATCCATGCTGCGCGCCATGGCCAAGCAGGCAGAGGCGGAGCGCGAAAAGCGGTCCAAGATCATCCATGCTGAAGGCGAATTCTCAGCCGCACAACGTTTAGTGGATGCTGCGCACCTGCTGGCATCGGAACCGGTCAGCGTGCAACTCCGTTACTTGCAGACATTGACCGAGATCGGTGTCGAAAAGAACACCACCGTAGTCTTCCCTGTCCCGGTGGATTTTTTCGCGGGACTCCAAAAGTTACTAGCGAAGGGCGAGTCTCCAGCCGCAAAATAGGGTTACTCCTTAGTGAACCTTCGTGGCGTTCGTGGTTGACGGTGTAACGGAGGGACAAACAAAGGAACCCACAACCTTATGGCTCCTGCAACGGCAACGCGCATGGAAGAAGCTAACGATACCGAAATAACTCTGGGCACCGGCAAAATGCTAGCCCTGTTTTTTGGCCTGGTAATCTTGTGCGCCGTCTTCTTCGGTATGGGCTTCTCCATGGGCAAGAACTCGGTAAAATCTACGCCGGAGTTGCTGCCGTCACCCAGCCAATCCAGTCCGCGGTCGTCCAGCACAAATAAACCTCCGAGCACTAGTTCCAGCGGGTCGGCACCGCAGAGCGCCCAAGCGGCGCCCTCAAGCGATAGCAACGCCTCAAATGGCTCATCCCAGACCGCAACTGCTTCCGATCAAAGCTCTGCTCAGACCCAGTCGACTTCGCTGGCACCGGGCACGGGATACTTCGTTCAGGTTGCAGCTGTGAGCAAGCAGGAGGATGCTGAAGCGCTAGTCGAATCGCTGAAGGGCCATCAATATCAGGCGATCATTGCCAATCAGCCTTCCGACAAGCTCTATCATGTGCAGGTGGGGCCTTTCGCTGATATCAAAGAAGCCGAAGGCATGCGCTCAAAGCTTGTCAGCGACGGCTACAATCCCATCCTCAAGAAGTAACACCCCTCAAAGAAAAGCCCCGCCAAGGCTGCGCCTCGTACGGGGATCACGCTGAAGCGCGGGATTTTTATCGGGGTCCCATATTCTCGCTTACGGGCTGACCTTCTGTGCCGGAGAAGCGCGCCGGGATCGGACGGTATCCACTGCGCGTACGAATACGCAGTTTCTTCTGATTTTCCGCGGCCACCCTCACCGAAATCACGCGCCAGCCGCTGTTCGGATTTGCCTTGGGATAGTAGCTGATCGAATACAGATGAGCGAGGTCATCCCGAATGGAAGCAAACGCCTGCTTTTCCTCGAGCCAGTTCTTCGCAAAATAGACTTTCCCCCCTGTGGCTGCGGTCATGCGTTCAAACACTGCCGTCGACACAGGCTCAAGCTGCGCCTGCCGGGTGCTGATCATGTAAATCACCGTACCGGTCGATTGCGCCAGCTCTGCCACATCTTCTGGGGGCACGACGCTGGAGTTGTCTGGCCCGTTGGAAAACACGACGATGACCTTGCGCCCCTGATACTGCGCGGCATCTTTCACCGTCAGCAGCAAGCAGTTATAAAGCGCCGCATCATCTCCGGCCACAGAGGAACGAACTCCCTGAATAATGCGCGAACGGTCGGTTGTTAACGGAGCGGAGCGCGAAAGGTCACGGCTATAAGAATAGAAAGCTACTTTGTCCGCGCCTTCCAAGGACCTCACAAAATCCGCAATCGCGTCCTGCGCGAACACAAACCCGCGATACATGTAGTTGCTGGTATCGAACAAGATGAACACATTCGATCCGGCGACCAGCGAAGCAAGTTCCCCCAGATTTCCTGCGCGCCCCTCCTGCTGCTGAGCAGGCAACTCCTTAAGCACAAAATGATTGCTGTTTGGAGGATCTTCCACCACTCGCCGCGTGGGTTCATCCCCCTCTCCGAAGGTGGCCAGCTTTTGCGTGATCCCGTCTTCGGCGATGGCGAAATCAGACGGGCGTAGGTTAGTGATGTAATTACCCTTGTTGTCGGTAACAGCCACGTTCAACTGCACCATGTTGACCACAACACGGATATCGGACCCATTCTCCTGAGAGCCGAGATTCGAACCGAGAAGCAGAATCAGACCCGGTAGAAGACCACCCCAAAGAACTTTTTTTCTCATGATGCCATCCTGTCGTTTTGTCCTTCACCCGCCAAAGCTGGCGGATTAATTGTTCGGAACTTGTCCGGCTGCGGCTCGTGTAGCACCGCCTCCGGCGATTTTGCCCTCGCGGAATTCCTTTCCGGTCTCTCGCATTGCGCGAAGCAATGCCGGCCAGTCTTCGAAGTCCGTGGCGAAAATCTTTCCCACCATCTCCCGTGTGAGCTCCGGTACCACACGGTTCAGCATCGCGGGCGGAAGTCCCATTTCATCGGCTAACCGCGCCCAGTAAAGATTGTTGGAATCCCAGCTTTCGGCCATCAACCTGCTGGAATACCCGGCAAAGGCTGGGAATGGTTTCAGGTTGATCAGTTCCGGCGCGTCGCTCCGCATGAGTATCGGATGCGGCACGCCGAAATCGCGCGACAGCCGCGCCCAGCTCAGCTCCTCTGGATCCTCCTGTATCAGGCGGGCGAGCTCCTGCCCGGAGGGACCCCATGAGGCGTTGTCGTCAGGAAAGCGATGGCGGAAATCCACGCTGAGATAGAAAACGTCAGCAGGAGTTACCTGCGCAAGCGCATCCTGCGCGTTTCCACTTGCCAGTTCCTGATCCAGCCACGACGCCTGTCTCGCCGGCATTCGGGATGACAAAATGCCGAGTAGTTTTCGGCGAAGCTCCTCATTGGTTTCTGAAGCCAGCAAAAGTTCCTCGCCTGCGCGCTGATAAAGTGCGATCGCGTGAAGTTCTTTCCGGCTCACGTTCCACCAGCGAGGAAGAATCGCGCTGGTAAGCAAACCAGGAACAGTTTCCCTCCAGATGAGGGCCTGCACGTTTTCTGGAACGATGAAGTCCTGCTCTGCTCCTGAAAGAGCGTAGGGCAAATCGGCGAGTGACCCAACCAGATGCGCGCCGCCGCCAGCGGCAATTCCTGCTCCGAAAAGCTGAGGAGCGTGCCACAAGCCCTCGACTCCCTCGACTGTCTCGCCTGCGAAATCATGGGAACGCACAAACAGCGGGTCTGCCCGTAACAGTTGCGAACCGGGAGGCTCATAGTATGCATAATTGAGGCCCACAAGCGTATCTCTCAGGAACGGCGCCAATTGTCCTCGAGCCTCTTCAACCTGCGCTGCCGTGGGTGATCCTTTCAACGTCTTGCCCAGATCGGTTTGCATTTCTAAATCGGTATGCCGATTGTTGTAAATTCCGGCCGCCCATTCCGAACGTTCGGATGATGAAAAGATCGGACGAGGCATTTGAAACTCGCGTAACTCTGCCATGAACGGCCGCAGGGAATCTTTGGAATACTTCGAGGCGTCCTTAAGGCCATCCTCCAACGCCAGCAGCGTGTCGAGCGAAACCAGGCGCTGCCCATCCATGACGCCGCGAATCCCCTTGGCCATTTCCTCGTGGATTCTCCGGCCCTCTGGGTCGCTCTGGTGCGGACCCGCAAGCAACTCGATAACTTCGTCCTGGGTCACGGTATTGTTGCCGGTTACGCCCCTGAACACCGCACGCAAAGAGGCGCAGCTCACATCCACAAGCTGCGTCGAGTTACTGACCTTGGCAAAACCTGCGATTGTTTCCTGAAACGATTGGTTCAGCTTCGCACGCGGAATTTGCCCTTGCCGGGCCAGAATGTGCCACATCCCGATATTCGCCTGGAAGGATCCCATGGCGTTGCCGCGCAGCGTGTGATTCGAGACTTTGTCCAGCGCCAAAGCGCTAACGATAAACTTCACAATGGAGGCATCATCCAGTTCACCAAACTCAGAAAAGACTTCGTACTGATCGCTGTAATCCTGATAGTGCTTGGCCATCAGTCGCAGAGTTTCCGACTTCAAGCGGCGGTCAGGCGACCGTTTGTTGTCGAGTTCTGTGAACAGAAGAAACATCTGTAGTGGTCCGACTTCTCCTTGAGAATTCCTTTCCAAAGCTCCACCCCGCCGGGAATGAAGGGCTGGCCATTGGGTTCCCACTGAAGACGAGTTACCAGCAGCAGTAAGCCGGGTGCGAGACGAAACGCCGGGCGCGCGGCTTCGCCGTTAGCATGTTGCCCGCGAAAGGCAACGTAGTCAGGTTTCAGTCGCGAAGGATCCACCAAATGCTGCTGTTGTTCAGGACTTACTCTCTCCAGGCAATCGAAGTAAGCAGCTAGCCAGCCTTTGTCTTTCGCGAGTAACTTCAGGACGAAGTCGCCAGGATCGCGCGGACTAGCCCCCACCAGGTCACTCCAACCGCCTTCGGCGGAACTCCCGCCCGGCAGCTGCGCCGCTCCAGAGCGAATCATGATTTGGGTGCCGTAATAATCCAGTTCGGCCGAATAGGGCATGAGCCGCTCCAGCCCGACTTTTTGCTGCAAAACATCTCTGGTTTCCGCGTCGGTTCGAGACAGCGCCCAATAAAGCCGGGCCGCCGCGGGATGGCGCAAAAACAACTCGACCAAATCCAGTTTCGGTTGTCTTTTGTTTATATGGATCGCGTCTTTCCACGCCTTTTCGGAAAACAGAACCGGTAGCTGCGTTTCCGGAAAACGGTAGTCAAATTCTCGTCCGTGCCGCAGCGATTCCTCCAGAGTATGAAGTGGAAAACCAGAATCCATCGTCAAAAAGGCGCGCTCGGGATCGGCAGTGATCAGCGTGACGTCTTTGTCCGCACACTGTTGCCGCATGCGATAGCCGAGAATCCTCAATAAAGGCGCAGCGTCTTCGCATCTCGCCAGGTGGATATTTCCCGAGGAGCCCGCAAGCTCCGCCAATTCCTTCGTCTGGTTTACATACCTCCCGAGCAGAATCAAGAACTCAGTAGGGGCGGCCCGGTCTTTCCATCCAACATAGCCCTGCACGTAAACATTTCTTGCGAAGAGAGGCAGCACCTCCTCGATCGACGCCTGTTGGCTAATCCCGGCCATGCGCAGAAATGACCGCAGAGGTCCATGGATCATCACTGTGGCCTGGTCAGAAGGCGATCGATCTTGCGCCTTCGGAATCGGTTTCGAATCCGTCGCCGCAGTTGCAACGGGTGTCAGTGGAGCGGCGATGATCAGGGCGCAGATCAGCAGGAAAATGCGGCGGAAGAAAAACGGGCGAAGAGGAAATTGCATGGCTCGAATCCCTCTCTCCAAAACTTGGAGTCGAATTGTACTTCCCGCAAGCGAATGTGCCAAGCCTGCAATTTCGCCGCCAGTGGCTGTCATTGCCAGAAGGCATAGGCGTTTCCGCGTAAGCATCCCAACCTTGTAGAGCTCCGCAATCAGCGTTGGGCAGAAGCCAGCATGATACGCCGAGCCCAGTGAGCTTTTTCGCGCCGACAGCGAGATTTTACAAATTAGAGAGAAATCCGTTGTCGCAGCGCACTTAAGATGCCGCTCCCCATGGCTGTGCGTTGCTCAAGAAGAGGCGGAATATGGGCCAGACACTCAGAAAAGGCGCAAGACTGCCGCGGGCGAGGCACTGTCGCCTATTCGCTGGTGAAGTAATCGACCGTCACCGGATTTTCAAAAAGTGAGTAATCTCGGGTCACGACGGTTATACCCGTGTCCGTAACAAAGTACTTCTGCCGGTCGGACTCAGGATCGAAGCCAATTGTCGTTCCTTCCGGGATATGCACATCTCGGTCGATAATTGCCCGTCGAATGCGGCAATGGCGGCCCACATTGACGTGCGAAAACAAAATGCTGGAATCCACCTCTGTGTAGGAATTCACCCGGACGTCGGGGGATAGAAGAGAGTAGCGGCAGGTTCCACCAGAGACAATGCAACCTGCAGACACAATAGAATCAAGAGCCTGCCCGGTTCGGCCCGGCTCCTCAAAAACAAATTTGGCCGGCGGATACTGCCGCTGGTGAGTTCGTATCGGCCAGGCCTCGTCATATAAATTAAATACCGGCGAAATCGAAACCACGTCCATGTTGGCCTCGTAATAGGCCTCCAGCGTGCCTACGTCCCTCCAATAAAGCGCTTCCTTCTTGTTCTCATCCACAAAGTCGTAGGCATAAACCCGATAGTCGTCCACCATTTTGGGAAGGATATCTTTCCCGAAATCATGCGATGAACTCTCGTCTTCGGCGTCCTTTAACAGGATAGGAATGAGGACGTCTGTGTTAAACAGATAAATTCCCATTGACGCCGGAACTTTGTCGGGATTCCCCGGTGCCCGCAGCCGCGTAACCGTCGGCTTCTCTTCGAAGCCGGTAACGCGATTATCTGGATCGACTTCAATGACACCAAAACGATAGGTTTCGTCCGGATTGATTTGAATCGTGCCCAAAGTGACATCGGCGCCGGATTGATTGTGCTGTTTGAGCATCAGCCCATAATTCATCTTGTAGATGTGGTCGCCGGAAAGAATCAGTACATGTCTGGGCTGCTCAGAGCCAATGGAATAAATATTCTGATAGACGGCATCGGCGGTTCCCTGATACCACTGGTCGCTCACGCGCTTCATCGGCGGAAGCACTTCAACGAATTCGCCCATCTCTCGCGCCACGATGTTCCAGCCTTCGCGGATGTGACGGTTAAGCGACAGCGCTTTGTATTGGGTAAGGATGTAAACCCGCCGCAGGTCAGAGTTCACGCAGTTCGAGAGGGTTACATCAATGATGCGGTAAATGCCGCCGAATGTGACTGCCGGTTTTGCGCGGTCGCGCGTCAGGGGATAAAGACGTTCACCAGCTCCGCCTGCCAGCAGGACTCCCAGAGTATCTTTCATCGCTTCGCTTGGATGGCAAACCAGGTGCCTACGACAGCACAGGTCTCCGCATCTTCTTTTTGCGCCGTTATACTAGCACAGCCTGGGCACTCGATTTGCGAACCACGTCGGCTTACTCCTGCTCGCCATGTGCTGGATTTCGATCATGCTGTCGCGCCAATTCTGATGATTAATCGCGTCATGTTTTCTACACGTCGTTTGCTGGCAACCTGCAAAACTTGTGCGCGGATCTCCTGTCCTGTTTCAAGTATCGGCCCCGAAAGCGCAATCTGTTACCGGCGAATGGATGGGCCACAAAATCAAATTCTTCCGTTACGAAAACGGAACACGCTGGTACGCGCTGGCCGGAATCCCCGTCGAGACTAAGGCCGGCAATTATGATCTGTCGATTTCTGAGGCATTGTCTCGCGGACCCGTGCAACTCACCAAAAAAATCAAAATTGCCACCGCAAAATATCCACGCATCGCGGCGCACGTTGCAAAGAAATTTACCGAGCCCAACCCGGAGCAGATGAAGCAGATCTCCGCCGACAAAAATGTGAAGCAAGCGGTGTTGGCGACGGAAAGTGCGCAGAAGTTGTGGAGTGGTGGCTTCGAATCGCCTGTGCCCTCGCCCGTTTCAGACGTCTTCGGCACCGAACGAGTGTTCAATGGCGAGGTCCAAAGCCGTCACCTCGGCCTTGATTTTGCCGCCCCCGCCGGCACATCGGTACATGCTATTAATTCCGGAACCGTCATCCTGGCCCAAGATCTTTATTTCGAAGGCGGATTTATCGTGATAGACCACGGCCAGGGTCTGTTAAGCCTCTATCTTCATCTTTCTGATTTTCGCGTCAAAGCGGGCGACCCAGTCGCCCACGCAGACATCATTGGCGTGAGCGGCAGCAGTGGCCGAGCGACAGGACCACACCTGCATCTGGCGGTGCGATGGCAAGGAGTTTACGTAGATCCCGCCGTGTTGTTGAAGCTGAATATCCCGTAATTCTGGGGTCCCAAAAATCGTGTTCCGTTTTCGTAACAAAACTTAGATTTATGAATCGCGTCCAACTCTGGATGCTAGCGTACGGTAGCTTTTCGTCGGACTTGCGTGGGGAAGCGCAAAAGATTTTGCCAGACGAAAGCGATCGGGATCTTGTAGGGCCCCCTCACAAGGTCCCGATTCTCAACGTCACCCTACTTAAATACTGCAGTACTTAAACGGTAGACAGAACTTCAGCGTCGGTCTCGATCCAGCTCTTGGTCCTGCTCACCGACTGATGTCTCATTTGATCCAACATGAAACAGTGCCGCTTGCTCTTCGGCGTGCCGGCGCAATTCAGCCATTTCATCAACACTATCCACCGGGCCTTCTTGCTTTCGCTGGCTCCGACGTTCAGCCTTGTCGCGCTGTTTCTGCTGGCGCGCTTGTTCCTTTTGACGTTTATTGAATGTCGATCGGCCTCTTGGCATCGGCAATCCCCCTCTTAATCTGTTTATTTCATCGTATGCAAGCTGTTCTAGTGGTTCCGCTGGGATTTACCAGCGCGGCTCTCTCGGTTGCCGCGCGTGACCATGATAGTCATCCCGTCCTCCGCCGCCGGAGTGTCGTCCAGCGCCTCGGCCAAAGCCCTGGCCGCTGCGTGGACGGTCCGTCTTCGGCTTGGCTTCATTAATTTTAAGGGTTCGGCCGCCGAGTTCGGTACCGTTCAGTGCTGCAATAGCCTTCTCAGCTTCACCCGAATCCGTCATTTCGACGAATGCAAAACCGCGCGAACGTCCGGTTTCCCGATCCGTCACCATGCTGACCTTGTCAACCTGGCCGTGTGCCTCGAAGAGACTGCGCAACTCGGACTCGGTGGTGCTATGCGGCAAATTTCCCACGTAAAGGTTCTTCATTGCACATTCTCCATGATTACTTGATCCAGAAGATCGTTCACTCTTGTACGCCTCTGTTGCGATATCTCAGAATCCCGCGGCGGCTCAGGCACATTGCGAATGGCACGCGCTCTCGCTTCTGAAAGATGCCGGACCGCTGAAATTCTCCGGCAAGCTTCCAGAATTCCCCAGCGCTCGGTATGCTCCGAGGCGGCAGCAACAAGTGCGGCCTTAACATCTGCTGACGACAACGGTTGAAGCGACTCCGGCAGCACGGCTGTGTCTGCCTTAGGCGAGGTCGCCAGGTATTCCGGTTTCCCTACTAGAAACATGATCTGCTGTGCTGGCGTAGCTTTCCGTATGTCGTCACAGAATTTGTCCGTAGGCCCGGTCACCTCTGCCACATTTATCAGCACCAGATCATACAGGTCAGCGCGCCACCAGCAGCGGGCTTCCGCAATGTCGGCGGCACAATCAACTTCCATGCCAAGTTTCCTCATGGTTTCAGAACGCAGGTCGCGTTTGGGCCGCGATGTATCCACCAGCAGCACTCGCTTCTGTTTCGCTGAAGCCGGACCCGCGGCAGGCAACGTCAGAACGGGCGCGCTCATACTGCCGCCTTATTAGCCCGCGCCATTGCAGATGCCTTGGGTTGCTCTTTCAGACCAGAAATCAGTTTGCGCTTGCGTGCGCGTCGCGCAATCTTTGACTTCCGATCGCGGTGGAACCTGGATTTGTCTCCGTTGATTGCGGACATGAATTGCTCCTTCTAACGAGAATCAGTGTGTTCTCAATCGCGAAGGCGCAATCTGACGGGCGTGGCTTCGAGGTCAAGAGTTAATGTTTCGCTATCGCCCGACGCTTTCGGACCTTGCGTCGGAGATCAGCGCTCTTTCGCTTCGTTCTTATGAGTTTCTTTGAGATCGCGCTCGAGCTGTTCGATCAGATCGGTTATTTGTTGCGAATCGCGTTTGTCGAGCACCGCGTCGGATAGGTCTGCGAACTGCTCCGCTGAATTCCGGGCCATACGGCTCCATTTCTGCTGTTGTTCTCATTGTACGCTGCGAACGCCGAAAAGCCCTAATTCGAGCGCATCGAGAATATGAGAAAACTCGAATTTGAACTCCTTCACACCAAGACAACAAAGCAGTTATAGGGGTAGCAGCGAGAATGCCTTGCTAATTGAGAGCATACAGGATAGTATGCAGCTGTACGTTAGACCGAATCGGTCGTGTGCAGCTCTTGCTTTACAGCTAGTCACCTGCCTCGTTTTCCTCCGAATCTTTCAAGCGTAACTTCACAAAGGAACAAACATCAACATTATGGAACAAGGAACAGTTAAGTGGTTCAACGACGCCAAGGGCTACGGCTTCATCAGCCGTCAGAACGGCGAAGACGTTTTCGTGCATTTCTCAGCCATCCAGGCCGGCGGATTTAAGAGCCTGCAAGAGGGCCAGACCGTCCAGTTCGACGTGACCAAGGGTCCCAAAGGCTGGCAAGCAGAGAACGTGACAGCGCTCTAGATCTCAGGATCTCCGCGATAGGCGACCACTAACCGGTGGTCGCCTTTTCAGTTTCCAGTCATTGCCAGCTTGCACTCAAGACAAACATCATTCTTGTTCTCCTACGCTGCCATTGACCTTGTGGCCGTCCATGCAGGTTCTGGAGCGCCTTTTTTTTCCTGAGGCTTTTCCTGCCGCGGTCAATCTGGAGGTATTTCTTCCTCATGCTTTCTGCCTGAGCAAGCGCCTCAGCGTACTTACGGTCGGCGGTGGACTTCAATTCACGAATCAGTTTGCAGTTCGCGTGATCGAGCTCCTTTTTTGCGGTCGCCAGAAGCTCTTCCCAATCGTGCCATTCGCCAATCGAATCCTTCACCGAATTGAGCGTTTCTACGAATTCGTGATGGGTCGAATTCACGCCGGTTCGCAGCACGTTGTGCAGTTCTTTTACTTTGAGCCGATACGGATGCAAGTTGTTTCTGCTCAAATGAGCCGGGTCGAACAGTTTCGATTCCAGCTTCAATGCTGACGCAGTCGCTTGCGCCATCGCTTCTATGGGATCACAGGTCTTCTTGTCACCATTCGCGCACAGGATTTTCTCGAGGCGGGCCGAGGCGCTTTTCAGGCCACTGCGCACGCTGTTGGCGTGACTGGTTATTGCGCGGTGCAGTTTCCTAGCATCGTTCTTTCGTTCAGCGCCAAGATGCTCAATCAACCAGACTCTGCAATTGTCTTTGCCATCGGCCTCCAGGCCAGCGGCATAGTCCGTGAGTACGTCTATGTCGCGCACCTTCCCTGCCTTCTTCCGAATAGCGGCTAGATCCTTCAACAAGTTTTTCTCTTTTTGCATGGTTCCGGTGACACCGCGGCCAGAATGGCCTCAAACCGGCGCGTGTTCGTCCGCAAGTCATGGACCTGCTCTGGCGCAGGTTGTT
>QHZW01000157.1 GCA_003224815.1 Acidobacteriota bacterium | reverse complement strand
GGAGAGCTTGCGCGCAAACTCCGCGAGCCCGGTCTTATCGGTGACACTGAGGACAGCACGTTGAATCTTGTGGGACATTAAGGTCCTTCGATAGGAGTTTTTCGCGCCGGAACCGGCAAAAGAGAATTTTATCAGGACGGACAGTGGGTTGTTATTTCGGAAAGGGCTTTCAACTGCAAAAAACGCGGTCCACAAATCGACGCCTGGCTGGAGGTTAGCCTTTCGCTTTCGCCGCCTTGGCTCTGAGCTTCGCTTTGCCGTCCTGCACTTCGACGACATATTCCACGGTCCGGCAACCGTGCTGTTTTCGAATCTCTTCAGTCTTCTTCTGAACGAATGACTTAAAACTGTCGAGCGAACCGGAGACGTTTTCTCCAGTCTTCTTCTTCGCATCGCTCAATGCGGCAAAGAGCTTCTCCACTTTCTCACTTTCGGCGTTCGCGTCTGCACAATGAACAACAAACGGTTCATTACCGTCCGCGGGCGCGTGACTCACGCCATACACCTTGTGCTGGGGCTTGTGCTCTTCCGGTCGAAGTCCTTGGATCGAAAGGATCGCATCTACTGGGCGACGATACCCTTCTTCCCGGATGCGCGATTTCTTGCGCCACAGATCGCTGTAAATGGCATAGCGCTGCGCTATCTCGTTGTATCGAAAGCGCTGCGAAAAGCTCATGCGGCCGCCGCCATCGGAGAACTTGCGCAGTGCGGCAAGCACCTTCCATTCAAGGTCAGAAGGCGGCTTTTTCTGTGGATTATTGAAGAAAACCTCGTACTCGATCTTCAGCCGCCGCAGGTGCGACTCAAGCATATTCATTTCTTCATCGATGGTCATGCCTGCTCCATTTGAAAGTGTAAGTGGAGATCAGACACTCGGCGAGGTGCCAAGCGGACACGACGGGGATAGAACAAAAGTAAGCAGAGTTTGGCTGCTAGCCGTTAGGCATTGGCTCTTCGCTTTGGCAATTGGCTTAGCTTTTGGCCATTAGCCTTGTATTGCGAAAGGGATCTCCCAAAGTTTACGGAGGAGGCTGGCCTTATGAACTGCTGATGCGCGACCTAACAGCTAAAAGCTAAAAGCTAAAAGCTGCTTTCCTACTTCATCGCCATCTTCTTCACCATCGCTACCACCAGCTTGCGGTCGCTATCGTTCAAACTACCGGAGTAGCGGCGAATCTGGGTGAGAAAGCGAAGTTCGTCGTCAGAAAGTTGGGGGAGAGGCTTCGATCCGTTGTTGTTGCCGGGTTCGGCGAAGAAGTGCGAAAGCGGCAACTCCATCGCGCCGGCAATTTTCGAGAGTGTATCGAGCGACGGCACGGTGTGCCCATTTTCAACTCTTGAAAGGTAGCAGCGCAGCAGGCCGGTTCTTTTTTCGATGTCACCTTGCGACATTCCTCTTTGCAGACGAAAACTTCGGATTGTCACGCCGATATTCATTTGTGAAGGAATCATTGCATAGTAACCAGAGTAGTACCTATTGGCAAGAGAAATTTATGATAACCGCAATCCTCATTCGTCGAAAAGAAATCTACAAACAAAATTTTCCCGCTGAAGAATGTACGATTGCAAAACTCTTCACTTCTTTAGATTCGCCGCCAGGAATTTTACAGTTTTGTCCCATGCATCTGCCGCATCCTTCGGGCGATAACCGTCTTTGTTGTTCGGATTCTCGAAAGCGTGACCTGCGTCAGGATAAATCGTGATGTCGTTCTTCTTTCCGAGCTGATCGAGTTGCCCCTTGAACTTCTTAATAATTGATCACATCCGCCGCCAGTTCAGGCTCCTCAAGCGCGACATCGAGAGAATAGCCGCCACCCATGCACCATCCTATCGCGCCGATCCGATCCTTCTTCACATTACTTTGCGACTGTAGGTATGTAAACGCGGCGTGCAAGTCGCGCTGGGAGCGATCCTCGGGCACGCCGCGCATCAATTCGTGCGCTTCGTCCGAAGTCGTGGCGACCTTTCCTCGATATAGATCGACTGCAAGAGCAACGTAACCTTCGTCCGCCAGCTTCGACGCTTGCTCTTTGACCCAGTCGTTTAGTCCCCACCATTCGTGAATAACGATGATTGCCGGAAACGGCCCTTTGCCCGCCGGCGTGTAAATCAAACCATGAACTGTATCATCTCCGCTTTTGTATGAGACGTCTTTCGAAGTCGCTGCGAACGCCCGCATCGCGATCAGTAACAACAGGCAAGTGATAACGAATGTTTTCATGGCAGTTCCTTTCAGAGTTGCAATTCCATGTAGAGCGCGCCTTCGATGGGATTCGGGCGATAAGGCGCAATCTCGCGAAAACCAAGCCGCCGGTACATGGCGACAGCCGCCCGCATCACCGGCTCAACGGTATCCAGACGCAGATATTTGTAACCAATCTGGCGAGCATCGGCAATCACACGCTCAGCCAGCGCCAGGCCCAAACCGTGCCCACGAAACTGCGGCCGCACGTACAGCCTCTTCATCTCGCAATTTTCGCCATCGAGTTTGTGCAATGCGACGCATCCAGCCGGCTGGCCATCCTGCATGGCAAGCAATAGGCATCCCTCCGGCGGAGCATAGTCACCGGGTAAGTTGGCTAGTTCCTGATCGAAATTCTGGAAGCACAGGCTGAAGCCGAGCGACTGCGCGTATTCAAGAAAAAGTTCGCGGACGACTGCGATCTGATTGGGCGATTCAGCTTGCGATGTCTGCAGTTCGGGACCACGAATGTTTGCAATCAACATAGACACCGGCCTACACAGAAATGGCCAGCAACGCCTTCAGGAGAGGCGAAATCAGCGAGGAAGGAAACCGCAATACCTCCCAGGCACCACGTGACGGTCTTGAGTGGGTTTTGATTTTCTGATTTCCGACCGACGATCCAAGCCATAATAAGCCATTCCACCGCCCGCACCGGAACGTAAATTGCGATGTATTTCCACACGAGGTGCTCGGGCGAAATTGGGCCCGCGAGGAAGATGGAGACGCCGAAGATGATGCCGATCGCGAGACGCAACGCACCAATTCCTGCTGCTTTTATGAGACTCGCCGATCCCACTCTCCAGATCCGCAGCCCGAACCAGCACCAGGCAATGTAGCTGATTAATTTGACTGCAACATACAACAGGGTTGGCATATCGGACTTCGGCGTCGAACTGACGCTCACCTTCTACCCCATCAGCATCCCGCCGTTCACATTCAGCACATGGCCCGATATGTAGGAGGCTTCCTCTGATGCGAGAAACGTAACACAATTAGCGACGTCCTCAGCTGATCCCACACGGCCAAGCGGGATCATTTTGAGCGCATTCTGTTTGAAGTCATCTGAAAGCACGGATGTCATCGCCGTCTCGATAAAGCCGGGCGCAATTGCGTTGCAAGTGATGTTTCTCGAACCCACTTCCCGCGCAACTGCCATTGTCAACCCAATAAGACCAGCCTTTGAAGAGGAGTAATTCGCCTGCCCCGCCTGGCCAATTTGTCCGAACACCGAGGTGACGTTGATGATGCGTCCCCATCTTTGCTTCAGCATGGACGGAATAGCCTGCTGCGTACACAAGTACGCGGAGGTCAGATTCGTAGTCATCACCGCATCCCAGTCGGCACGCTTCATCCGCAGGATGAGCTGATCGCGGGTTATGCCCGCGTTGTTCACCAGAATATCGATCTTGCCGAATTCGGCGATCGCGGCCTTGAATGCGGCTTTGACTTGGTCTTCGTTGGCAATATCTGCCGGGAGTACACGGGCGAGGGCGCCCGTGCCCCCAGGATCTGTTGCTGGACCTACTGCAGATTCAATTTCTTTCGCCACTTGTTCAAGCTTCTGCTGATTGCGCGCGACCAATCCTACGCGCGCGCCAGCTTTAGCCAGCGCGATTGCGCACGCCCGTCCAATTCCCTGCGATGCTCCCGTGACCAGCGCCACGCGCCCGGTAAGATTCATGCCCATTTCCGGTGGAGCGGAAATTATAACTGGACGGGAGCCGGAAGGCTTGCCTCACGCGTTTGCCTAATCTCGTCGCGGAAGAGATATCGCAATGCCGGTGGGGCAAGAATCGTCGTGATAGCGGTCATGACCACCACGATCGCGTAGGTCGATTGCGAGACGATGTTCGACTGCAAACCGACCAGCGCTACGATCAACGCAACTTCGCCCCGGGGCATCATTCCAACTCCGACCTGCAGCACGGTGCGCCATCCCTGGTTCACAAGCGGCAACCCGCAGCCGATCACCTTGGAGATGATGGCCAGCACCGAAACTATTGCGGCCGCTGCCAAAATGTCTCCCTTGATCAAAGAAACATTCAAGCGTGCCCCGATGGCAAAAAAAAAGAACGGCGCCAAAAACTCGGTGATGCCTCCAACCCTCGGCAGCAGGTTCCATTGCGGCGAATAATCCGCAAACACCAGGCCCGCGAAAAACGCGCCGATAATTGCAGCCATGCCAATCTTCAGCGCCAGCCAGGAAAGCAGAAGGCAAATCGCAAGCGCCACAACCAACGATGCGTTCTGCATGGATAATTGTGCGACCCCCGGTTCAATGCGGCTAACGATGCGTGGTGCAACAAACAGCATGAACAGGGCAAAACCCACTGCTTCGCCAACGAGCACACCCATGTGTAGCCAATTGACGCCGCCGCCGGATGCCATCCCTCCTACCAGCGCTAGCATGATCATTCCGAGGATGTCGTCGAAGACGGCTGCGCCCAAAATAATCTTTGCTGTCTCGGTCGAGAGCAGGCGCATGTCGGCAAAAATTCTGGCCGTAATGCCCACGCTCGTAGCCACCATCGCGGCACCGACAAATACCGCTTCGCTGCTGACATCGCCGCGCAGCTTCATATAAACAAAGCCGAGAACAAAAGGAACAACCACTCCGGCCACTGCAACCCGGATGGATTTCCCGCCAATGCGGATCAGATCGCTGGGCCGCGTCTCTAACCCGGCGCTGAATAGCACAAAAATTACTCCCAGATCAGCAACACTATGGATTGTGTCGCTTATCGGAATCCAGCCCAGGGCGTATGGGCCGAGCAGCGCCCCAGCCATGATCTCGCCCAGCACTGATGGCAAGTTCATCCGCTCGAACAACTCTCCGATGGCCTTTGCCGACACGAAAATCACGAACAGCGCGAGCAGCAACTGCTCGGGCCCGGTTGGGATCGCGGCCGCCATAACTATTGGCAGGATATGAGAAGGCAGGGCTGCACGCAATGAAACTCGTGAGCTGGATCCGGGTGCAAACAATGCGTTTCAGAGCGGTCTGTCAAGCGAAAAACAGTGCAGGTCAGTGCGGCTCCGCGCAAAATGCGGGCCAATACGCGCTCTGTTTTGATGTCGTGCTGCGGGTGTAAGTGTCAGGTGGAACCAGGAGTCAGCAATGCACAGTGGAGCGAATTTGTTTATCCCATCTCAGTGAAACCTGGGCAGCAGGAAGCCCGCGTGCTGCTGATGAATGCTGAACTCTTCGCCGAACTGCTGCGCCAGCATTCTCTCCTCTCTTCTGGCTTTGACCACGTAGTTGGTGAGCAGCAGCACAAATGCGATGATCCCGCGGACTTCGCCGAGCACCACTGCCGTTCCAACCACGGCGAGCAAAACTCCAGAGTAGATCGGATGCCTCATGTACGCGTACGGACCGCTGCGAACCAGCTTGTGATCTTCCCGGAGCACAACTTTGTCGCTCCAATAACGCCCGAGATGCGCCCGCGCCCAGATTGCCGCTGCCCAGCCCAGGAGTGTAGCTAGAAATCCGGTAACGGCGATTGTGTCTGAACGAGGGAGGAATCGGTTCCCGAAGAAACCAATGCCAGTTTCTCTCCAGAACAGCAAACAGAAAGTCACTGCAAGGATGAACAACCGCAGTGGACGATAGAAACGAAATTCTCCGGAGTGCGAAGTTTTACCTGAGCCTGTCCAAAAAAGAGCTACTCCGCTCCATGCCAGAGCGAGCGCTACCAGAAAAAGTGGCTGGATCTTTTGCCGATTCATAAACAGCAAAACAAGTGTGACTGCGAGAAGAGCGACGCGCAATGAGTTAGGCGATCCGTTGGCGCTGTTCGATGGGGGGCGTTTCAGGAGGCTGGCTCCCATCCAGTACGCGCCGAATGCTGCCCACATGTAAGCCAAAACGCGAAGCAATTCGGCTTGCATCACGGCCGGCTGACGGGCTCAACCAGCACGGCGGTGCCGTACGCCAGGACCTCGGTGACGCCTTGCATGATCTCGGTCGCGTCGTAACGAGCGCCCACCACGGCATTCCCACCAAGCTGCGCCGCGTGTTGTAGCATCAGCTCAAAAGCATCGGCACGGGTCTTTTCGCAGAGCTGTGTCAGAAGCGTGATGTTGCCGCCAAGAATCGTCTGCAGGCTCGCGCCGATGGTCCCGAAAATCGATCTTGACCGCACAACAATGCCTCGCACCACGCCGAGCGTCCGTACGACGCGATAGCCGTCCAGCTCGAATTGCGTGGTGACCATAGTGTGCGTCACTGCACCTGCGGAAGGCATGTGCCCCATAGCCATAAAAGCTCCTTGTGAACTGAAGGAATTGCATTCAATTTACACCAACTGCAATCTGCGGCTGCGCACCGGTGCCGTGATGAATCGAAGGGCACAATACCACCAGAAGGAAATCAATAATGCGTTCGAGCGCTTGGTGTATTTTGGTTCTTCGGGGGATAGTCGTCCCACGGAGAACACCCGATCGAAACTTTTCATCCCGTGCGCTGGGCGTTGATCGTTGCCGTCGGCCTGCCTGCGGCTTTAGCGATCATGCTGCTCATCGCGAAGATTGGCGCTGGCGATGCCGAACGTTCCCTGCGATGGCTGCGCTATGTTCTTTTGGCGGACTTACTGGCACTGCTCATTATGTGCGCAGTCGGCTACGCATATGAGACTCGTGCTCGCGCCCGCGACGCTAAGCTCTATCAGCCACCCGGTCGCCTCATCGATGTTGGCGGATATCACCTGCACCTGAATTGCGCGGGCGAAGGCGGACCTACTGTCGTCCTGGACTATGGCCTTGAAGGCTCGTATCTCGATTGGGATCGAGTGCAGCCGGAGATCGCCCGTTTCGTTCGTGTTTGCTCGTATGATCGCGCGGGATACGGCTGGAGCGAAGCCAGCCCGCGTGCGCGTGTTCCCAGCGCAATGTCGGAAGAGTTGCACACCCTTTTGCACACCGCCGGCGAGAAGGCACCATATATCATCGTCGCGCATTCCTACGGCTCGGTGGTTGGGCAGATGTTTGCGCACAAGTTTCCAAACGAAACTGCGGGGCTCGTGCTTGTCGATGGTATGAACCTGCCGTCCTCGCCTGCTTTTCCGCTAAACCACAGGCTTTGGCTACGTTCCTTACAGTGGACGGTGCCTTTCGGCCTGCCGCGACGGAGGCACTGGTGCGGCGGAGGATCATCGGACATGCGGCGTTCGGCAGAGGCGGCCAATTGCCGCTCGCGCGTTTTCGCGGCTTACTACCGCGAGTGGTCGCAAATGTCACAGAGCGCAGCTGAAATTCGCGCGATTACAAGTCTCGGAACGGTGCCCCTGATTGTCATCTCGCGCGACCCTACGCGAGGCCACGACGCAAGCGAGGAGGCACGTCACACGCAACAGCAGCACGATGCGCTGAACCTTTCCTCCAATTCACGACTGATTGCTGCAGAAGGCAGCGGACACAACATACCCGGCGAGCGGCCCGAGGTTGTGATTGAAGCAGTAAGGAGTCTGGTCAGGCCTCCGGCAGCGGCGGGCAGCCAGGAAACTCCTTGAGAAAAGTGTTGCCGATATAACCCAGATACTGGATACCAAGCTTGCTAGTGAAGAACCCGTCCGCAGTCATATTGCGCAAGGAGGAGAAGAACGCGACGCCTTGATCCAAAGATGAATCAGCAAGCGCGTTCTTGCGGTAGGCGATCTTGTCCAGAATTTCCTTTTGCTGCTCTGGCGTGCACTCGAGATAAGCCATGCCATAACGATCGGAGCACGTGCTGTCCAGCCACATCAGCCCGCCGCCGAGCGTAATCTGATAATCCTTGTTCTCGCTGGTGAGCAGATCAATAAACTCCGGCGCACCGGCTTCGATCGCCCCGCCTGAGTCTGCGTCCGCGGGAATGATGGTTTGGCAAAGCGCCTGCAGCGTCTTATAGTCATGCGCGGAAAAGAATT
>QHZW01000156.1 GCA_003224815.1 Acidobacteriota bacterium | reverse complement strand
CGGTGCGAAGCAATTCGGCAGCGGATGGGTTTGGCTGGCAGGAAAACCTGGTGGAGACGTGCAGATAATGAGCACGCCGAACCAGGACAATCCGATTTCGCAAGGCCTGTTCCCTATCTTCGGCAACGACGTTTGGGAGCATGCTTATTACCTGAAATACAATAACCGCCGTCCCGAATACCTCGCTGCCTGGTGGGGCGTGGTCAACTGGGACGAGGTCAACAAACGTTACGAGGCGTTCAAGTCGGGAAAACTGGAGCCGGCGCTCGCCTCTCGGTAAATCGCGTTTTCTCTGGATTCGAGTTGCCCCACCCTTGTCGCGCTCTTTGTGACAGGGTGGGGATTTTGACTTTTATCCTACTTAGCGGGGCATGTCTCCAGACGTTCTCATCCTCGGTGCCGGTGTCGCCGGACTTTCCGCCGCAATCGATCTCTCCCGCGCAGGGCTACGGGTTGAAATCATTGAAGCCCGCGATCGCATTGGCGGCCGCGTCTTCACCCAACTTGATCAGAGTCTTAATCACCCGGTCGAACTCGGTGCGGAATTCGTTCATGGTCTTGCGCCGGAAATCTGGCTTCCGATGCAGGACCACAACCTTGCAGTGAGCGAACTCGAAGGTGATTTCTGGTGCTCGACTGACGCTAAGCTTGAGCGCTGCAAATTCTTCAAAGAGGTCGAACAGATTCTCAGCAAAATGCACGATGAATCTCCGGACCAGTCGTTTCTCGACTTTCTTTCGCGAAGATTCGGCGACTCGGGACACGAGGAGGCTAAGCGGCACGCGATCGGGTACGTTGGCGGATTCAATGCCGCCGATCCCGGACAAGTGAGCGTGCACTGGCTGGTGCATCAGCAGAAAGCCGAGGAACAGATTCAGGGTGGCCGCGCCTTTCACATCAAAGGCGGATATCAGTCGCTGCTGGAAATCTTCACGGATGAGCTCGCCGCGCGAGGGGTTCCGGTCCACCTAAGCACAAGGGTTGACGAGGTCCGATGGAAGTCGGGAATGGTCGAGGTTGTCGCCCGTTCTTCGCGCGGAGATGAGGCCTTTACCGCTCCGCGCGCTCTGGTTACGTTCCCGCTGAGCGTTTTACAGAAAGCTGTGCTGGACCAGGATGATGGCCTGCACTTCCAGCCAGGGTTGCCGCCCGCAAAGCTTGGAGCGTTGGAAAAGCTTGCGATGGGGAAAGTGGTGCGCGTGGCGCTCTGCTTCCATCGGCGCGTTTGGGAAAGTGTTGCGGCAGATGGGGAGACCCTCGCTGACATGAGCTTTCTATTTTCAGGTGATGAAATATTTCCGACCTGGTGGACACAGGCGCCAGATCCGGTGCCGATCATCACCGGCTGGGCTGCCGCTCGCTACGCGGACAGCCTGAGCGGTATGAGCGAGGGCCGCATTGCTGATAAGGCCATCGATTCGTTGGCGGGGCTACTCGGCGAGTCTAAAGAGCCATTACAATCGGAACTCGCCGCAGCATATTTTCATGACTGGAATTCCGATCCGTTCTCGCTCGGCGCTTACAGCTACGTGAAAGTTGGAGGTGAGGGCTGTCAAAAAACGCTGGGAGCACCAATCGAGAACACATTGTTCTTCGCCGGCGAGGCGACGGACACTTCGGGCAACAACGGCACCGTACACGGCGCGATTGCAAGCGGGAAGCGTGCCACCCAAGAAATACTGAGCGTGCGGTAAGTTCTTGGCCCTGGGAGATCCGTCAGAATCCAAATTACGGCACGTTAATCTAAAGTCAGAGCTTCTTTCCTCCGATATGCCTGAGCTTCCTGAAGTCGAAACCATCGCTCGCGGTCTGCACAAGCGCGTCGCGGGGGACGTGATTGAATCAGTGTGGCTGGGCTCGAAGCCTGAGCCGCTGAAGTCGTCGGCCGCAGAAATTGCCGCCGCGCTGCAGGCAAAAAAAATTATGGGTGTACGACGCTCTGGAAAACACATCGTATTCGACCTGGCACCGGAAAGGCCGAGCCCGGCATCGAACGGCGCGAGACCGGCGCAGTGGATCGTCCACCTCGGCATGACCGGCAGCATGCAGGTTTGCGCGCCCGACTCGGATCGGGAGAAACATACCCACGCTGTCGTTAGTCTCGCCTCGGGACGCGAGCTTCGCTTCGTTGATCCTCGGCGTTTCGGACGGCTCAGCGTAATCGAGAAGTTTGAAGCGCCAGGAAAAGAGCCGCTTGAGATATCTGCATCTGATTTCGCAAAATTGTTCGGCGGACGCAAGACGGCGATAAAGAGTGCACTGCTGAATCAGAAGTTGCTCAGCGGGGTGGGAAACATTTATGCCGATGAGGCCTTGTTCCGCGCCAGGGTGCGCCCACGCCGCCGGGCGGCTTCGCTGACGCGACAAGAATTGGCGCTTCTGCATCCTTGCCTGGTTTGCAAGACTCCGATCAAGCGAGTTGTGATCGCTGGTAGAAGCAGCCACTACTGTCCAAAGTGTCAGAAATAATTTTCAGGACGCTTTGGGCGCCCCCTGATCCATTACATAAATCCGCCCTGGGCCGGCTGGCTGCACATTGTTTTTCTCGAAACAATCTTTGATTCGGCGTCGCATCTCGCGAGTGACCGCATATTGCTTGTTTGGTCGCGTCTTGATCAGCACGAGATATTCGGCCTCACCGTTCCCGACTCGATCAATTCCAGGCACGTCGATGTCGCTGACAATCTCCTGCCCAAACGTTTCGTCGTTTCTAAGATCCGCGCCAATGTGTTTCAGCAACCCCACTATTTTGTCGCTGGGTTCGCTGTATGCCACCGTCACTCGAAGAGCAAGCTGCGACCAGTCGCGCGTGGTGTTCGACACGATCTGGATCGCACTGTTCGGAACCATATGTACGGTGCCGTCTTCGTCCCGTAAAACAGTATTGCGCAGGCTCATTCGTTCGACAGTTCCCTTCACGCCGGCTATGCGAATTGTGTCGCCAATGTCATATTGATTTTCCAGAAGAATGAAGAAGCCGTTAATGAAATCATGCACCAGCGTTTGCGCGCCGAAGCCGATTGCGAGGCCGGCAATTCCGGCGCTAGCCAGCATGGGACCAAGATTCAGCCCAAGCTGCCCCAACACCATCAGCATAGCAACAAAGGAAATGACAAAAACACCAATGCTGGTGAGTACGCTCGCCACCGTCCGCACCTGCTGCACGCGAACCCCCGGCGGCAATTTACGAATTTGCAATTCGGCGCTTTTTCTTGCGACTGCGCGCAAGACTCGAATCAGAACGTACGCACCGATCACAACCAGCACAATTTTGGGTACGTCATGACGTAAAAATTCCAGCGTGTCCTGGCGCCAATCTCGCAACAGCGCCGGCATATTGACTACCGCTTCAGTGATAAGACTGGTTTGCAGCAAGCAGAAGGACATTGCAGTGCCTGATTATAACAATCGGCAAGAGAGCGCCCTGCGAACATATAATGTGCCGCATATAATCGTGATCACGAGGTCCACCGTGCCTTTGAAAAAATATGCGCTTGCGGTTTTGTTTTTTTTGATTGCGTCGCCGGCGATTCCAGGGCAACAGCAGCCACAACTTCCGGAAATTTCCCCACCACCCGGTTCTCAACGTCGGCCCCCGGAAAACGAACCCAGCGTTCCTCCAGAGATGCAGAAGAGAATGGAGAAGCAGGCGAATCAGCAACGACAAACGGAACTAAAACGTGACGCCGATAAGCTTTTCAAGCTTTCGACTGAGCTCAAAGAGTACGTCGACAAGTCCAACGAAAATATTCTGTCATTGGATGTGATCAAGAAAGCGGACGAAATCGAGAAACTCGCGCATAGCGTGAAAACCAAGATGCGCGGTAGTGATTAAGAACGAATTTAGAAGTAAGAATGCAGAAGTGAATGGAGAACTAGACAATCTGTGTTCTGATTTCTGCCTTTTTGATTCGAATTTTCACTTCTGCATTCTGACTTCTCCTTTCTGACTTTCCCGACAGATTGCATTCCGCCGGTTCTTTGTTCTATCCTGTTGCAACACAGTTTCATTAACAGGCGAGAACCTAATATGCCACTACCGGCAACTGAAGCTCCGGGGCGTTTGCAGGCCGCATTGGCATCGCGCGGTCTCCGGTTGACTCGGCAACGCCGCACCATTCTAGGCGTGGTCGAAAATGCCAAGCAGCACCTTGACGCGTCGCAAATTCTTCGTCATGCCAAGAAGCTCGATCCCGAAATTGATCGTGTCACTGTTTACCGTACGCTTAAGCTCCTCAAGCGCCACGGGCTGGTGGACGAGCTCGACCTGATGCACATGCAGGGAGAGAAGCACTTTTACGAGCGTCGTCCGCAGCGGGATCACATCCATATGGCCTGTCTGCGCTGCGGGAAAATTATGGAGTTTGAGAGCGATCTTTTTGATCGACTCAAGGGACAGATCCAGCGCGACTGCCGGTTTCATATTGTTGTCAGCCGACTAGAAGTGGGCGGCTACTGCGCGGATTGCCGCACCAATCCATCCGAATAGCTGTTGCAAGTGGTTGCATCCTCACTGAAACACAAAATATCCGCATGTCTTGACGCAGATCCCTCAGCCGACTTAGGATGACCATTGCCAATTACATGCAACTCAGTTGCAACTAGAAGTTGCAAACGAATTGCAATTAGGAGAACAATGTTCAAGGCTTGCTTCCTCTTACTCGCATCCGCTTTCCTATTGTCGGGAACAGCCTTCGGGCAGGAGAGCCCTTTTTTTGTGACTTACACGCATCACATGGAAGAACCTGGCAATCTCGAGATCGAGACATCTACTACCTCCGGAATTCCTCGCTCTGGCCAAAGGTCCTACACGGCGCCGTATATGGAAATGGAATACGGGGTAACCGCACAGTGGACTTCGGAGTTCTATCTTGAGGGCCAATCCTCGCCGGGCGACAGCAGCGTGTTTACCGGATGGAGATTTGAGAATCGCTACAAGCCGCTCAGTCGCGAGCACTGGATTAATCCGGTTCTGTATCTGGAATATGAGAGCGTAAATGAGGCCAGCCGCATTCAGAAGGAGGTCGAAGGCGGAGGCCCGGACCTGACGTCGCGTAATGCGCTTCTCACTCCAGAGCATGCGCACGAAGTCGAGACCAAGCTGATTCTTTCGAGCGATTATCACGACTGGAATATTTCTGAAAACTTTATCGCCACCAAGAATTTCTCAGAGTCGGAAGGAGTGGAATTCGGGTATTCGTTCGGGGTTGCACGGCCGCTGGCCAGGCTTGCTTCTTGCGCCGAATGCCGCTTCTGCCGCGAGAACTTCATCGCCGGAATCGAGATGTACGGCGGACTCGGCAGCACTCTCGGCTTTGGAGTTCACGATACTGCACACTACGTCGCGCCGGTGATTTCATGGGCGGTGAGCGACAACTCCACACTACGCTTTTCTCCCAGTTGGGGATTAACCCACGAAAGCAATCCGGTGCTGATTCGGTTCGGATATTCATACGAGTTTCAAGGAGTTGGTACCAGGATTTCCAAGCTATTTGGGAGGAAGCCGTGACGTTTTGGGCGGGGCTGGTGTGCTTAGCTTCGGTGGTCGCGGCAGCGCAGAATCCCGGATATCAGCCGGATACAAGTTGGCGTGCCTCGGAAGTAGCCACAGCTCGGCAGAACCCCCTGGCATCGCGCCCTGAAGCCGCTGCAGGTGGACGCAAGCTGTTCGCGAAGAATTGTGCTGAGTGCCACGGGAAAAACGGTTCCGGCATGGAGAAGAAGCATTCGGCGAATTTCCATTTGCCCGTCGTGCAGGAGCAGAGCGATGGGACACTGTTCTGGAAGATTACTAACGGAAATGCCAACCGCGGAATGCCGTCGTTTAGCAAGTTGCCGGAGCTACAGAGATGGCAGTTGGTGCTGTACATCAGGCAACTGAGAGAACCTGAATAATGGTCGAGCGTCGCTCGACCGGACAGCCGAGAGCGGCTGGCCTCACCAGACTGCTGGACGGGCGAGGACGCCCGTCCTCCATTCGCAGTTCTAATCTGCCGCAACTCGAACTTCCTGCTTTTTCACATCTACTCCAATGCGCATTCCGTAGAACGAGCGATACACAAAGAAGAAGGACACAAGGAAAAACAGCAAGGCGAGTCCGTGTGTAAGCGGGCCGTTCTTCGCCGTCAACTCGACTGCGAGTTCGACGGCTAGCAATCCGAACAGAGTCGTGAACTTGATTACCGGGTTTAGAGCCACGGACGAAGTGTCTTTGAACGGATCACCCACAGTGTCGCCGATAACGGTAGCGTCATGCAGCGGCGTTCCCTTTTGCTTTAAATCCACTTCGACAATCTTCTTGGCATTGTCCCAGGCGCCGCCGGCGTTGGCCATGAAGATCGCCTGATACAAACCGAAGATAGCGATCGAGATCAAATAGCCAATGAAGTAGAACGGCTCAATGAACGCGAACGAGAGCGTGGCAAAGAACACAGCCAGGAAGATGTTAAGCATGCCTTTTTGAGCGTATTGAGTGCAGATTTGCACTACTTTCTTGCTGTCCGCGACTGAAGCTTTTTCAACGCCCTCAAGACGAATGTTGGCCTTAATGAATTCCACCGCGCGATACGCACCCGTGGTCACGGCCTGAGTGGACGCGCCAGTAAACCAATAGATGATCGCTCCGCCACTGATCAGTCCCAACACAAACGGCGCGTGCAGAAGCGAGAGTTTGTCCACATTGACCGTGAGCCCGTCAGTGAGCGCCATGATGATGGAAAAGATCATCGTGGTCGCGCCGACTACAGCAGTCCCGATCAAGACCGGCTTCGCTGTTGCTTTGAACGTATTGCCCGCACCGTCGTTCGCTTCGAGCAGGTGCTTGGCGCGCTCGAAGTTCACGTCAATGTTGAAATCCTTCTTCAGCTCGGATTGAACATTGGGAACTTGCTCGATGAGCGATAGCTCATAAACCGATTGCGCATTATCTGTGACAGGACCGTAGGAATCCACGGCAATCGTCACCGGCCCCATACCGAGGAACCCAAAAGCAACCAGACCGAAGGCAAACACGGGTGCGGCAATCATGCCCGCAGCCTCCGCCAAACCCATGGTGCTCACGTAGTATCCGACGGCCATAAGAACGACCATCGAGCCGCCAAGATAGTAGGCGGAGAAATTGCCCGCGACAAACCCGGAAAGAATGCCCAGAGATGCCCCGCCTTCCTGCGCAGAGATCACTACCTCTCGGGTGTGTCGCGACTCGACTGATGTAAAAACCTTTACCAGTTCAGGAATGATTGCTCCCGCCAGTGTGCCGCAGGAGATGATTGAAGCCAATTTCCACCACTGAGTTCCATCACCACCTAGATCAGGAATGATGAGATTTGAAATCAGGAACGTCAAGGCAATCGAAACCGCGGATGTAATCCAGACCAGTGAAGTAAGCGGCGCCTCGAAGCTCATGTCGTTCGAGTTCTCGTAACGTGCCTTCGCGATACCCGCATTGATGAAGTACGCGGCCGCGCTGGCCACCAGCATCATGATGCGCATGACGAAGATCCAGACCAGCAACTCAACCTGCACAGCAGGGGTCCTTACGCCGAGCAGGATGAAAGTAATCAGCGCCACGCCGGTCACGCCGTAGGTTTCAAAGCCATCAGCAGACGGGCCAACAGAGTCGCCGGCATTGTCTCCAGTGCAATCAGCAATCACGCCGGGATTGCGCGCATCGTCTTCCTTGATCTTGAAGACAATTTTCATCAGGTCGGATCCGATGTCGGCAATCTTGGTGAAGATGCCGCCAGCAATTCGCAGAGCCGCCGCGCCGAGCGATTCGCCGATTGCGAATCCGATAAAGCATGGGCCAGCGTAATCGCCGGGAATAAACAAAAGAATGAAAAGCATGATCAGCAGTTCAACGCTGATCAGCATCATGCCAATGCTCATGCCGGCGGAGAGCGGAATCCGATAGATTGGGTACGGCTTACCCCGCAGGCTGGCAAATGCCGTCCGCGAATTGGCAAAAGTGTTGACGCGAATTCCGAACCAGGCCACGCCGTAGCTGCCTGCAATTCCCACAACGCTGAAGGCAAGAATAATGATTACCCGGGCGGCCTCGTACTTCAGCAGCACTCCGAAATACAGCAGGATAATAACGGCGATGAAGACCCACAGCAGCAGCAGGAACTTGCCTTGCGTGACCAGATACGTCTTGCAGGTCTCGTAGATTAATTCCGATATCTCGCGCATGGAGCGGTGCACCGGCAGGTTCTTCAGGCGCGAATAGATAACGAGCCCGAAGCCGAGGCCGAAGATGCAGAACAGAATGCCAACCATGAGCAGCCGATGCCCATCCACTCCCAGGAAGTTGACGGAAGAAAGATCAGGCAGCTTAAGGTTGGCTTCTCCGCCGGCTTGGGCAAAAGCGGCGGGCGCGATTAAGACCGACAGCAGTGCGACGACCGACAACTTCAACAGCCCGGACCAGCGGGACGCAAAGCTACGGGGCCAGTTGCGCATGGCGAATTCCTCCATTTGTGACCTTTGAATGATTAACGGGTTTCGGACGATTCTCCGCGGCAAAAGGGCCTCGAAACTGCCCACCACTGCCGCCTTCCGAACACGCTTCCACCGCATTGAAGGGTGCTGAGT